>JBASZG010000149.1:0-7457 GCA_049277875.1 Venatoribacter sp.
CCAGCATGAGAGATGGTCCAATCGCTGTCTTTGGCTTCTGGGAAGTATTGGCGCAGGGTTTCTACGCGTGATTTGTGCGACTGCATCACTTCGCTAATTAAGTAGCGGGTTAAGTCCATATTGGTCATGCCCACTTGCATCATAGGTAGCAAGTTGTTGGGTTTCACCGAGGCAATTAGGTCTATCCAAGAGCCTTCTTTTAAGAACTTAGTGGTAAAGCCAGCGTAAGGGCCAAATAACAAGGCAGGTTCGCCGTTAATAATACGAGTGTCTAAGTGAGGCACAGACATGGGTGGCGCGCCAAAGGCAGCTTTGCCATACACTTTGGCGTGGTGTTGTTTCACAATGCTTGGGTTTTTGCACACCAGCCATTGGCCAGAAACAGGGAAGCCACCATAACCTAGGCTTTCTTTTACACCTGCCGCTTGTAAAAGTGGCAAGGCACCGCCGCCTGCGCCTAAGAATACAAACTTAGCGTTGATGCTGGTGTTAGAGCCAGATTTGCGGTTTTTCACGCCGACAGTCCAAGAGCTGTCTTCTTGTTGTTGCAAGCTGTGCACTTCGGTATTGGTGAACAGTTTAAAGTTAGGATTTTCTAACAGGTGAGCACCAAGATTGCGGGTGAGCGAGCCAAAGTCTACGTCGCTGCCATAGGGCATGCGGGTAGCGGCTACTTTTTCACCGGCTTTGCGGCCTGCCATAATTAATGGCATCCACTTTTTAATTACTTCTGGGTCTTCGCTGTATTCCATATCTTGGAATAAGTGATGCGCGCTCATTTTTTGATGACGCTGGCGCAAGAAGGCCACGTTTTTTTCGCCCCAAACAAAGCTTGAATGCGGTGTTGGGTTAATAAATTTTTTAGGAGATGGCAAACCACCGGTTTTTACCAAGTAGCTCCAAAACTGCAACGACACTTCAAAGTTGCTGTTAATAGCAAAGGCACGCTCAATGGTTACGTTGCCATTGTCGTCTTCTGGGGTGTAGTTCAGTTCGCAGTAGCCAGCATGGCCTGTTCCTGCGTTGTTCCAGCCGCTGGTGCTTTCGCTGGCAATTTGGTCGAGGCGTTCGACCAAGGTAATTTTAAGGCTTGGGTCGAGCTTAGAGAGTAATGTGCCAAGAGTAACGCTCATTACACCGCCACCGACTAAAAGTACGTCTATGGGTTGTGTAGCCATCAGGATTTCACCTTGTTTTGAAAATCAAAGATGTCTGTTGCGCCTAGCTCTTATGGGGCTTATTTCGCTCGTCGAAGGTTGTTTGTTTATGGCGAATGAAACACGGGCGCAAAATCCCGCGATTTATACACCTACAGACCAAGAAGCGCAAATTATACCAACCGCTTATCTCTTGCTGGGTAAAGCCAAACCCTCATTTTGTGCGCGTTATTTTACCCTTACGCCAATGGCTTTTAAGTATATAATGCCGCCTCATTTACTGGTTCGCATGACCCCTAAGCACAGGAAGTTCAATGAAGTTAAGCAAAGACTATATCTGGCCAGTTATTGGCGTATTCGCGGTTGTGTTGTCAATATGGTTATTAGTTAAGCAGCTTAGAAATATTTCTCTGGATGACGTACTGGCAAGCTTTGCGGCGGTGCCTCATCACCATTGGTTAATGGCCACTGTTTGCACTTTATTAGCCTTTGGTGCGCTGGCAGGTTACGACCGCATTGCTTTGCAACACTTGCGCAGAAAGGTACCGCTTGGGTTTGTATGCGCCACTTCGTTCACCACCTACGCTTTGGCGCATAACATTGGTGCTTCGGTGGTTTCTGGTGCGCTGGTGCGTTATCGCGCTTACTCATCGAAGGGCTTAAGCGCCGCCGAAGTTGGAGTGTTGGTGGCTTTGTGCTCTTTCACTTTTGCCTTGGCAGGCATTGCCTTAGGCGGCGTGGTGCTGTTGTTGCACCCTGAGTTACTTGGTTATTTTTGGCAAGATTTTCCCGTTGCAGGTTCCTACGCCATTGGTGCCGGTATGCTGTTGTTCACTGCACTTTATGTTCTTGGCAGCGCCTTAAATTTACCGCCATTAAAAATTCGCTCTTTTGTCTTGCGCTACCCACGTTTGCGCATCGTGTCGCAGCAGTTATTGGTTGGCCCAGCCGAAATTTTAGGTGCCGCAGGAATTATTTATTTTGCCCTGCCAATGGATAGCAACCCCGGTTACTTAGTGGTGCTAGGCATATTCTTGGCCTCATTTTCTGCAGCTTTGCTGTCGCATGCACCAGGTGGTTTGGGCGTGCTGGAAGTGATGTTTTTTATTGCTCTACCCGATATTAACCAAGCCGACTTGCTTGCCGCCCTGCTTATTTTTCGCTTGTTTTATTTTATTGTGCCCTTTGCCATTTCCATTGTACTGGTGGCTTTGTTTGAGCGCGCCAACATTGCTCGTTTTATTCAGCAGCGCACTCGTTCTTAGGCTTAGTTTAACCTTTGTGGCATTAGCTTCTTTAGAACTGCGCCGTGCTGAAACGCTAAAAAAGTGTAGTATGCACAACCAAAGTTTTATTTTTACTACGAGTTTTTAGTACAAAGGTAATCTTCATGCTTGAACCCAGCATTTTGGCCGAAACCATCACCACTGCCTCTGGGCATCAAATTGGCGTATTCACCCTTAACGCACCCAAGGCAATGAATGCCGTTGATCTGGATATGGTGAACCAAATTGACGAGCAATTTCGCAAATGGCAAGAAAAAGTAAATGTTGTGGCGGTGCTGCTGCGCGGTGCTGGCGACAAAGCCTTTTGCGCGGGCGGCGATATTCGCAAGCTTTACAACAGCATGAAAGCCCAAGGCGAAGAACATTTAAGTTACGCCGACGCCTTCTTTTTAGGCGAATACCGCAAAAACTACCACCTGCATTTATTTAATAAACCCTTAATTGCTTGGGGTAATGGCTTTGTTATGGGTGGCGGTTTGGGGCTATTTATTGCAGCCAACCACCGTGTTGGCACCGAAACACTTAAGCTTGCATGGCCAGAAATACGCATTGGTTTATTCCCCGACGTGGCCGCCACTTGGTACTTATCGCACTTACCCAAACCCTTTGGCCATTGGATGGGCTTGTCGGGCAGCCATATGAATGCGGTAGATTGCAAACAGCTTAAGCTCACCAACTACGCGCTAAATCACAACCAGCAACAACAAGTGATAGACGGCTTATTACAACTGGACTGGAAACTCAGTAACGCCGAAAACCACCGCCAAGTGCGCGCCTTGCTGCAAGGCATGGAACAGCAAGCCACTGGCTTTCCTAAAAGCGAATTAAACAGCGCCGAGCGTTCGTTAAAAAAACTATTCAAAGAGCTGAAACTAGAGAAAATCGACCAGGCCATGCGCGCCCACGAGGGCAAAAACCCTTGGCTGCAACAAGGCATTCAAAACTACCTAAATGGCTGCCCAGCCACCGCCCACATAATTATGCGCCAGCTTGAAGAAGGCGCTCGCATGAGCCTAAAAGAAGCCGTGCAGTGGGAGCTAGAAATGGCTTATCAATCGGTGCGCCACCCCGACTTTGCCGAAGGCATTCGCGCCATGGTGGTGGATAAAGACTTTCAACCTAAATGGCAGCACGCCAATATTCAGCAAGTGCCACGCGAGTGGGTAAATGAAATGACCCATTTTTACTGGCCGGATAAGCACCCCCTGCAGGATATGTAATATGCAATGGCATATTTTCTGCAAAGTGGTTGATAACTTTGGCGATATTGGCGTGTGCTGGCGTTTAGCCAAGCAGCTCAGCCAATTAAACCAGCAAGTCACCCTGTGGGTAGACGACCTAACCAGCTTTCAAGCCATTCACCCAGCCGCTCTGCTTGTTGCAGAGCAGCATTGCGGCCAAATTTGCGTGCGCCATTGGTGTGAACCTTTTGTGCCAAGCGCCAGCCTAGAGCAAGCCGAAGTTGTCATTGAAGCCTTTGCCTGCGACCTACCCAACGCCGTTATTCAAAGCATGAAACAGCGCACCCAAGCCCCAATTTGGATCAACCTTGAATACCTAAGCGCCGAAAGCTGGGTAGAAGGCGTGCACTGCGCGCCATCGCCTGTGCATGGCCTAAAAAAAACCTTTTTCTTCCCTGGCTTTAGCGCAAAAACAGGCGGCTTACTGTGGGAGCCAGAGCTGCTTGAACTGGCCGATAAAATGCAAAACCAAACCGAACGCGCCAAGCTATTTAACGAGTTTGGCTTAGATTCCGAACTGGCCACCCTGCCCTTGCACATCAGCTTATTTGCCTATGAAAACAGCCAATTAACTGGCCTGCTTAACGCACTAAACCAGCACCACAGCCCAGTGCACCTGCTAGTTCCACAAGGGCGAATTAGCCAGCAGTTAGAACAGTGGCAGCAGCACAATTCACCGAAACAACTGCGTATTTCCAATCTGCCCTTTATGCCACAAGAGCAGTACGACGGCTTATTAGCCACCTGCCAGCTTAACTTTGTGCGTGGTGAAGAATCCTTTGTGCGCGCTCAAATGCTGGGCTTACCGCTGATCTGGCATATTTACCAGCAACAAGAAGACGCTCACTTGGTTAAGCTGGATGCATTCTTACAGCGTTACCGCCAAGCCATGCCTGTGGCCTTAGCCGAACGGGTCACTGAAGCATTCAACGCTTGGAATCAACCCACGCCCGCCGCTTTTAACTGGCAGGCATTGTTAGGTAGCTTAGATAACTGGGCAAACCAAGCCAAAGCTTGGCAAAATCAACTAAAAAATTTAGGCAGCTTAAGCGCCAATCTGGTCTTGTATGCGCAAAATACGCTATAGTAGCGCCCTTTTATAAGCCCACTTAAACCTAACTTCGAGAAACTAATTATGAAAACAGCACAAGAATTTCGCGCCGGCCAAGTGATGGACATCGAAGGCCAACCTTGGGTGGTTTTAAAAGCCGAATTTAACAAATCGGGCCGTAACGCTTCGGTTATGAAAATGAAGCTAAAAAACCTGCTTACTGGTTCTACTCAAGAGCCTGTATTTAAAGCCGACGACAAATTCGAACCCATTATTCTTGAGCGTCGCCAAGTAACCTACTCTTACTTTGCCGACCCACTTTATGTATTTATGGACGAAGAATACAACCCTGTAGAAGTTGAAAAAGAAAACCTAGGCGAAGCCATCAACTTTATCAGCGACGGCATGACCGAAGAATGCGAAGCCACCTTCTACGAAGGCAAAGCCATCAGCATTGAACTGCCTGTTACCATCGTGCGCACCGTAGCCTACACCGAGCCATCGGCTCGTGGCGACACCTCTGGCAAAGTAATGAAAGTAGCCAAATTAGAAAACGGCTATGAATTGCAAGTTGCCTCTTTCATTGAAATTGGCGAAGCCATCGAAGTAGACACCCGCACCGGTGAATTTAAAGGCCGCGCCAAGGCTTAAGACACTATGGCGGCTAATTTTGTGCACCTGCGGGTGCATTCTGAATACTCACTGTATGACAGTACCGTACGAATTAAGCCGCTTATTGCTAAGGCCAAAGCATTGGGCATGCCCGCTTTGGCCATCAGCGACCACAGCAACCTGTATGCCCTGCTTAAATTCTTTAAAGAATGCCTAAGCGCTGGCGTAAAACCCGTTCTGGGTGCCGACATTTGGCTAGAAAACCCCGAAGCCGAAGACCAGCCCTTTGTATTAACGCTGTTTTGCCAAAACGAAGAAGGCTACAAAAACCTCCGCGAACTCATTTCTAACGCCTACCGCGACAACCAAAAATACGACAAACCACTTCTTACCAAAGCCGCCCTGTTTGCCCAAAACGCTGGGTTAATTCTGCTTTCAGGCGCACGCGAAGGCGACATTGGCCAGTGCCTTATTCGTGGCCGTCCTGACGATGCCGAAACCTTAGCCTTAGAATATCAACACCACTTTGGCGACCGCTTTTATCTTGATGTGCAGCGCACCGGCCACAGCGGTGAAGAAATCGTAATTAAAGGCAGCATTGCCCTAGGTACTAAGCACCAAATACCCTTGGTAGCCACCAACAGCGTGCGCTTCATTAGCAAAGAAGACCCCAACGAAGCCGACTATGAAGCCCACGAAACGCGCGTTTCTATTGGCCAAGGTTTTACCCTAGACGACAAACGCCGCCCCAAAGAATACAGCAGCAACCAATATTTCCGCAGCCCAGAAGAAATGACCGAGCTGTTTGCCGACCTGCCCTCGGCACTGGAAAACACCCTCGAAATTGCCAAACGCTGCAACGTCGTTATTAAAACCGGCACCTACTACTTGCCCGACTACCCCATTCCAGAAGGCATGGACGAAGGCGAGTTTTTCACCAAAATTTCTGAAAACGGCCTAGAAGAACGCTTGGCTGTTTTGCTGGATAAAACTGCCCCCGACTACCAAGAAAAACGTAAGCCCTACGACGAACGCCTGAAATTTGAGCTGGACATTATTATTCAAATGGGCTTTCCCGGCTATTTCTTAATCGTGATGGACTTTATCCAATGGGCCAAAGACCACAACATTCCTGTTGGCCCCGGTCGTGGTTCGGGCGCAGGCTCATTAGTGGCCTATGCCCTTAAAATTACCGACCTCGACCCGCTGGAATACGACCTACTGTTCGAACGCTTCTTAAACCCAGAGCGGGTATCCATGCCCGACTTCGACATCGACTTCTGCATGAACCAGCGCGGCGACGTTATCGACTATGTGGCCGACAACTATGGCCGCTTGGCGGTATCGCAAATTGTTACTTTCGGCACCATGGCCGCCAAAGCAGTGGTGCGTGACGTAGCGCGAGCGCAGGGTAAATCGTTCGGTTTGGCCGACAAACTATCCAAGCTGATTCCACCCGACCCCGGCATGTCGCTAAACAAAGCCCTTGAAGCCGAGCCTGCCATTAACGAATTTTTAGCCGGCGATGAAGACGCCCAAGAAATCTGGGAAATGGCATTAAAACTCGAAGGCTTAGCCCGCCAAACCGGCAAACACGCAGGCGGTGTGGTAATTGCCCCAACCGTGCTCACCGATTTCTCGGCCACCGCCTGCGACCCAGGTGGTGCGAACTTGGTTACTCAGTTCGATAAAAACGACGTTGAAGAAGTGGGCTTGGTTAAGTTCGACTTCTTGGGCCTGCGCACCCTGACCATTATTAAATGGGCACTGGAAACCATTAACCGCAAAAACGCCGCCAAAGGGCTGGATTTAGTCGATATCAGCCGTATTCCGCTAGACGACGCGCCCTCTTTTACCCTGCTCAAAAGCGCCCAAACCACCGCCGTATTCCAGCTTGAATCGCGCGGTATGAAAGACCTAATCCGCCGCCTGCAACCCGACAACATCGAAGACATGATTGCCTTGGTGGCGCTGTTTCGCCCCGGCCCACTGGAATCGGGCATGGTGGACGACTTTATTAACCGCAAGCATGGCCGCGCCAAAGTAGCCTACCCACACCCCGATTTTGAACACGAATGCCTTAAAGAGATTTTAGAGCCAACCTACGGCG
>JBASZG010000150.1:0-2623 GCA_049277875.1 Venatoribacter sp.
CTAAGGCTTTGGCGGCACCTTGCACATTCCCCCAAAAATAACGCTCGCCGGCGCGTTCGGGAATGGGCGGTAAGAGAGGGCTGGCCATAACAAGTCCTTAAACTTCGCAAATAAAATAAAGGCGGCAGTGTAGCGGAATGGCAGCAAGCTGTTAATAAGGTGTTTGTTTTTGTAGTTTTTTTACATTTTTTACTTACTAGACCCTAACGTTTTGTGTGGGCATAATACGGCACCTATTTTTAGCCATAACGTTTAACTAAAGGTGATCCGAGTGAGCCAAGATAAGCACGAAGCCTGTTTGCAAGACTGGATTAAGCGCGAAGCAACCGCAGAGTCCATGATTCCATTGATTGGTGGTCTATTCCGTAACAAGAGCGTGGTTACCGCTATTTATGGTCGCCCAATCATCAACCGCTCTGTAATGGACTTATTAAAAGCACACCGTTTTGTGCGTCACATGGAAGAAGAAGGTCTGTCTGTTCAAGATACTTTCCCCATTCTAACTGCATTAAGCGATATGGATATCAGCCACGCCAACATCGACATTGGCAAGCTGGCGGTTAAATACAAAAAAGAAGCCAACGGTGGCGATCTTCAAACTTTCTTAAATGCTGAATTGGCCGACATTATTGGTAAAAACCAAGAAGACGGCGAAAACCGCGACGTGGTTTTATACGGTTTTGGTCGTATTGGTCGTTTGTTGGCTCGTATTCTTATCGAAAAATCAGGCAGTGGCCGTGGCTTGCGCTTGCGTGCCATTGTTGTGCGCAAAGGCAAGGGTGATGATTTAGCCAAACGGGCTTCTTTATTGCGTCGCGACTCTATTCACGGCCCATTCCGTGGCACCTTAAGCGTGGATGTCGAAAACGAAGTTATTATTGCTAACGGTAACTACATTAAAATTATTTACGCCAGCAGCCCAGCCGAAGTGGATTACACCAAGTACGGTATTAAGAATGCCCTAGTGATCGACAACACAGGTGTATGGCGTGATGAAGACGGCCTAGCTCAGCACTTAAACTGCAAAGGTGCAGCGCGTGTGTTGCTAACGGCTCCTGGCAAAGGCGATTTGAAAAATATCGTGTATGGCATCAATAACAACATGATTGAGCCAAGCGATAAAATTCTATCTGCCGCTTCTTGTACTACTAACGCCATTACCCCTGTGCTTAAAGTGATTAACGATGAGTACGGTATTGAAAATGGCCACGTAGAAACTGTTCATTCTTACACCAACGACCAAAACCTAATCGACAACTACCATAAAGGTGATCGTCGTGGCCGTAGCGCACCGCTGAACATGGTTATTACTGAAACTGGTGCAGCCAAGGCCGTAGCCAAAGCATTGCCTGAGCTAAAAGGCTTGCTAACGGGTAACGCCATTCGTGTGCCAACGCCTAACGTGTCTATGGCTATTTTGTCATTGAACTTAAAGCGCGACACCACAGTAGAAGAAGTGAACAACTTCCTACGTGAGCAATCGTTGTACTCTGCGCTGAATAAGCAAATCGACTGGGTGAACTCGGCCGAAGTGGTATCCACTGACTTCGTTGGCAACAGTCACGCTGGTATCGTAGATGCCAAAGCCACCATAGTTAACGGCAATCGCCTAAACCTATATGTGTGGTACGACAACGAATACGGCTACAGCCGCCAAGTGGTGCGTATTGCGCAGCAAGTTTGTGGTGTGGAATACCCCACCTTCCCAAAACTGGCTTAATTTAAAACCAGTTAAGAAAGGCCGCTACTAAGCGGCCTTTTTTTTGCTCTCTATTTGGGGGTAGTGAAAGCTAAAAGTGAGTATGGAAACGTCAATCTTTGTAGGGCGTTATTATACCAAAGTGAAAGGCTTGTAGATTATTTACAAGCCTAACCCTATACTAAGCGCGATTTTTAACTTGGGTTCAGTTCAGTACTTTCGCCTTAGACTTAAACCCCGATTTAGCCTAAAGCATGCTGAACTTTCACTGTGATTAGGCGAGCGTATGATCAAAATTAAAAAAGGTCTTGACTTACCTATTACCGGCAACCCTGAGCAAGTCATCTCTGCAGGGCAAAAGGTTACGCAAGTAGCACTTTTGGGGGCAGATTATCATGGCATGAAGCCAACGATGCTGGTTCAGGAAGGTGATAGAGTCAAAAAAGGCCAGGTCATTTTTACCGATAAAAAAACCGAAGGAGTGCAATTTACTGCCCCAGCTTCTGGCGTTGTCAAAGCAATTAATCGTGGCGAACGTCGTGTATTCCTGTCTTTGGTTATTGATGTAGAAGGCGATGAAGAAGTTACTTTCAATCGCTATGAAATCACTAAGCTTGCTTCTTTATCTGCTGATGAAGTGCAAGATAACCTAGTTCAATCTGGCCTATGGACTGCACTGCGCACTCGTCCTTTTTCTCGCACCCCCGAATTAGGTTCACGCCCTGCGGCTATCTTTGTTAATGCTATGGATACCAATCCTTTGGCAGCTAATCCTGAAGTGGTTATTGGCGAGCAAGCAGAGGCTTTTAAACAGGGCTTAGTTGTCTTAAAAACGCTGACTGAAGGCAAACTTTATGTGTGCAAAGCGCCTAATGCCAAAGTGCCCAGCGCCGGTGTTGAAACCATAGAAGAATTTGCTGGCCC
>JBASZG010000151.1:0-9904 GCA_049277875.1 Venatoribacter sp.
CTCTTTGGCGAGAAATACGACGAAGAAGTTCGCGTGCTGTCTATGGGGGTTGATAACTTCTCGGTAGAGCTGTGCGGCGGCACGCACGCCAAACGCACTGGCGATATTGGCCTTCTAAAAGTAACCAGTGAAAGCGGTATTGCAGCAGGCATTCGCCGTATTGAAGCCGTGGTTGGCCAAGCGGCACTTAACTTTATTGCCAGCGAAGAAGCAGTACTTAGCTCGTTAGCGCACAGCTTTAAAACCTCGAACGACAAAGTAGTTGAAAAAGTAGAGCAGCTTTCACAGCGCGCTCATGCACTGGAAAAAGAGCTGCAAGCGCTGAAAGCAAAAGCGGCGTTAAGCGCAGGTAACGATTTAGCTGGTCAGGCCAAAGACATTAATGGCGTGAAAGTGCTGGCAGCGCGCTTAGACGGTGCCGATATCGACGCATTGCGCACAACTATGGACCAGCTTAAAAACAAACTAGGCACCGCATTGCTTCTATTGGCAGCGAACAACGATGGCAAAGTAACCTTATTAGCTGGCGTTACCAAAGATCTTATTGGCAAAGCTAAAGCAGGTGATGCGGTAAAAGAATGCGCTCCTTATGTAGATGGTCGCGGCGGCGGTAAACCAGACCTCGCTCAAGCCGGCGGACAAAAGCCCGAAGGCATAGCCGATGCTTTAGCGGCTTTTGAAAGCTGGGCCAGCAAGCTGGCCTAGAACTGTGAATACAAGGCGCTGAGTTGGTTACACTCTGGCGCCTTGTGTTTATTTATTGTTTAATACTCGACCTTTTAATTACCCTTCTTGGTAGACCAATACCATGGCTCTTTATGTTCAAAAATACGGTGGCACATCTGTAGGCTCAATCGAGCGCATAGAGAACGTCGCCGACAAAGTTAAATCGTTCCACGATGCTGGCCATCAAATGGTCATAGTGCTATCAGCCATGAGCGGTGAAACCAACCGCTTAATCGGCTTGGCAAAATCTATTACTGAAAATCCTGATCCCCGTGAAATGGACGCTCTTGTCTCTACTGGTGAGCAAGTGACCATTGCTTTGCTGGCGATTGCTCTGCAAAAACGTGGCATTCAAGCACGCTCATTTACTGGCTGGCAGGTTGGCATTAAAACCGACAGTGCTTTTATGAAAGCGCGCATTGAAGACATCAAAGCCGCTCCCATGCGTGAAGTGCTGGATGCTGGTGGCGTAGTGATTGTGGCTGGGTTTCAAGGCATAGATGAAAACAACAACATCACGACCTTAGGTCGTGGTGGTTCAGATACCACTGGCGTCGCTTTGGCGGCAGCGTTAAAAGCTGATGAGTGCCAAATCTATACCGACGTAGACGGCGTTTATACCACCGACCCTCGTGTTGCTCCTGCAGCAAAACGGTTAGAAAAAGTTACTTTTGAAGAAATGTTAGAACTGGCCAGTCAAGGTTCTAAAGTATTGCAAATTCGCGCAGTTGAATTTGCAGGCAAATACAAAGTCCCATTACGTGTGCTTTCTTCTATGAAAGAAGGCAACGGCACTTTAATTACTATGGATGAGGAACACTCTGTGGAAGATCCAATTATTTCCGGTATCGCCTTCAACCGTGATGAAGCCAAGCTAACCATTAAAGGTGTACCCGATGTACCAGGCGTAGCATCTAAAATCTTAGGCCCAATCAGTGATGCCAACATCGAAGTAGACATGATTGTGCAAAACGTCTCTGAAGACGGCACTACCGACTTCACTTTTACCGTGAACAAAACTGACCACAAGAAAGCCCTTACTGTGCTTGAAAAGGTAGCAGGTGAACTTAAAGCCCGCTCAGTTACCAGTAAAGACGATATTTGTAAGGTGTCTTTGGTGGGGGTGGGGATGCGCTCACACGCTGGCGTAGCAAGCAAAATGTTTAAAGTATTGGCGGATGAAAGCATCAATATTTTGGCTATCACCACCTCAGAAATTAAAATTTCAGTGGTTATCGCTGAAAAATATTTAGAACTTGCCGTACGCGCTCTGCACTCTGCATTCGAGTTAGACGCAGAACCTGTCAGCGAGTAAAACACAATGTTCCTCGATGCGTCGGAATAAACTTGCAAAATAAGTAGTCCGACGTATTGAAAACGCTAAACTAGTCTACACTGTCTTTCGATGTAGGTTAGCGAACGGAAACTGGAACGCACTGCACCCTAGACTAGAACAGGAAATTCAGGAGAATCCTATGCTTATTTTAACCCGCCGTGTTGGCGAAACATTAATGGTTGGCGATGAAGTGACCGTAACCGTATTAGGTGTTAAAGGTAACCAAGTACGTATTGGTGTGAACGCACCAAAAGAAGTTGCTGTGCATCGTGAAGAGATTTACCAGCGCATTCAGCGTGAAAAAGAAGGTGGCGAAGGCGATAGCTTCGGAAACTACTAACATCTTCATTTTGTTGTAATTTTCTCTTTGCATTTTTAAATAACGTGGTATTATGCGCGCCGTGTTGGAGAGATGGCCGAGTGGCTGAAGGCGCACCCCTGCTAAGGGTGTATAGGTTTATACCCTATCGAGGGTTCGAATCCCTCTCTCTCCGCCACGTTTTAATGCGCGCTCGTAGCTCAGCTGGATAGAGTACTCGGCTACGAACCGAGCGGTCGAAGGTTCGAATCCTTCCGAGCGCGCCACTTAATTCAAGTTTTCGATATTTTGTAAAATATCCCCCTCTTTGCGCGCTCGTAGCTCAGCTGGATAGAGTACTCGGCTACGAACCGAGCGGTCGAAGGTTCGAATCCTTCCGAGCGCGCCACTTACTCCGCTTCACTCGAAGCAATCAATTTTCTCAAAATAGTTTTTTTATCGAAGCCTCCGTACAAGCGACGAAGGAAAGAACCTTTTGTTCGACAAATTGCCGGGAGCAATTTGGCCCGCGCAGCGCCCGAAGGGTTTGGCGCAGGACGCGCCAAAGGCAATCCTTCCGAGCGCGCCACTTACTCCTCTTTATTCGAAGCAACTAATTTTCTCAAAATAGTGTTTTTATCCCTCCATTAGCTTTAAAACAAAGCAGCATTTTTTGAACAGAAATAGCCTCTTTCCTGAACGCAGGGCTATACTTCTGCCATCTTGTTGGACGGGCATGAGTCATGCGTTTTTATTTTTGTGTTGTTTTGTGGTTTATATCACCTTGGTTGCTGGCCCAGGATTTTCAGTATGCGCCTACGATTGCAATTGAATACCCTCCTTATGTAACTCAGACTGATGCGGCGCATGGCGAGTCGGTTAATTTATTTAATCAGCAGTTGAAACCCCTAGGCTGGCAGATGCATCTTTTATTTTTGCCTCCGGCCAGAGCTATGGCGGTTACGGCCAATAACGGCGATTGGATGTTTAGCTATTTTCCTCCGAAGGGAAACATTGAAGCTGCTGCGTACATAATTGAGATAGATGGCATTCGCTACGGCTTTTTTCGTAAAAATTCAGATCAACCTTTTGTCTGGCAGAGTCTCAGTGAGCTTAAAGGTGGGCGAGTAGCGGTAATTCGCTCCATGACATCCGGAGGTGATGGCAAGCTTTTAGCGCGTGCCGGAATGCAACAGGTGTTTGTAGACAAAATTGAGCAGGGAATCTTAATGCTTGCCAATGATCGTGTTGACTATGTCTTAACCGCAGAAGGAACTGGTTGGTACTACATTGATAGGCTTAATTTGGATACCGACAAATTTCAGTTTTCAGATAGCCATATCCGCATTTATTCCCATACGGTTTACTACAACGAGGCTAACCCCGTTGCCGTTGATCTGATTCAAAGTTTACGAGCTAAAAAGTGAATATAGCGGCTTAAGCGCCGATACGGCTCTAATAGGCCATATTGCAAGTCAATGTTAATGAGTTCTGCTTCGCTATGCCGTTCGCGCATTTTTTGCGGCATGTGTTCGTAAACATTGCGAACACCACGCCAGCGCACAATTTCAAAACCAAGCTGGGTTAATTCTTTTTCTATCTGCTCTGGTCTAAGTGGATGCTGTGGCGCATTGCCTTTTTTGCGTAATTTCTCTGTACTTTGCATTGGTGTATCGAGCACTCCATTCATAAGGTGGCGCCATACATGCCCATATTCGTTATAAAACATCAAGGATAGCCAGCCTTGTGGTTTCACCTTGCTGGCGAGAATGGGAAGTGCTTCTAATGGTTGTTCCAGCCACTCCAGCACGGCATGGTTTAAGACAATGTCGTACTGCTCTGGCAAAGTAGCAGGAATGCGTTGCAAGGGTAGGCAATGAGTTGTTAGCGTTAGTTGCTCTTGAGCGAAATACGCCTTGGCCATACTCAGCATCTCTTGTGAAAGATCACAAAGCGTAATTGTACTGCCTTGCTTGGCCAGCCATAAGGAAAACTGCCCTTGGCCGCCGCCAATATCAATGACGGACTGCCCCGCCATTGGCAGATGGAAATCTTGAAAATCTTGCTGCAAAGCGGCTAAGCGAATGCGCCCTTTCATGGTGTCGTAAATAGTGCGGGTAAAGCGCTTGGCAATATCATCAAAATTACGGTCGGGGATAGGGCTTATCATGGGATATCTAAAAGCTCTGACAAACTGAAGTTTATTGACTAGACTTAGCCACTGTTATGAGTTGGGTAGTATAGCCTGTATGTCCTTGCCTTCGCCTGAATATGTTCCCATTAGTCAATTGCCAAGCTGTTGTGGTGGGGCTGCTCCTTGTCCTTATCATGAAGAGGTCATTACTCTGCGCCAACAGGTGGTGACAGATTCTCTAACTGGTTTATACAACAGTGGCTATTTTCGAAAAGCTTTGGCTCAAGAGTTAGAGCGCACCGAACGCACCTCGTTGCCTATTGCCCTGATGATGGTGGATTTAGACTTCTTCAAGAAAATCAACGATAGCTACGGCCATGAAGTGGGCAACGATGTTTTAACCTATGTTGCAAAGCTCATTGTAAAGGGCACGCGCGCATTGGATATTCAGTGCCGCTATGGCGGTGAAGAGTTTGCCGTTATTTTACCTGCAACCGAGCGTTTTCTGGCTATTCAGGTTGCCGAGCGCTTGGCCAAAAGCATTGAAAACTCAACAGTTTACAGCCATGGCCATGAATTAAAAATAACGGCCAGCATTGGTTTGGCTTTTCATAAGGTTGGCGAATTGGCCAGTGTCACCACGCTGGTTGCTGAAGCGGACAAATACCTCTACCAAGCCAAAAATAATGGCCGCAATCAGGTTTGCTTCGAGGCGGAAAGCGAAATAGAAACCACTGTATCCAGTGAAGAAAAAGACGAGTTACGAAATATCTTTGGTTGGAACGATTGATTTTCGGTATTGCGCAGGTGTAATACCCTGCCACTTTCTAAATGCTCGAATAAACGCAGCCGCTTCGGTGTAACCCAAAGTTAGGCTAATTTGTTCGACACTTTGCTTGCCTTGCAAAAGCATACAGGCCTTAGTGTTTTTTACACCATCTAGTAGTTCTTGATAGAGCTTGTCTTCGTCTTTTAATAGCCGTCGAAATTGACGCTCGCTGTAGCCAAAGGCGGCCGCGCATTCGCTGATGCTGGGGAAATTACCATGAAATAAGGCTAGAAAGTGGCTCACTTGCTTAGCGAGCGAGCCACTGAGCAGGTGTTGGCGCTGCGCTAAAATTTCGTCGCATTGCTGTTGATACAGGTTAAATGCGGCACTGCTGGCATTAGGAATTGCGGTTCTCAGTAGGGTTGGCGAGACAACAAAACGAACAACATCGCTGTTAAAGCGCACCGGGCAGTTAAACTGCTGTTGGTAGAACTCGGCTTCTGCTGGCTCAGGATAAGGAATATCCACCCGCAATGGTTGGCTATTTTGGCCCAGAATGCTTTGCATTAAATTTAAAAACTGAAAGGTTCCTGCTAGATCGCGGTCGATAATGAAGCGCTTTAAATTATCGGGCAAAGGGCAGGGGGTTAAAATCAGGGCGGCTTCGTTGTTTTCTAAGCTAAAGCTCAATTCGCTAAATAAGAACGTCAGTTCTTGGTAGCGCAGCCCAACTTGCAGCATGTCGTACAGGGTTGGGCAGTTCATTAGCATCATCGCCAGGGCGCCGTAAGCCGAGAGGCCAAAACTGGAGCTTACTTTTATAGGTGCCAAAGGATCGTGCGCTAAGCGTGGGGCAATTTCGGCTAATACCGCTAATTCTTGTGCTTGGCTAATAACCGAGCCGGGCTGTAGTTCGGCCAAGCCATATTTCGCTAAAAAAGGATGAGCGTCGATCTGGTAAAGTTTCTTCACCTGCTCAACCGTAAAGCTTAAAGACAACACTGAACGTAATTTCATAATGGCCGAATTTGTTAATTATTAGAATTATTCGTCATGGTTTCCAAGCCGCATGCTTAGGTAAATTGAACCTACCATAATAACAATAAAGGAAACATAGCCATGTCAGACATTAAACACATACTTCCCAAATACGCTGATAGCGTTATCGTTGGCGCTGGCCTTGGTGGTTTGGCCATGGGCATTCAACTGCAAGAAAAGGGCCGTGGCGATTACATTATTATTGAAAAGGGCCATGAAGTAGGTGGCACTTGGCGCGATAATTCTTACCCCGGTTGTGGCTGCGACGTGCAATCGCATCTTTATTCTTATTCTTTTACCGATAAGGCCGACTGGAAAAAACGCTACGGTACGTGGGATGAAATCCAAAACTACATTTTAGAAACCGTTGAAAAATTTGATGTGCGCAAGAATGTTCGCTTTGGTTTGGAGGTAAACAGTGCCGTTTTTGACGAGCAAAGCGCCCTCTGGACGGTAGGCACCAGCGATGGCCAAAGCATTCGTTGCCGTTTCTTTATTTTGGCCTCTGGCCCTTTGCACCATCCTCAAATCCCAGATATCAAAGGGTTGGATAAGTTTAAAGGCAAGGTCATGCACAGCGCTCAATGGGATCACAACTACGATTTGGCTGGCAAACGCGTGGCTTCTATTGGTACAGGCGGTAGCGCTATTCAATATGCGCCAGAAATTGCCGACAAGGTTGCCAAACTTGATGTCTATCAACGCAGTGCTGCATGGGTGATTCCACGCGATGAGCGCCACTATAGTGATTTCACTAAGTGGGTGTTTAAAACCTTCCCAAGCTTGCGCAAGCTTTATCGTGCGCGCTTGTATTTAACCAATGAAATGCGTGTGTGGCCTATTTTTAACCCTGCCATCGCAAAAGTAGGGGAAATGCTGGCTAAGCAATTTATTAAATATCAGGTTCAAGACCCAGAATTGCGCAAAAAACTCACCCCAGACTACACCTTGGGCTGCAAGCGCATTCTGATTTCTAACAAGTGGTATCCCATGTTTAATAAAAAGAACGTGGAGTTGGTGACAGATGCAATTCAAGAAATAAAAGAAAACAGCATTGTCGATAGTCATGGTGTTGAGCGTGAAGTCGATACCATTATTTTGGGTACAGGCTTTATCGTTGATCCTCGTGGTTATATGCAAAACTTTAATATGAAGGGGTTGCCTGGCCACGATATTTTACAAGACTGGAAAGACGGCGCCGAAGCTTACTTGGGTAATACAGTGCATGGCTATCCTAATTTCTTTCAATTGGTGGGGCCGAACTCTGGCTTGGGGCATAATTCCATCATCTTTATGATTGAGGCTCAGGTGCACTACATTATTCAGTGCATGAACGAATTGCAGTGGCGCGAAGCGCGTTACCTGAATGTGAAAAAAGACGCACAAGATAAATTTAATGCCGAAGTACAAAAACGCATTCAAGGCACGGTTTGGGCTTCTGGCTGCCGCAGTTGGTATCAACAAAGCGATGGTAAAAACTTCGTTTTATGGCCTGCCTCAACCCTGTCTTTCCGTCGCCGCAATCAAGTCATTAATGGCTACCATTATGATTGGGTGGGCGCAGAAGACCGGGCTGGCATTAGTCAGGCTAACGAAGCCACAGCCTAACCTTGGCTTAATTACGGTTCTTTTTGGCCTTTGCCAACCATCTGTCTAAGGCGTTGGCAAACATCATCTTATCGCGCTCTGAAAAGGGCGCTGCCCCACCACTTTGAATGCCGCTGGCACGCATGGTCTCTAAAAAATCACGCATATTCAGCTTTTGCCGAATGGTTTGTGGATTGTAAGGCTCGCCACGGTTGTTCACGGCTTGCGCGCCTTTCGCAATGACTTCAGCCGCCAGTGGAATATCTTGGGTAATAACTAAGTCATTGGCTGTAGCTTGCTGGGCAATGTAGTTGTCGGCTACATCAAAGCCCGCTTCAACCTGTATCTTTTTAATAAAAGGTGAAGGTGGCAGTGGCAAGCTGTGATTGGACACAAAATAACAAGGCATTTCAGTGCGCATGGCGGCTTTACAAATAACGTCGCGCACGGCTTTAGGCGTGGCATCGGCATCTATCCAAATAATCGGCATGGTTTTGCTTCTTTGAAAGAGAATAACTGGCTAAAAAGCGTACTTTTTCCTATTATTGCGCACCTTCTGCAATCAACCTAATTCCCACAGCAAGGCTTGTAATGTCTAAATCTGCTTTTCTTCAAGAAGTCGGCTCGCGTCGCACCTTTGGTATCATCTCTCACCCCGACGCGGGTAAAACCACCATTACCGAAAAACTCTTGCTGCTAGGTAATGCGATTCAGTTGGCAGGTACAGTCAAAGGTAAAAAGACCGGGCGTATGGCCACTTCCGACTGGATGAAAATGGAACAAGAACGTGGCATTTCTATTACCACCTCGGTGATGCAGTTCCCTTATAAAGAACGCATGGTTAACCTGCTGGACACCCCAGGGCACGAAGACTTTTCTGAAGACACTTACCGCGTATTAACGGCTGTAGACTCGGTGCTGATGGTGATTGACGGCGCAAAGGGTGTGGAAGACCGTACTATTAAACTGATGGAAGTATGCCGGTTGCGTGATACGCCTATCTTTACCTTCATTAATAAAATGGACCGCGAAGTGCGTGACCATATTGAAGTAATGGATGAGGTTGAAACCGTTTTAAAAATTAAATGCGCCCCTATTACTTGGCCTATTGGTATGGGTAAAGCCTTTAAAGGGGTTTATAACCTTTATACCGATACCATTCATGTATTTACCCCAGGTCAGGGCAGTATCGTTCCTGATGATATTCAAATTAAAGGCTTACAGTCGGATGAAGCGCGCGCTCGTTTGGGCGACGTGGTTGATGAGCTGGCGGATGAAATTGAGCTAGTGCGCGGTGCCAGCCACGAATTTAACCTAGATGAATACCTGCGCGGAGACATGACTCCCGTGTTTTTTGGTACTGCATTGGCTAACTTTGGCGTGCGCGAAATGCTCGACTATTTCGTGCAATGGGCTCCAGCACCTTTGGCACGCCAAACCGATAAGCGTGAGGTGGCGGCCACCGAAGAAAAATTCTCAGGCTTTGTGTTTAAAATTCAAGCCAATATGGACCCTAAGCACCGCGACCGCATTGCCTTTATGCGAGTGTGCTCTGGCACCTACAACAAAAATATGAAAATGCAGCATGTGCGTATTGGTAAAGAAGTGCGAGTTGCCGATGCTGTTACCTTTTTGGCCGGTGATCGCTCTAACGTTGAAGAGGCTATTTCTGGCGACATTATTGGTTTGCATAATCACGGTACTATTCAAATTGGCGACACCTTTACCGAGGGTGAGGAACTGAAATTTACTGGCATTCCTCATTTTGCCCCTGAATTGTTTAAGCGCGTGCGCTTAAAAGATCCACTTAAAATGAAACAACTGCAAAAAGGCTTGCAGCAGTTGGCTGAAGAAGGGGCAACCCAGCTCTTTATGCCACTTAACAACAACGACCTTATTTTAGGTGCGGTGGGTGTGTTGCAATTTGATGTGGTACAGCAGCGCTTGCGCGATGAATACAAAGTAGAATGCATTTATGAGCCTGTTAGCGTGTATAGCGCGCGCTGGGTGGAATGC
>JBASZG010000152.1:0-4999 GCA_049277875.1 Venatoribacter sp.
CCCTGCGCGTAATACCAAGGCTTGTCTTGGCACAAATGGCTTAGCTGCGCGCCAAGCTCAGCATTAACCCCAGGGATAATAAGCGCCGCAACGCCTTGCTTTTGCACAAACGGCCAGTGCCTTTCGCGCTCTTGAAAAGCGGGGAAATCAAAATGACAATGTGTATCGCACCAAGAAAGAGTCATTACTCACCCATGTTTACGGAGTTTGCCATGCATCAGGATGAACATAATCTGAATCAAGCCATTAGCAAGATGTTGCCAGACGCACGGGTCTGTGTGCAATCTTTACCACAATGCCCTGCTATCTCATTATGGCTGGTCGAGCCATGTGCTATGCGTCGCCGTTTTAGTGCAGATGAAATGAATCGCATTCAAGAATATCCAGCTTATTGGGCGTTTTGTTGGGCCAGCGGCCAAGTATTAGCCAACGAAATTCTAAAACATCCAGAGCTTGTGGCAGGGAAAAAAGTAATGGATTTTGGTGCAGGTTCAGGCGTAGTAGCCATTGCTTGCGTACTGGCTGGAGCCAAAGAGGTGATTGCCTGCGATATCGACCCCGATGCCCTGCTGGCCTGCAAGGCCAATGCGCGCTTGAACAACACCCCCATGCGCACCACCGGAGATTTCTTTGAATTTAACGAAGATATCGACCTACTCATTGCTGCCGATGTGCTTTACGACCGCGCCAATTTGGTTCTACTCGATGCCTTTAAAGAAAAAGCCAGCCAGGTGATTGTTGCCGACTCACGCATCAAAAACTTTAACTTTCCGCCCTATCAGGCGTTTGGCCGAGTTGAATCGGCTACGGTTCCAGACCTTGATGAAATGGATGAGTTTCGCTGCGTAAATCTTTATACTGCGCGTCCTTAATATTTTTAACGCTATGGTTACTTTGGATGCTTGATAAAAACGCTTTGTTACAACTTCAATCATTAAAACAGGAGATTCAAGACAGCATCCCCCGTTTTTCCGGTCGGGTGCGCGCTTCCAGCGGCCGCTACGGCTTTGTGAACAGCGATGAGGGCAAATCTTACTTTTTAAGTCCTGAGGAAATGGACAAAGTATTGCCAGGCGATCTAATTGATTTTCGTGTGGAAACCAGCAATGAAGGCAAAGAACAAGCCATTGTCGAAAAAGTAATCAGCAGCGAAATAAGTGAAATTTACGGCCGCTACATTGTGCGCGGTAAAGGCCATTTTATTGAGGCCGACCACGGCCTATTTAATCGTTGGATCTTCGTACCACCCGCCAAACGCTTGGGTGCCCAAGACGGCGATTTAGTACAAGGGCATCTTAGCCAACACCCCTTCCCCACAGGCAAAACTCAAGCTCATGTTGATATGGTTTTTGGCGGCCATAACAGCGCTGGTGTAGAGCGCGTTTACACTATGGCTAAATGGTCATTGCCATACAGCTTTAGCGAAGCGGCTATTCACGAAACCAAACAACTTATTGAAAACCACGACGCCGCCACGCTAACAAACCGCATAGATTTAAGCCATTTGGCCTTTGTTACCATCGACTCAGCCAGCACCCGCGATATCGACGATGCTCTGTTTGCCGAGGCCCAAAGCGCAGGCTGGACATTATGGGTGGCCATTGCCGACCCTTCTGCGCTGGTTCTACCAGACAGTGCCCTCGACCGCCAAGCCGCCACTCGCACTACCTCGGTTTATTTTCCCGACCGCGTTATTCCAATGCTGCCAACTGAACTAAGCGAACAACTCTGCTCGTTACAAGAAAACGAGTTGCGCCCAGCTTTAGTGGTGGAACTGCGCATTGAAGAAGACGGTAGCGTGCGCAATATCCATATTCACCAAGCGAACATAAAAAGCCACGCAAAATTAACTTACACCCAAGTTGAACAGTTTATTGAAGAAAGCAAAGGTGATATTCAGGCCGAAGTTCAAGGCCCTTTACTGCATTTGCACAATTGTGCGTTAGCGCTGGCGAAATGGCGGAGTACAAATGCACTGCTGGTTGAAGAGCGCCCCGATTTTAAATTAGTCTTTAACGAGCAAGGAAAAGTACAAGAAATTATACGCTTAGAGCGCACCAGTGCTCACCGCTTGGTCGAAGAATGTATGTTGGCTTGCAACCGCTCGGTTGCCAACTGGTTAGCCGAGCAAAACTCTGGCTTCTTTATTGAACACAGCGGCTTGCGCACCGAGCGCCTAGGCGATGCTATGGCATTGCTGCAAGAAGAGCTAAAACTAGAAACCAAGCCCGACTTCACTACCCTGGCAAGCTTCGTTAGCCTGTTTCAACAAGCCGAACAATGCCAGTCTGCTTACCCGCTGCGAATGATTTTAAATCGCTGGCAAGACCGCAGTAACTACAGCTTAGCGGCAAAGCCCCACATGGGCTTGGGCTTTGCTCACTACACTACTTTTACCTCTCCGCTGCGCAAATATAATGACATGCTGATTCACCGCATCGTCAAAGCTTTGCTTAACGGCGAGGTGCCAGAAGTGCCCAGCGCAGAAACCTTAGACAACTTGCAAAGTGCACAAAATGATGCGCGCACAGCCGCCTTTGAAACCGAAACTTGGCTAAAGCTGCAATGGTTAGAAAATCAAGATAAAGAGCAGGTTTACGAAGGCACATTAATTTACCTTACCCAAAACAGCTTTACGGTGCGCTTAAACGAATCAGGCATCGAGGGGACAATCGACCGTCGTAAAGCCAAAGATTGCAGCTTTAGCAGCAAAACCATGTCGCAAAAGCAGGCCGAGCAGGAATTTAAACTTGGGCAGGTTATTAAAGTTAAAGTGGCAGAAGTGCAGCCTCAGACCAGAATCTTAAAGCTGCAATTACTTTAAACTTCGAAAAAAATGCGGCTAGGCCGCATTTTTTATAAGCAAAAAAGATTAATCTTTTTTCCAAGTGCGCACGGTAGCAAAGCCGTGTTCGTCAATCCATTGATCAAGTTGGCGAGGATTACGCTTAATTTTTTCAACACGCTCGTGAGTAAAAGGATGCTCATACACACCAATAGGCAACTTAGGCTTTGGTAAGGATGATTTTTTCTCTTCCTTTACGGTTTTACCAGACACTTTGGCAAAGTGTTTTTGCAAACCCAAATAAATAGAAGATGGGTTGCGAGCTAAACCAATAATCCATTTTTCAATTTGCTCAGAACGAGAAACGTATAATTCTTCTTCAGTTAAGCTATTGGCATTGCATAAACGTTGAATAATTTCGTCAAACTCTTTGATACCTTCGAGTTTCTTCTCGTGTGCTGCACGTTGCGCTTCTAATTCTACAATCTTTTGTTGATAGGCTTTAATTTGTTTATCAATATCCAAATCAAAAATACTCATATGAACCTCATATTATCGTTAGATTTATATACAAGAGTGATAAATATAACGGGTTATTTAATGTGCTGATTTAAAACGCTCGGATTATAACGATGCTTATATATAAAAAACAATAATACTAGCGTCGAAATCTAACGAGTTTTTGCAACAAAGAATCTAAAAAGTAGGCAAAAAAAGACTTTTTTGTAATTTTTCTACAAGATTTCACTGCTTAAAAATTGTTTTAAGCCATTGATTTTATTGAAAATAGAAAAATATCATGAAAAATTCTGATGGCACTATGAAAGAACTTCTAGGCAGTTCTACTGGGCTGCGTTAGAATGCGCGCGCTTTTAAGTCGAGGAGTTCATATGGAACTTATAGCTGACCAGGGACACATTTTTATTATCCTGGCCTGCGTCTTCGGTCTATTTATGGCCTGGGGCATTGGTGCCAATGATGTTTCGAACGCAATGGGTACGTCCATTGGGTCGAAAGCACTGACAGTAAAACAAGCATTGCTGATTGCTGTTGTTTTTGAATTTGCTGGTGCGTTTTTAGCTGGCGGTGAAGTAACCGAAACCATCCGTAAGGGGTTATTCGACCCACAAGGCTTGGAAGGTCATGCCGATTTACTGGTACTTGGCATGCTTGGCTCTTTGCTGGCCTCTGGCACTTGGCTACTTATTGCCTCCTATAAGGGTTGGCCAGTTTCTACCACTCACTCGTTAGTTGGCGCCATTATTGGCTTTGCTGCGGTCGGCATTTCCATGGACGCAGTTAACTGGACAGCCGTTGGCAATGTTGCTGCAAGCTGGGTAGTTTCACCTGTGGTAGCTGGTTTTATTTCTTACTTTTTATTTCAAAGCATTAAAAAGCTTATTCTTGAAAAGGCCGACCCTATTAAACAAGCTCAAATAGTTGTGCCTTGGTACATCATGCTTGTGGGTTTAGTTATCTCCTTAGTTACCTTGCTTAAAGGTTTAACCCACCTTGGTCTTAACCTAAGCTTTGGTGAAGCAACACTTTATTCATTTGGCATTAGCCTAGTAATCATGGCGTTTGGCTTTATTTTGGTTAAACGCGTAATTAACAGCGCCGACTCAGCTCTTTCTGGCATTGAAAAAGTATTTGGCTTGCTCATGGTGTTTACCGCCTGCGCTATGGCTTTCGCTCATGGCTCTAACGACGTTGCCAATGCCATCGGCCCTGTAGCTGCAATTTATGGAGTTGTTACCAGCGGCGGCGAAATTCAAGCCAATACGCATATGCCTATTTGGATTTTACTGATTGGCGCACTGGGTATAGTGGTGGGCTTAGTTACCTTTGGTCATCGCGTTATTGCCACTATTGGCTCTGGCATTACGGCTCTTACGCCTAGCCGTGGTTTTGCTGCCACCCTAGCCACAGCAATTACTGTGGTTGTGGCCTCAGCGACTGGCTTGCCAGTATCCAGCACGCAAATTCTGGTTGGAGCTATTTTAGGTGTGGGCCTAGCCGTTGGCGGCGAATCACTAAACTACCGCAAAGTAGGTTCTATTTTCGCTTCTTGGTTAGTTACTCTACCCGCCGGTGCCGCCCTTTCTATCACCTTCTTCTTTATTTTCCGCGCCATTTGGGGATAACCCCATCTAGGGCGCCGGCAAGCAGACAGTTTTTCTAGCAGCCTTATTGTTGTTATGGTACAGTTGTACC
>JBASZG010000153.1:0-6606 GCA_049277875.1 Venatoribacter sp.
GCAGGGCGAGTTGTAAACTGAATGCCACCAGCAGGAAGACTAGCCAAACCAAACTGAGACTGCACACCTTGCATCTGCACTTGGTAGGTGGTGTTTTCGGCTAAGGCTTCTTCGGGTTCTAAAACAAGGCTGTTACCTTTGTCGGCGGTGTTGCGAATACGCAGAGCAATAGTTTTGCTTGCGCCTTCCGTTTGGCTTTGCAAAGAGAACTGGGCGTTATCGGTGTCTACTTTGGATAAGAAGCTCAGCACTATGGGCGTTTTGGGCATCACTTCTTGCTGGCCATTGATTGGATAGCTGAAATACAGATTGGCGCTTGGGCTATAGGCTGAGCCAGCCCAATTTTCTAGGTCAACGCTTTGCTCATCAGCACCACAGCCTACAAGAGCCACACTGGTGCCAACGATTAGCATTGCTGCAATTAATTTATTTACCAATAGGCTGTTTATTATTTTTGTCATACCTTTGCCGCTATCTCCATGAACGATGTAAGAGGGGAATATTTGGAACTCAAGCTGAACGAGCTTTAGCCCCAGCCAGTGCGCTTTAGCACAAGCCAAATAAAAAGCGGCGCTAGGAGATTATTTTTAGGTGGCTTTGTAAAGAAAGGGCTTAATAAATTCAGACTTTGTCACGAATTTATTTAAGCCATTGGCATGAGTTGGCTAACAGGGCTTATTCAAGAATAAACCCACTAGGTTGCAGGGTGAGTGGAGGAACACGCCCTAACGATTCGGCAATAGAAATTTCGTTAATACAGCAGATGGCATCTAAGGGCAGGTCGTTTGCTTCGCGGCCAAATGGCCCTTCTAGCTCTTGCGCTAAAACATCCAGCCCCAAGAAAGTGTAAGCCACCAGCAAGGTGTACAAAATAGTGTAATAACTAAAAGCTGGTACTAAGGCAAAAGGCAGAGTGTAGCAAAAGATGAAGGTGGTGCGGTGCGTAAGCAGGGTATAGGGAAAAGGAATGGGAGTATGAGCAATGCGCTCGCAAGCACCTTGTACTCTAGCCAAACTGCTTAAATGCTCGTCGAGAATACGCAGCCCCATGATATCAATATGGCCTTGGCGAAATAATTCACCAACGCAACGGCCAGCTCGGCGCAGACAGTAATCGGCTGGGTTTTTATGGCTCAACGCTTGTTTCACGCTTTTTTCATCCAGCCACTCAAGCAGTTCAGACTCGCAATCTTCTTTGCGTAAGAAGGCTCTTAAGGCATGGCAGTGTGCGGCACACCAATGCAGAATTTGTTTACGCAGCTCTCCTGCTTCCCCTTTCTCGGCCTCAAGCCCCAACAGGGTTTCACTAGAGCGAGCAATGCTGCGTATTTCATAAACCATTTCGCCCCAGAGCTTACGCGCTTCCCACCAGCGGTCATAGGCCGCGTTATTACGAAAACCCAAAAATAAAGACAGGGCGATACCCAGCAAGGTAAAAGGGGCTAGAGAAAACTCTGGCAAAACAACAATGTGCTGATCATGCAGCACCACGATCAACAACGAAAACAACGCCAAAACGATAAGCGCCGGGGCAAGCTGTGGAATCACAGAGCCACGCACAATAAACAGCATGGCAAAGATATTCGGGCGAGGGCGAACAATCACAAATAGACTTCCTGCCAAACCAGATTAACGCATGGGTGGCATACCGCCACCCATACCGCCAAAGGGATTAGCCCCTTTAGCCATGCCGCCCATAGCTCGCATCATTTTACGCATGCCGCCGGGGGCGCTTACTTTTTTCATCATTTTCTGCATTTGCGCGTGTTGTTTTAACACACGGTTAATGTCTTGAATTTGATTGCCAGAACCAGAGGCTATGCGTTTTTTGCGTGAGCCATTGATTAGATCGGGGTTACGACGTTCCGCAGGAGTCATGGAACGAATAATAGCTTCCATTTGCTTGAAGTTTTTCTCAGCCGCATCGGTTTGCTTGGCCATATTGCCTAGGTTGCCCATGCCGGGAAGCTTATCCAACATGGAGGTTAAACCACCCATTTTTTTCATTTGTTGGATTTGGTCAAGGAAGTCTTCTAGGTCAAAGCCTTTGCCTGTTTTAATTTTTTTGGCGAGCTTATCGGCTTTTTCTTTATCTATAGTGCGTTCGGCTTGCTCGATTAAGGTAAGCACGTCGCCAAGGTCAAGAATACGCGAAGCTACACGGTCGGGATGGAAAGGTTCGAGCGCGTCGGTTTTTTCACCCATCCCCATAAACTTGATAGGTTTGCCTGTAATATGGCGCACCGACAACGCCGCACCACCACGAGCGTCACCGTCAGCTTTGGTAAGCACTACGCCAGTTAAAGGCAAGGCCTCACTAAAGGCTTTGGCGGTATTAGCAGCGTCTTGGCCAGTCATGGCATCGACCACAAATAGCGTTTCTACTGGGTTAATCGCTTGGTGCAGCTCTTTAATTTCGGCCATCATTTCTTCGTCGATGGCTAAACGGCCTGCGGTGTCTACAAGCAATACATCGGCGAAGGCTTTTTGTGCCGCATCAATAGCACCCTTAGCAATGTCGACGGGCTTCTGATTGGTGTCTGAAGGATAAAAAATAGCCCCTACATCTTTGGCTAGGGTTTCTAGCTGTTTAATGGCAGCAGGACGATATACGTCTGCCGATACCACCATGACTTTTTTCTTTTCGCGTTCTTTTAAGTATTTCGCCAGCTTACCAACGGTGGTGGTTTTACCAGCCCCCTGCAAACCTGCCATTAAAATAATGGCAGGGGGTTTTACGGCTAGGTTAAGTCCTTCGTTGGCATCGCCCATTACTTTCATGAGCTCTTCATGCACAACTTTTAAAAATACTTGACCAGGGTTTAGGCTTTTTAATACTTCGGTGCCTATGGCACGCTCTTTAACTTGTTCGGTAAAGGCTTTTACCACAGGCAGGGCTACGTCGGCTTCAAGCAGAGCCATACGCACTTCGCGCAAGGTATCTTTTATGTTGTCTTCGTTTAAGCGGGCTTGGCCTGAAAGACCTTTCAGTGCTTTGCCAAGGCGGTCGGTTAAGCTTTCAAACATGATAAATCCTGAATTTTTTAAAATTGGCGGCAGTATAACAAAGTTTTCAAACTGAAAACGAAAGGCTTAAAACTTTTGCACGCTTATGACAAACTAGCGCTTCATTTGGAGAGTGTTATGTCTTTCGTTTTTGCGCTTGCAGCTAGTTTTTTTTATGGCTTTGCCGCCTTACGCCAATGGTTCACTATTACAGGTAAGCAGAGTGCGAACCGCGCCGTGGTGTTAATTGCTACCTGCGTAGGTGCTTTATTGCATTTAGGACACATTGGCTTAACCAATTTCAGCCAACCTCAGATTAATTTCGAGCTGTTCGCCATTGGCTCGTTAATTAGCTTAACCATTGTGCTGTTGCTGCTGTTTTCTAGTTGGCGCAAGCCCATAGACAGCTTGTTTATTGGTTTGCTGCCTATGGCTGCCGTGGTGTTGTTAGCCGATGCTTTAAACGACCACTATGCCCCTCTTGAAAACATCAGTTATGGCATGGTGTGGCATATTCTGCTTTCTATTTTGGCCTACAGCGTGCTGACCATTGCCGCCGTACAATCGGTGTTGCTGTATCTGCAAGACAGTGCATTAAAAAAGCGCCAAACCACAGGGTTCATTCAAGCGCTTCCACCTTTACAACTTATGGACAGCCTGCTGTTTGAAATGATTTGGCTGGGTATGATTTTGTTAACCGCCAGTTATGCCTTGGGCTGGCCTTATATCTTCGATTTAAAAGAACAGCACTTGGGGCATAAAGTGGTGTTTGCCATTATTAGCTGGCTAATTTTTGCGTGGTTGCTGTTTGGCCGTTACCGCTTTGGCTGGCGCGGCGTGATTGCCAGCCGTTGGACGTTGATTGGCACGGCCTTTATGATTTTGTCTTACTTTGGCAGCAAGTTTGTTTGGGAAGTGCTGCTTAAGCAAGTTTAAGTACCGCTCGCACCATAAGCTGAATATTTTGCTCGCCTCGAAACTCGTTTACATCTAACTGGTAAGCGAGCTTAACTTGCTTGACTTGCGGGTCTGGCCATTCTTTTAAGTTAATCCCAAACCAGATGGCCTCCAGCACTTGCTCTGTACCTAGAGGCTTTAGCCACATCTTTAAGTGACGTTCTTTTAATAAACGTTGCTCTAAAACCAAGAAATCACCCACAAAACTGGGCTCTGGGAATGTTTGCCCCCAAGGGCCTGCCATGCGTAATTGCTGCGCCAGATCAAGTGTAAAATCTTGGGAGGACAGGCTACCGTCGGTTTCCACACGTTGTTGTAATTGCGCCGGAGTTAAGTGCGCGGCACAAATCTGTTCAAAGAGCTTGCGAAACTCATCAATGCTACCTCTTTCTAGGCTTAAGCCAGCCGCCATGGCGTGACCGCCAAACTTTGTTATTAAATGCGGAGCTGCGCTATCAAGCTCGGCTAAGGCGTCACGCAAGTGAAAGCCAGGAATTGAACGCGCCGAGCCTTTAATTAAACCGTCTTCACCATCGGCCAAAACCACCACTGGGCGGTGTGCTTGCTCTTTTACGCGAGAGGCCAAAATGCCTATGACGCCTTGGTGCCAATCATGTTGATAAAGCACCAGGCCATGCGGGTGATTATTTTGCAGGCTGAGCTTATCAAGATAGCGCTGTGCTTCAAGCTGCATTCCTTGCTCTATTTCGCGGCGACTGCGGTTCATTTCATCCAGCTCTTGAGCCAGTTGGCGAGCCTGTTCAAAGTTATCTGTAAGCAGGCATTCAATCCCTAGCGACATATCATCCAAGCGCCCAGCCGCATTAATTCGTGGCCCTAGGCCAAAACCAAAATCGGCGGCAACCAATTTACTCGCCTGCCGACCTGCCACTTCAATTAAGGCGTTGATGCCTGCATGGCCGTGCCCGCTGCGAATGCGACGCAAGCCTTGTTCCACCAAGATGCGATTGTTTCTATCTAAAGGCACAACATCGGCTACCGTTGCCAAGGCAACTAGGTCGAGTAGCTCGGCAAAATTAGGAGCGGGTTCTGGCAGTGCGTTTAATTCAACTAATTTTGCTCTAAGTGCCAACATGACATAGAAGGCAACCGTGCAGCCGCAAGCAGCCTTACTTGGAAAACGACAGTCTGGCTGGTTAGGGTTTACTATGGCCGCCGCTGAGGGAAGCGTGGCAGCGGGTAAGTGATGGTCTGTAACCAACACAGGCACACCAGAGCGTTTAGCTAACTCGATGCCTGCGTGCGAAGCAATGCCGTTATCCACCGTCATTATTAGGTCGGGCGCCTGTTGCAGGGCCACCTGAGCTAATTCTGGGGATAAACCATAGCCATAATCAAACCTATTAGGTACAAGGTAACTGACTTGGGTTGCTCCTAAGGCCCGCAGGGCACGAATGGTCAGCGCGGTGCTGGTTGCTCCGTCAACGTCGAAGTCGCCAACAATAAGCAGCTTTTTACCTTGTTGCACAATGGGTAACAAAAGCGCCACGGCCTTATCGATGTCTTTAAGCTGATTCCAAGGTATTAGGTGCTTTAGTGTTAACTCCAACTCTTGCTCATGCTTAACCCCACGGCTGGCGTAAATGCGTGCCAAAATAGGATGCACAGGCAAAGAGGGAAAATCGGTAGGAAGTTGGCGTTCGGTAATTAACATAGTGGCTAATAATCATTGCGTTGGCGCCAGTATACTGGAAAGCGTGGCAAGCCCGTACTGGTTAGCCCTAAGTAGCGAAATGTAACGCGGCTACCAACCTGAGGCGGGTGCAGGCGTTCTTCATCGCTAAATCCAGTGCCAATCCGAATAGTGCGGCCATCATCAAGCTTTGCCACTAATGAACCCAGCCTACCTTGGTATTTGCCTTTGCCCTCAATGTAGCTAAGTACTGTGGCCTCGGCATCTAGCCAGAGCTTCAGTTTGAGCAAATCATCACTACGCCCACCGCGATAAGGTGCATCAATGCGTCTAAGCATTAGCCCTTCGGCTCCGGCTGTGGTTATGGCTTGCAGCTTTCGTTCTAACTCTGCATGGCTGCTTATTGACTCTTGTTTAACAATTTCTAGGTTTGGCTGTTTGGGCAAGGCGTTTAACAAAGCCATTCTTTGCGCGAAGCTACCTGTCGAGCTGGGGGTGTCAAACACCAGATAGCGCACAGCTTGCCACTCGGCCAAGTAATGCGAGGTATCAGGCGTAAGCTTAAGCAGGCTGTTGGCTCTGGAAAACTGCCCACGTCCAAACCACAACTCGCCGTCTAAAGCCATGCTTGGCAGTTGAGCAATAAAAGAAACCGGTGCGTTTATTTTTCGTCCAGAACGAGCGTAGAGTGTTTTGCCATCCCAATAAGCACGAACACCATCGTATTTTTCACTTACCCAATACTGAGTTAGGTCTATCTCTTTGTTGTATTGGTTGGCCAAGGTTAGCTCTGGAGCAGACCAAGCCACAGCCGAAAAGAACCCAATAAATAAAATCAGTTGACTGAAATAACCTTGCACTGCGTCCTCCATGCCACTGGTTATGAGAAAGTGTCTAGCTTACACTCGGCTTCTTTTATCTAAATCAGGCGATTTTCTTATGAGTAAAGCAAACAAGCTAAGCCGTGTGGTTGGCACTATGAACAAACT
>JBASZG010000154.1:0-6698 GCA_049277875.1 Venatoribacter sp.
CAACCAAAAAGTAACGCCAGCTCGCCAGTGTGCTACGCCGATCAATTTGACGATGCCAAGCTGGGCGTGCTCATAGACAATTACGCTTATTTAGCTGGCCCAGTTGAATTGGCGCGCAATAAATACAGCGTTGACCCAGCCGTTTATATCAAATAAAAATTATTTCTAGCCACAAAAAAGCACCCCGAAGGGTGCTCGATTAACCTCACTGGGTGCAGAGCGATTAACCAAAAGTGCGGAAGCGGTTTGTATCATCCATATACTGCTTCTCGTTAAAGCCTTGCTCGTTCGAGCCAAAAGGCATCTGTGCTGATAATTGCCAGCTTTGTGGCAAGTTCCAGATTTTACGCACGGCTTCATCAATAATTGGGTTGTAGTGTTGCAAGCTGGCGCCAATGTTTTCGTTGGCAAACGCTGTCCATACTGCAAACTGCGCCATACCGGCTGAGTTTTGTGAAAACACCGGAAATTTGTCGGCGTAGAGAGCAAATTGCTCTTGTAGGTTGCTGATTACGTCTTGGTCTTCAAAAAACATTACCGTACCTGCACCTGCCGCAAAGCCATCAATTTTGGCTTCGGTAGTAGGGAACTGGTCGGCAGTTACTAATGGGCGCAAGGTATCTTTTACTAAATCCCACAGTTTTTGATGCTCTTCGCCAAACAGAATCACTACGCGTGAGCTTTGTGAGTTAAAAGCAGAAGGGGTTTCGCGCACGGTTTCGCGCACTAGGCTTTCAACCTGTTCATTAGTTAAAGGAATATTTTTGCCAAGGGCATATTGGGTGCGGCGTTTTTTTAACAGTTCGATAACACTCATTGGGTATCTCCTAGTTCGTTAAAAGTAGGTATTCGTTCAATGGGTGCCATTATGATGCGTTCGAATTTTAATAAAATTAGAAAGTTTCGTGGTTTTCTTTCGTATTATTCGAATTGTTTGGTGGGTTTTCTGGTTTTTCCTGCGAGGTTGGCTCATTTTGCTGCTTTCGCAAAAGCTGTTGTGCCTGCGAAAAATCAAAGCCGGTGTCTTCGGTCATTTCGTCTAAATCGGGGCGTATGCCGCAGGTTGTGCCTTTCACGGGCATTAAGCCCGCTGTGCCTGGGTGTTTCATTTTTTGCTCTCCTTGGCTTCGCCTTCTGCTAACAGCAGCTTAGGGTTTATGCGCGCGTTGTTTAGGCTAACCGTCCAGTGCAAGTGCGGCCCAGTGACGCGGCCAGTTGCTCCGACTAGGCCAATTTGGTCGCCAATGTTTACGCTGTCGCCTTCTTTTACATCAATACGGCTCATGTGGCAGAGCATAGAAATTAGCCCTTGGCCGTGGTCGATAAACACCGAGTTGCCGTTAAAGTAGAAGTCGCCTGCCAGCACTACCTTGCCGGCCGCTGGTGCCATAATGGGCGTGCCGGTGGGCGAGGCAATATCTAAACCAGAGTGGGGCGCACGCGGCTGGCCATTAAAATAACGTTTTAAGCCAAAGCCACTGCTTTGAGTGCCACGAATAGGCCAATACATACCCTTAAAGTCGGTTGCTGCGCTAAAGCTGCTGTAGACCGGCCCCATTTTTTTAAAGTCGTTGCTAATTTGGTTTTGTTGGCTGGTGTTGGGGTTAACGTGCTTATTTTGTACGGTTAAGTGCTGCTCTGGGTAAGGGTAGCCCTTGATGTCAAAGTGCTTATCTTGGCCGTTTACGTTAACTGTAAGTTTGCCTTCGGGCTGAGTAAGCGGAATGCCCACCAAGGCTTGCCAGCCTGCTTTTGGGTTTTGTTGTAGCATCACGCTTTTCTTGTTAAAGCGTACATCGGGCTTGGTTTGGCTGTGGCCAAGGTCGATAACAATCAAGCCACCAGGCACTAACTCGGTTTGTGGGAAGGCAAACAAAGGGCTGGTAACTAGGCTTAGGCTTAACCATAGCCCCAGTGTTTTTTTATTCATACTTTAGGCTCCTTGGCTTGGTTGAACTGGTGTGGGTAACTTGCGAGCTAATCCAGCCATTATTAAGTTGGGTGTGAATCTGCTCGCCCACTTCTATTTGCTCAATGCTTTGCACTACTTGCCCTTGCTGGTTTTGGGTGATGGCGTAGCCACGAGCCAGCACACTTAATGGGCTGACGCTTTGCAAAAGCTGCGCGTTGTTGGCAAGGCGCTGTTTGGCTTGTTGCTGCTGATGCAAAATGGCCTGTAATAGCCGCTCTGGCAGGTTGCCTAACGCCGATTTGGTTTGGCTTAGATTCGATTTTTGCGCCCTTATTAAGAGTGCCTGTAACGAGCGCAAACTTTGCTGATGTGCAGCAAGCTGACGTTTTGGGTGTTGGGCAGCAAGGGTTTGTTGCAGGGTATTTAGCCGTTGCTGTTGGTTACGCAAGGCGCGTTCATTGGCTTGCACTAGGCGTATTTCAAGCTGGTCTAGCCGCTGGTTTTGTTGCTCTATATCGCGCTTAGGGTTGCGTAGGCGCGCACTGAGCTGCCTAAGCTGCTGCTGCCTAGTGGGTAATACTTGCTGCTGGGCTTGCCATAAGCGGTGTTTAAGTTGAGCCAAAAACTGTAGCTTTTCGCCTTGGTCTTGGCTGACTAATTCGGCGGCAGCCGAAGGAGTAGGAGCGCGCAAATCAGCAACAAAATCAGCAATAGTAAAATCGACCTCATGGCCAACGGCACTAATAATAGGCAGCTTGGATGCAAACATTGCTCGTGCTAATGGCTCTTCGTTAAAGCACCATAAATCTTCTAAGGAGCCGCCACCACGGCCAACAATTAAAATATCGACTAGGTTGTCGCGGTTGGCACGCTCTATGGTCGCAATAATCTGTGCTGTTGCTTCTTTACCCTGCACTTGGCTTGGGTAAATAAACACTTCGATGCTTGGATCGCGACGTTTTAATACGGTTAAAATATCGTGCAGCGCCGCCCCGGTGCTTGAAGTAACCACCCCCACGCGCTTTACCAACTGGGGCAGGGTTTGTTTATGAGCAGGGTCAAACAAACCTTCAAGTTGCAGTCGTTCTTTAAGTCGCTGAAACGCCAGCAACAAAGCGCCCTCGCCAGCAGGTTTCATGCTATCTACTATGAGTTGATAATCGCCACGGCCTTCATACAGGCTAACTTTAGCGCGCACTTCAACCTTGTCGCCTTCTTTGGGCTGAAACTTAAGCAAAGCGGTGCGCGAGCGAAACATAGCGCAACGCACCTGAGCGTTAGCGTCTTTTAAGGTGAAATACCAATGCCCAGAACTGGGGCGTGCAAGGTTGGAAATTTCACCCTCTACACGCACACTGGCAAAGCTGATTTCTAACAACTGGCGAGCGCGTAAATTAAGCTGGCTCACGCTAAAAATGGAATCGACTGTGTTCATACTTGGCCTTAACAATAAGACTGGAAGAGTGCCACGAAAAACCCATGCAGGCTAGTTACTTGGCTTTGGTCTTAGCTTTAGCCTAGGCAGTTGGGTTTTAGCTAAGTTATTTTTTAAGCTGGCTAGACAGATTTAAAAAAACTATCTAATGTAAACGAGCTTTCGCGCTTAGGGCGGAAGTAATCTTTTCAGACAAAAGGAAACGAATAATGAAAAAAATCCTCGCTGGTGTTCTTTTAGTTTCAGCTTCATCATTGGCCTTGGCTTCTGGCCCTGCAGGCTGCGGCGCTGGCTCTTTAGTATTCCCAAATGCAGGCCCTTGGTATGAACACGTTTTAGCTGCAACCACTAACGGTATTTCAGGCAACCAAACTTTTGGTATGACTTCAGGTACTTTGGGTTGCGAAGCCGCTAATGGCCCATTGAAATTGGCACAAGCTTTTATTGATGAAAACATGGATCAATTAGCTGCCGATACCGCGATGGGGCAAGGTGAAACTTTAGCTGCATTGGCTGAGGTTATTGGCGTGCAAGCGCAAGACTCAGCTGCGTTTAATCAAACTATGCAAGCTCACTTCGACGAGCTATTCAGCGCTCAAGGCACTTCTACTGCCACTTACGAAGCAATGAAAGCGGCTATGGCGCAAGATGCACAATTGCAAAAATACCTAGGCTAGTTTTAAAGGTATGATAAAAGCGCACTTTAGGTGCGCTTTTTCTTTTTAAGGAACTGGTGTGTTAGTACGTTTTATTCTTGCCTTGTTATTATTTTTTACTTCTAGTGCTTGGGCTGTTGCCAGCGATGAGCAACTGGAGCCGTTAGCTCAGTCGAAGCAGTGGTCGCACTTGCTGCATTATCGAACTCATCCTTACTCTTTGCGTTATCAAAGCCAAAACGATAGCCCTAATTTCTTTTTAAGTGCCAAGGGCAAAAAAGACCGGCTGGCCGAGTTAAAAGCCGACCTAGAGGCTTTTCTTAAAACCAATCAAGCTGATAATCAATCGGCTCAGTGTCGTTTTCCTGCTCGCTATTTTTGGTTAAAACAACAGCTTGCTACTGAATCTTTTGTTGATCAGCCTTGCTCGGAGTTCGAAAGCTGGCGGCAATTATTAAACGCGCGTTATATCACGCTGATTTTTCCTGCCGCTCATATTAATTCGCCATCTTCTATGTATGGCCATACTTTTATTCGGCTTGATCGTGAAGATGAAAGCAGCAATAAGCTTTTGGCCTACAGCGTAAATTTTGCAGCCAATGCGGACCCCACCGATAACGAGTTGGTGTTTAGTTATAAAGGCTTGTTTGGTGGGTATCCGGGCGTGGTATCGGTGATGCCTTATTACGCCAAAACCAACGAATACTCACACATGGAAGCGCGCGATATATGGGAGTATCGGCTTAATTTAAGCAAGCCCGAAGTGGATCAATTTGTACGCCATATTTGGGAAACCAAAGACGTGTATTTTGATTATTTTTTCTTTGACGAAAACTGTTCTTATCGCTTATTAGCGCTGCTTGATGCCGCTTCAGAGCGTGTTGATGCCGCCGACGATTTTTATTTGAGTGCTATGCCCGTTGATACCATCAGAGCACTGCAACAACGCGGGTTGGTGGAGCAGGTGGATTATCGCCCATCCTCGATTGCCGAGCTGGAAAACAAAAGTAAACAGGTAAACAAAACCATACTTAAAGTTGCTAAGCGATTGGTGAACGAACAAACAGAAATTAAACAAATATTATCCGAGTTTGATAACCAGCAAAAAGCCCAAAGCCTAGAGCTGGCCTATGGCTATGCTCGTTATTTGGCAATTAAGAAAAAAGATGACAGCCCAGAACTGCGCCAGCGCACTATTTTAATTTTGTCTGAGCGCGCTAAGTTAGCGGAAGTGTCGAACTTTTCTGCTGTGCAAACGCCTTTGTATCGCGATGATCAAGGGCACTTTAGCCAAAGACTAAATTTAGCGCTTGGCAAGGATAAACAAGATGGCTTTGTCGATTTAAGTTACCGCATTGCCTTTCATGAGTTGATGGATTTGCCACAAGGCTTTGTTGCTGGCTCACAAATTCAAATGGGGCGGGTGGATGCCAGAATTTGGGAGAATCATGGCATTAAACTGCAGCATTTTTACCTTTTTGATGTGCTCTCTCTTAGTGAGCAAACGCATTTTCAAAACCCTATCGCTTGGGGCGTTAGTGCTGGGCTTGAGCGCTTTTTAGGCCAAGATGCCGAGCTATATGGCTACCTTAAAGTGGGCTTTGGCCAGGCTTATGTCACCAAGTTAGGGCGCGTTTATGGCTTGGCCGAGGCGCAATTATTGGCCGATGACCAATTTAACCATAATGCTCAGCTTAGCCTTGGGCCAAGGTTTGGTTGGCTTTGGCAGGGCGAGCGAGTGCAAGCGCAGTTAGAGGGCAACTGGCAGGGTTTAACAGTGTTTGATAACACCAAACGCACTCAGGTAACAGCGCAAATGGGATACCGTTTAAGCCAAAACCTTCAAGCCTTGCTGCAAGCTAAGTATCAACGCTTTGACCACCAAGCAACGGCCGAGCAGCAAGAGCTGAGCTTGGGGGTTAATTGGTATTTCTGATGCGTTTTTTTTTCTTGGGATTGCTGCTTTTACTTGGCGGCTGCACCTCGCTTACTGGGTTGTTTTTCTATCCGCAGAAAATTTGGGTCTCAACACCAAGCGATGTGGGCTTAGAGTACCAAGATGTTTTTTTGCAAGCCGCAGATAAAACGGAACTGCATGCTTGGTGGCTGCCCGCCCAAGGTGAAACAGAAAAAGACGTTGTTGTTTTGTATTTGCATGGCAACGCTGAAAACATCTCAAGTCACAGTCGTTCTATGTACTGGCTTGCGATGCAAGGTGTGGGTTTTTTGGCCTTGGATTACCGTGGCTTTGGTGCTTCTCAGGGGAGGGCAAAGCTGCCAGAAGTGTTTCAAGACTTAGAAGCTGCCGTGCTTTGGTTGCGTCATAACCAGCCACAGAAAAAAATCGTTATTGTGGCACAAAGTATTGGCACGGCATTGGCTGTGCCCTTTGTAGCTAAAGCTCAAAATACCTATCATTTTAGCGCCTTGTATTTGGATGCTCCGGTTGCCAGCTATGGAACGGTTGCGCGCAGTGCGTTAAGCAAAAGTGTTGTGGGCTGGCTGGTGTGGCCTTGGACTGTGCTTATTCCAAGCCGTTGGGACGCTCTAAACTACGCCGATCAATTAGAACTTCCAGTGATGGTGATGCACAGCCCAGAAGATAAGGTCGTGCCTTATCAGCAAGGGCAAAAACTCTTTAATCGGCTGCCTAAAACCAACCAGCAACGCTGCTGGGTGCAAAGCCAAGGGGCGC
>JBASZG010000155.1:0-4038 GCA_049277875.1 Venatoribacter sp.
GGTACGTTTACGCCCACTTCAATAACGGTGGTGGCTACCAGTAAGTCTAATTCGTGGGCCTTAAAGCGCGCCATAATGTCGGCTTTTTCACTGGCTTTTAAGCGCCCATGCACCAGCCCAATACGCAGGTCTGGCAAAGCGGCTTGTAATTCAGCGGCGGTGTCTTCGGCGGCTTGACATTGCAGTGTTTCACTTTCTTCAATTAGGGTGCAAACCCAGTAGGCTTGCGCCCCGCTGCTGCAGGCATGATGCACTCGCTCAACCACCTCTGGGCGGCGATTATCAGCCATCGCCACAGTATCAATAGGGCTGCGCCCAGGTGGCAGTTCATCAATAATAGAAGTGTCTAAATCGGCGTAGGCACTCATGGCTAAGGTGCGCGGAATGGGGGTGGCAGTCATGACCAATTGGTGAGGGGAAAGCCGATTACGCGCGCCTTTTTCGCGCAAAGACAAACGTTGATGCACACCAAAGCGGTGTTGTTCGTCGATAATAATTAGCCCTAGGTTGGCAAATTGTACTTCGTCTTGAAACAGCGCATGCGTACCAACAACCAGTTGTACCTGCCCGGTAGCAATGTCGTTTAATGCGCGTTCGCGCGCCTTGCCTTTGACCTTGCCTGCCAGCCATCCAACTTGAATACCCAAGGGAGCAAACCATTCGTTCATGCCATCTAAATGCTGTTCAGCCAAAATTTCAGTGGGCGCCATAAGTGCAACTTGCAGCCCAGATGCCAGCGCATTGCAAGCAGCTAAAGCCGCAACTAATGTTTTGCCCGATCCAACATCACCTTGCACTAGGCGCAGCATGGGGTAAGGTTGAGCCATATCAGCTTCAATTTCGTTGGTCACTCGCAACTGTGCTTGGGTGGGCTGAAAAGGCAAACTGGCTAATAAGGCGGCTTTCAATGCGGAGCCTGTGGCCACGGCTGGCGCTTGATCGTGCTGTATTTGTGCACGAATACGATGCAATGATAACTGGTGCGCCAAGAGTTCTTCTAAAATCAAGCGGCGTTGAGCTGGGTGCTGCGCTTGCTCTAGGCTTTCTAGGTGAGCTTGTCTGGGTGGATGATGCAAAAACAGCAACGCTTCTTTTAGGCTTGGCAACTGCCATTGCTGCAGCCAACTGTTTGGCAGCAAGTCAATCAGGTCTACTTGATCGTTACGCAGAAACTCGGTGGCCTGATCGTGCAACAATCGAATGCGCTGCTGGGTAATGCCATCGGTGGTGGGGTACACCGGGGTTAGGGTTGGTTCTAATGGGGCAGCAAACTCATCGTCTAAAATTTTGTACTCTGGGTGATACAACTCTAAGCCGCTGGCACCGGGGCGTGGCTCGCCATAGCAGCGCACAAAGGTGCCGGTTTTAAACTGGCTTTGTTGGGCTTTGTTAAAGGCATAAAAGCGTAAGCTCACTAAACCGGTGCGATCTTGCACCTTCACCAACATGCTCATGCGTTTGCCGTAATTCACACTCATGCCTTTTACTTCGCCTTGAATAACGGCAGGAATCATTGGTTGCAGTGCACCGATGGGCGTAATGCGGCTACGGTCTTCGTAACGAAAAGGAAGGTGAAAGAATAAATCAGCAAGACTGGTAATTTGCAACTTAGCCAGCTTTTCGACAAAGCTGGCTCCCACTCCTTTGAGATCAGTTAGCTTGGTGATTTTCGCCACAATTACGCCTTGTTATGTGCCAGCGGAATGCTGCATTTGCTTGCCGTGCCTAGCAGCAAATCAATCGCCTGACCACGCGGAAAGCTGGCACGCCAAGCCAGCGCGACGGTGCGATAAGGCGCAGGAGCTTCAAACGGCATGGTAGCAACTAGGTTTAAATCTAGGTTGCTAACCGCCGACTGCGGCAAGATGGTGATGCCTAAACCTGTCGCCACCATGTGCTTTAAGGTTTCTAAGGAGCTGCCTTCCAGCACACTACCTAGTTTGGTGTGATGGCGTTGAGCCAAAGCTGGGCAATGGGCAAATACTTGGTCACGAAAGCAGTGTCCTTCGCCTAGCATCAGCACATCTTCTTCTAAGAGCTGCTCTGCACGAACGCTTTTTTGTTGTATCCAGCGGTGTTCTTTGGGCAGAACCACAACAAAGTTTTCATCGTAAAGCGGGCGCGTGAGCACGTCTGGTTCGGTAAAGGGCAGGGCCACAATAATGGCGTCTAGTTCGCCTTCGCGCAGTTGTTTGCGCAGTACGCCGGTGTAATTTTCTTCGATATAAAGTGGCATGTTAGGTGCTTTTTGGTGCACCTCAGGCACCAAGTGCGGGAAAAGATACGGCCCAATGGTGAAAATTGCGCCCACCTTAAGCGGGCTAACCAGTTGGTTTTGCCCAGCTTGGGCAATGTCTTTAATGGCGCGTGCTTCCTCAATAACTCGCTGAGCCTGTGCCACAATACGCTCACCAATAGGCGTAACGGCAACCGAACTTTTGCTGCGCTCAAAAATCACCACGTCTAGTTCGGTTTCTAACTTCTTAATTGCCACGCTCAAGGTTGGCTGGCTTACATGGCATTTATCCGCAGCACGGCCAAAATGGCGCTCTTGTGCCAAGGTAATAATGTATTTCAGCTCGGTTAAGGTCATGCCCACTCCCAGTCGTTTTTACTTAGGAACATCTTATGGTTGCATTCTATTGCAAAAGCAATAATGATTTGACCGATTTATAACGTAATAAGAACAAGCCGCAAAGCTTATTCCATGAAAATAAGTGGGCAATCGCAATTAGGAGAAATTAAATGGCGCGTATTTTAGTTGTTGGCGCAGGGAATATCGGCGGCCTGCTCGCTGAACAACTGGCCAATGCAGGCCATAATACTTGGGGCATTCGCCGTTCAGAAAAGTCCGTTGGCAAAGGTGTACTTAAAATTCAGGCCGATGTGGCCGACATGGAAACCTTACAAGAACTACCAGAGAATATTGATATTATTGTTTACTGCGTGGCCTCTCCGGTATTCACCAAAGACAGCTACCATGCCTATTACTACCGTGGTGTGCGTCATATTTTAAAAGCTTTAAAAGGCTCTACCCCCAAGCGTTTCTTCTTTGTTTCCAGCTCCAGCGTTTACCATCAAATGGATGGCTCTTGGGTTGATGAAAACTCACCCACCGAACCAACCAGTTTTGCTGGCAAAGAAATTTTAGCCGCCGAGCAAGCTCTGCTTAGCAGCAGTGTACCGGCCACTTGCGTGCGCTTTACTGGCATCTACGGCCCCGACCGCACACGCATGATTAATCAAGCGAAAGAAGGCGGCTATTGCGACCCTGAACCCCCCGTCTGGACCAACCGCATTCACCGTGACGACTGCGTTGGGGTATTAAAATTCTTGGTTGAAAAAGAGCTGGCTGGCGAAAAACTCGACGAGCTTTATCTTGCTACCGACGATGAACCCGTGCCGTTGTACGACATCCTTGAATGGATGAAAGATCGCATTGGCGAAGTAAAACCCGACTACAGCCTGCCAGAAGCCACTCGCCGCGCTAATCGCCGCTGCTCGAACAAGCGCTTGCGTGCCTTGGGTTATGAGTTTCTCTTCCCCAACTACAAAGTTGGCTATGATGCGTTACTCACCGACATGGGGTTGGTATAAACAACTTTTGTGCTTACCTCTGTGTCGTTCTGGTGATTTTGGAAATTGATTCCATATTCAGGTTGGTTGCTTAACTTTGTACCGGCGGCCTGTGGCCGCCATACGGCACCGCATAAATACCCACTAAAGGTTAGGGGGTATTCCTTCTAACCTACCTCTTGTTACCCCTTCAAACTGATTAACAAATGAACAATTTTTTAATAAATTGCCCTCACTTACTTATCTTTACGTTTATTTTTAATCTTTTTGAGGTAATCCACCATGCAAAAACATCTAGTGACAACCGCTCTTTCGGCCACTCTAGCCTTGGGTGCACTATTCACTGTTACCGCTCAAGCAGAAGATTTTACTCCTGCATCCCTAGAGAAATTTGCCAAAGTTGAACAAAAAGTAGACGACCTTCGTATCGAATACATCAAAAAGGCTTTTAATGCCCACGAC
>JBASZG010000156.1:0-3970 GCA_049277875.1 Venatoribacter sp.
TAACTTACCACTAAAAACGGCACGGTGCGTTCGTTAAAGTTACGAATGCGCGACTCCATAAAACGCCATTTGCTTTGAATGTTGTTAATTAGGTAGTCGGTTTCTTTGGTGGTCAGCGTTTTACTAAGTTCGGCGAGTTTTTTATTAAACTCGTCGGCTTCTTCATTGAGCGTACGCTCAAAACTGCCCATAAAAACATGCCCTAAACTTGATGTGCCACGCGCCGCGTATTGAGACGTGATGTCCTCCATTAGAACAGCCAGCTCGCGTGATTTTTGAATGGCTGCGCTCAATTTAATTCTGGTTACTTCTTCGGTGCGCTGGTAGGTTTGCGAAATTGTTTTGGTTAGCGCTAAGCTGGTGCGTCCCATCTGATCAACAAGGCGTGTGTTTGCAAAGCCTTGCTTGATGATGTCGCTGCGATTGGTATTGATAAGGTCAATTAAAATGGCCCACTGTTCCTGAATGCTTTTTAGGTCATCGGTCATCTTGGCGGCATCGGCTGGCTCTTTTGCGCGTTCAAGTGCGGCTTCAAACTTACTGATGCTGTTATCTATGAGTCGATTATATTTGCTATCGGCTTCCAGCCCAGAAAACATATAAAAATTGGTAACCGCATTGGTTGTGGCTAAACGCATTTGCTGCAGGCTGCTTAGTAATTCTGCCGGAGAGGCAAGGACACTATTAGAGAGTGATAATAGGCCCAAGATGACAAGGACAATAGGGAAGCTTTGGAGTACTTTACGCATCGTTACCACTTCTTGTTATGAATGATTGGAAAGGTATGTCGCTATTTTTAGCAAAAATAAGACCAAAGAGCGACTTTATCTGGAAATAAATGCAAGAAAAACGTCGTTAAAGAGCGTGAAAAGCAAAGCTTAACACTATTCTCTATTGACTTTATCGGGCGTTTCCTTGATCTTGTGCGCTAGTTTCAAACGCTCGTTTGATTCAAAAAGCAGACTGCTGGCTAATAATAGTCAGTTCCAACGCTAACCATGTGGAGATCAGTTGATGATTTACGAAGGTAAAGCCATCACGGTAAATTTGATCGAAGGCGACATCGCCGAGCTGAAATTCGACCTTCAAGGCGAGTCAGTGAATAAGTTCAACCGTGTCACATTAGAAGATTTACAAGCGGCTGTTAAAGCCATTCAAGGCAACAGCAACGTTAAAGGCGTTTTAGTTACATCTGGTAAAGACGTATTTATCGTTGGTGCTGACATCACCGAATTCGGCGATGCATTCAAGCAAAATGAAGAAGAAATTGCTGCCTGGGCCCTAGAAGCCAACCAAGTATTCAACGCGTTTGAAGACCTGCCAGTTCCTTCTTTAGTTGCCATTAACGGTATCGCTTTAGGTGGCGGTTTAGAAATGTGTTTGGCCGCAGACATCCGTGTTATGTCTGAAAAAGCCAAAATTGGTTTGCCAGAAGTAAAACTAGGCTTAATGCCTGGCTTTGGCGGTACTGTTCGTTTGCCACGCATCATTGGTGCCGACAACGCAATCGAATGGATCTGCATGGGCGCTGAAAACAAGCCTGAAAAAGCATTGAAAGACGGTGCCGTAGACGCTGTATTAGCCGCCGACAAGCTACGCGAAGGCGCAATCAAAATGTTGAACGATGCCATTGCTGGCAACATCAACTGGAAAGCACGCCGCGAAGAAAAACAAGCCAAGCTGAAACTGAACGGTATGGAAACCATGATGGTATTCGAAACCGCTAAAGGTTTTGTGGCAGGCCAAACCAAAGGTCAATACCCAGCTCCTATCGAAGCCATCAAAACCATGCAAAAATCTGCAGGTGTTGGCCGCGATAAAGCACTTGAGAACGAATCTAAAGGTTTCGCTAAACTAGCCAAAACCACCGAATCTCAAGCGTTAATTGGTTTGTTCATGAACGACCAATTGCTGAAGAAAAAAGCCAAAGGCTACGACAAAACGGCCAAAGAAACCAAAAAAGCCGCTGTATTGGGCGCTGGTATCATGGGTGGTGGTATTGCTTACCAATCAGCCCTTAAAGGCACTCCAATCGTGATGAAAGACATCGCAGAAGCCGGTATCGAGTTAGGCTTAAACGAAGCCAACAAACTGCTTGCCAAGCGTGTTGAAAAGAAAAAAATGAAACCCCTAGCGATGGGTGAAACCCTAAACCGCATTCGTCCTGCACTTACTTATGCAGAATTTGGCGATGTAGACGTAGTGGTTGAAGCCGTTGTAGAAAATCCAAAAGTTAAGAAAATCGTTCTGGCTGAAGTAGAAGATAAAGTAGGCGAAAACGCCATTATCGCTTCTAACACTTCAACCATCAGCATCGACTTCTTGGCTGAAGGCTTAAAACGTCCTGAAAACTTCCTAGGCATGCACTTCTTTAACCCAGTGCACATGATGCCTTTAGTTGAAGTTATTCGCGGCAAAAAAACCTCTGAAGAAGCCGTAGCTACTGTCGTTGCTTACGCTAAGAAAATGGGTAAAACCCCAGTAGTAGTAAACGACTGCCCTGGCTTCTTAGTAAACCGCGTATTGTTCCCTTACTTTGCTGGTTTCGCAGGCCTACTGCGTGACGGCGCCGACTTCCAACAAGTTGACAAAGTAATGGAAAAATTCGGCTTCCCAATGGGCCCAGCTTACTTACTAGACGTGGTTGGTATTGATACCGGCGTTCACGCTAACGAAGTAATGGCTGAAGGCTTCCCAGATCGCATGAAGGCTGACTTCAAATCTGCGATGGAAGTGATGTACGAAAACAAACGCTACGGTCAGAAAAACGGCGTTGGTTTCTACAAATACGAAACCGACAAAAAAGGTAAGCCTAAAAAAGTGGTTGATGAAACTACTTACGAACTTATCAAACCCGTTGTGGCTGAACGTAAAGAATTCACCGCAGAAGAAATCATTGCTCGCTGCATGATTCCTATGTGTATCGAAATCGCACGTTGCTTGGAAGAAAACATTGTAGAAACCCCAGCTGAAGCCGATATGGGCCTCATCTTCGGTATTGGTTTCCCTCCCTTCCGTGGTGGTGCTTGCCGTTACATGGACACCGTTGGTATCAAAGAGTTTGTCGCTCTATCAGACCAATACGCCCACTTAGGCAACCTATACAAAGCAACTGACCGTATGCGCGAAATGGCCGCAAACGGCGAAAGCTATTTCGGTTAATAGGGTAGAGGAGAATATTCATGTCTTTAAATCCAAGAGACGTTGTAGTAATTGATGCCGTTCGTACCCCTATGGGCCGTTCACGCGGTGGTATCTTCCGCAACGTACGTGCAGAAAGCATGTCTGCACACATTATCAACGCTATGTTCGAACGTAACCCAGGTGTTAACCCTGCATTAGTAGAAGACATCATCTGGGGCTGCGTAAACCAAACTTTAGAGCAAGGTTTTAACGTAGCACGTCAAATCGGCTTAATGACCGTAGTACCCAAAGAAGCAGGCGCGTTAACCGTTAACCGTTTGTGTGGTTCTGCCATGTCAGCTATTCACACTGCAGCTCAAGCTATTCAAACCAACAACGGTGATGTGTTTGTAGTGGGTGGTGTAGAGCACATGGGCCACGTAAACATGCAACACGGTTTTGACCACAACCCTGCCGCCTCTAAATACTCAGCTAAAGCCTCTAACATGATGGGCTTAACCGCTGAAATGCTAGGCAAAATGCACGGTATTACTCGTCAACAAATGGACGAATTCGGCGCTCGCTCACACCGTTTAGCTCACAAAGCTACTCTGGAAGGCAAGTTCAAAAACGAAATCATCCCAACCTACGGCCACGATGCTGACGGTAACCAAATCCTAGTGACTGAAGACGAAACCATTCGTCCAGAAACTACCGTATAATCTTTAGGTGCACTACGCCCAGCGTTCGACCCTAAAGGCGGTACGGTAACGGCTGGTACTTCTTCACAAATTACCGACGGTGCTTCAGCCATGTTGCTAATGAGCTACGAAAAAGCTCAAGAGCT
>JBASZG010000157.1:0-1861 GCA_049277875.1 Venatoribacter sp.
CCAACCAGTTGCCGTAAGTTAGAACTTTGTCTTCGGCATCAACGGCAGCTACTGAGTCTTCGCAGTCCATAATGGTGGTCAGAGCCGATTCCAGCAGAACGTCTTTTACACCAGCAGCGTCGGTAGAACCGATAGCGCTGGTTGGGTCGATTTGAATTTCAAAATGCAGGCCGTTGTTTTTTAACAAAATAGCGTTTGGTTTAGCCAAATCGCCGTTAAAGCCAACTAATTGAGAGGCATTTTTAAGGGTGGCGGTGTTGCCATCTTTTAAGCTTACAACCAGTTTGCCGCCTTCGATGGCATAGCCAGTGCTGTCGGCGTGAGAAGCGCCCAATAAAGGAGCAGCGGTGTCTAAGAAGTTACGCGCCCAAGCGATTACTTTGTCGCCACGTACTTTGTTGTAAGAAGAACCTTTTTCGGCGCCGTCTTCTTCAGAGATAGCGTCGGTACCATAAAGCGCATCGTACAATGAACCCCAACGAGCGTTAGCCGCGTTTAAGGCAAAGCGTGCGTTCATAATTGGCACAACCAATTGTGGGCCAGCGATTTGGCCAATTTCTGGCTCTACATTTTGAGTGCTGGCTTGGAAGTCTTCGCCTTCAGGTAGTAAGTAACCAATTTCTTGTAAAAACGCTTTGTACTCTACCGCATTGTGAGGCTGGCCTTTACGTTCTTGGTGGTAAGCATCAATTTTTTCTTGCAGCTCAAGACGCTTGTTTAATAAAGCTTTGTTTTTAGGTGCAAGGTCGTTAATTAATGCATCAAAACCAGCCCAAAACTTTTCAGCATCCAAACCTGTACCAGGCAGAGCTTTTTCATTAACAAAATCATAAAGAGCCTGTGCTACTTGAACACCGCCTTTTTGAACGTATCCAGTCATTGTTGAACCTCTAAAAATTACCAATAAAAACCGGCGATGCGCCAGTCGTTCGGGTACTGCTTGGCTCTAAAGAGCCTTTTAGAAAGAAAATAAGAGGCCGAAGTATACCTAAACCACGGCCCAAGGGCGAGTATCCTATTAATTGCTGCCAAGGATAGTAAAAGTGCCATCAAGCAAACGCACAACCCAGGCCGAGTTTTCATAGCGCAAGCTGCCGTACACTACGCCGCGAAATGACAAGCTATAAACGGCTTTTTTGTCATCGAAATTAACTCTAGGAGCAGGTGTGTTAGCCGTAACACAAACCTCAAAATTGCCTTGCTTATCGTTAACCCATTTATAGGGCAAATTATCATAGGCTTGGTTTAAGCCAGCCATAAGCTCGGCATCAATCTCATTGGTTTCACTGCCAAGCGTTACACCCGACTTATAAATACTGAGATCGCCAATGCGCTTAAAACCAGAATCGGTATTGTAATGCACTAGAATGCGGTCAAGGTTAGAGCCATTGCCTAGGTACACTTCATCGGTGCTAATTGAGGAATAAGCGTGAGACAAGGCCGCAGTAATTTTGTAACGGTCAGCGCTTGGTGCGTTAACAAGCACGTCGAATAAGGTTTTTTTCTGGTTTTCTAGCTGCACTTCAGTTCTAAAGCGCAGCGTATCTAACCCAAGCACTGCGGTGTTATAAATTTCGCCATCCATAGACTGGCTGGCACTTAATGAATTCAACGCATAGCAGCCGTTAGCCTGTGATGCAGCATTCCAAGTAACAAAATACTCCCCCTGCCCTGGCACCGAAACATAGGATAAAGCCCCCGACTTCCACAAATCGTTGATGGAGCGTTGCACATCACGAGCGCGATAAATACGCTGGGTTGGTGTGCAGGTACCATTAATCACCCAGCTACCGTTCTGCTCGATTATCGGGCAAATTGACATATTGTGAGTATCGACTTTTTCGCTGTAATTGCCGTTGGC
>JBASZG010000158.1:0-3608 GCA_049277875.1 Venatoribacter sp.
AATAGTGCCGTTGTTGGCTTTCCATTCTGTTTTTATAAGCCCGTAGTTGGGGTCGTTGAACAGGCTGCTGTCGAATTGGTCGGTTGTTGTTAGGAATGTATCAGTAAAGGGCATGCTGCCGCCGTTGCTGCCGGGTGGGCTAAAGCGAATAAAGGTGTCTTCGCTGTTGTTGTTCATGCCGGTGCTGTCGAGTATCAGCATCACTTCTTCGTGTGGGTTGGTGATTACTTTAACCTCTTTGGCTTGGCCATCGACATAGGCGAAGAAGGTGCGTTGCTCTTTAGCAAACGTTTGTTTTTCGGCCTCCGATAGCTTGCTTGGGTCGGTGGCTGGGCCGCTCAAATACTGCTCTAGCTGTAGGTTGTTCATTTGCTCTAGCGGGGCAATGGTAGGCCCAATCGAGGCTAGGTCGTTGTTTGTTTTTGGCCCGGTGTTGGTGTTGTTGTCGGCATTGGGGGCATCGGTGTTGCTTTCGTCGCTGTTAACGGCCTCGCCTGTTGGGGCTCTGTCTATTTCATCTGGGGCGCTAAGTAGGCCGGTAAACCCATCTGGGCCAATGCGGCCAAATTGGTAAGGGCTGTCTAGGCCAAGGTTAAACTCGCGGCCATTGTGGGTGGTTAAGCGAATGCCGCCTTGCCACACGCCCGCAATTAAGCTGTCGCCTTGAATGCGCACCGAATAGAGCGTGCCACGAATACCAATACTGGCAGCAGGCGTATTCACTTTATAAGCCTCTGGGTTGCCTTTGCCGATGGCTCCGGTCAGCGAGCGAAAGCCGCCTTCGACTAAGTTCATGAGCACTTTGCTTTCTTCGCCGCTGTTTTGAGCTAAACGGTATTCTTCAATTTTTAGCTCGGTGTTGGCTTGCAGGGCGAGTAGGGCGTTATCAATAAAACGGATTTGAGCGCGGCTGTTGCCTTTGGTGATGATGCTGTCTTGGTCGAATACCTGAGAGCGGCGCTTTAGCACTCGCTCTGCACCATTGGCATCACGGGCAACTACCTCGCCTGTGGCCATAATCACTGTGCCTGCCAGCTCGGCATAGGCTTGTAAACACAGCAACAGCCCCAGTATTAAGCTTAAAAATTGAGCTATAAAAGTGCGCTTAAACATGATGGCCTCCTTAGAATGTGAGCGTTAGGCCCAGCTCACTGAGGGCGCGTTGGTATTGATAAAGATCGATATTGCTGTTGTTTTTGAGGTAACTGGTTTGCGCGTAAAGCGAAAGCTGCTTGCCAAGGCTATGGCGGTAGCCCAACAATAACTGGTTTAAATTGTCGTCGCGTTTTTTATCCAGCACCACCATCTTGCCTTGGTACTGGTTTGTTCGATAACTGTATGAAGCATAAAAACCCTGATATTGAGCAAACAGGCTTAGCCCTAGGCTGTCTTTGGCTTGAGTTTTGACATCCGCTTGCGCTTGGTCGCTGCTGTAGCTTAGTGAAAGCTGGGTAATCACTTCGCCTAAGGCGGCGCTTAAACCGGCTTCAACCTGAGGGGTGGCAAAGTCTAAATCGTTATTGATGGCGTTATCGCTGTAACCGTATTGCACTCGTGCGAAGGGTTGCAGCTTAGAGCTGTAACGCCAGTAGGTTTCTAGCCCAAGGCTGTAGTCTTGTTGATAGCTTTCGCCGCCTAACCAATATTGGTTTACCCCTGCAAATGGGCGTAGCTGCCAGTTGTTGAACAAACGGCGATACCCAGCCTGTGCGCCAACCACGCTTAGGTTGAAATCGCTGTTATCGAACACGGCTTTATGGTTAAGCGCCGCCGAAATATCCCAACTGCTTAAGCGGCTTAATGGGCTGCTGTAACTGCCCATCATACGCAACTGCCCAAAAGCACTGCCTTGCTGGCGTTGGTCTTCGGTTAATTTGGTTACCCAGCCGTTTAAAATTTCAAACTGTTCTATGTCGGTGGCGCTGTTGTAGTTGCTGTCGTAACCACCGGCCAAGGTAACGCTGGCGCGCCACTGGCTTTGAATGGCTTGGCGCTGGTTTTCGATATTGACTAAAAATTTTTCAATGTTGTTTTTAACCGCATCGGGTGGGTTGCTGGCCAAGACTTTATTAAATTGCTGTTTGGCTTCGTCTAGGTTGCCTAAATAAAAGTAGCTGCGCGCCAGCTCTAGGCGGTAACGCTGCACCTGCGGGTAGCTGGCCGATAAACGCTCAAAGCTAAACAAAGCGGCTTGTAACTCGCCGCTTTGCAGTGCGCTTAGGCCGTATAAAAAGTCGAACTCGGCATCGCCTTCTAGTTCGTCTATATGCTGGCTGGCCAGTTGGTAAGCTTCTGCGTAATTTTGCTGTTTTATCAGTTCTTGTAGCTTAGTGATAGTGGGGTTAGCAGCCCACGCCCAAACGCACCAAAGCACCAAAGCATCAAGGCTATGCAAGAGAGAAGACGTTTCATAATTATTAATGTACTAGAGAGTGTATGGTTTACATGATAGACGTTATTCCCAGAACTCCCAAAGATTTCTTGATATGAATCAAAGCGCAATTACCCCTTATTGATAAAGTGAAGGCATCTCAATTAATAGGTAGAGGTAATAGCTATGTTTATGGACGAAGTTGTTTTCGCTGGGGTGCTAATTGTGGGCTTATGCGTGGTGTTTTTAGGCGGTTTTGTGTACGCCATTAAGCACGATATTAAAAAGCGCGGCGGCTAGGCATTTTTAAACTTTTCCAAGTGCGCAACACGTGCTTGGTTCAGGGCTTGGCGAATGGCAGGGCCTGTGTGGCCCTGTGCTATCACTTGCTGCGCGGTAATGGTTAGCGCTTCTTTTAACGCATTGCGCAGATAGTTTGCTTGTGGGTAGTCGCTGTGTTCAAAGCCGGTGCGCCCACGCGAGTCGGCTTCGCATACCTGCAAAAATTCTTCAAAACGCTCTGGCTTGCGCCATACATCCAAACGATTAAACAGATCGATAACGGTGCTGGCTTTTAACTCAAAGGCGCGGTGTGTATGAGTGTGAAACTCGGCACTTAACAGCGCTAAATCGGCGCAATCGGTGGAGGTTTTTAACCGCGCATGCAGGCGATTGAGTGGGGCAATTCCACGTTTTTCATGGCCGTGATGGCGTGGCAGTAAATCGGCAGGCGTAAGCGCCTTACCCAAATCGTGAGTAAGAGCCGCCCAGCGCACTGGCAAACTGGCTTTGGCGTTGCTTGCTGCCGTTAAACTAAGCAGAACATGAATGCCGCAGTCGATTTCAGGGTGATACTCGGCTCGTTGTGGCACACCAAACAAAGCATCTATTTCGCTAAACCAAACCGCCAAGGCACCGCATTCACGCAATACTTCAAAGTAAGTGGCGGGGGAGTTTTCCATTAAAGCACGGCGCGTTTCTTGCCATACTCGCTCGGCCACCAAATGCGCCAGTTCGCCTTGTTTAACCATGTTTTGCATAAGCTGCATGGTGTCGGGCGCAATAGTAAAACCTAAAGGCGCAAAACGTGCTGCAAAGCGCGCAACTCGTAAAACCCGCAATGGGTCTTCGCTAAAGGCAGGGGAAACATGGCGCAACAGTTTAAGCTGAATATCACGCTGGCCACCGTAAGGGTCGATAACCTTGCCGTGGCTGTCTTGCGCCATGGCATTGATGG
>JBASZG010000159.1:0-3104 GCA_049277875.1 Venatoribacter sp.
TTGGTTGGAGCGGTTACGTTCTGTAGCTCTTTGCTGCTAGAAAGCTGGCCAAATTTCCTTGACTTGCCCGCTGCCATTTGGGGCTGGCTATTTTTAAGCTTCACGTTAGCTACCGCTGGCCGTTTTACGCTACAAACCTATGCTCAAGGTATTTCTAGCCCCGAACATGCGGCGGTGATTATGATTTTAGAACCCGTCTGGACGGCACTGTTTGCGGCCTTTTGGTTTGCCGAGCGCATGGAAGCCACCCAAATACTTGGTTGTGGTTTTATTCTGCTGGCACTGCTGATTCATCGTTTAAAAATCTTTCAAAAATTAAATTAATTTTTGCTTGCACTGCCCTGTATTCGCCTTAACACTTAAGTCAAAACTCGGCAAAAAGACCTACTTATGATTTGGCAAAGCAATCGTTTAGCTCAGTTATCGCCAGCCTATTTTGGCATGGTTATGGCCACAGGCATTGTGTCTTTGGCCTTTCACCTGCGTGGCTACCCTTATTTAGCCAACAGTTTATTTGCCCTAAATAGTTTAATGTATGTCGTTTTGTGGGTTTTATTTGGCTTACGTTTTAGGCGTTTTCGCCAAGCAATGCTGGCCGACTTTGCCAGCCATTTAACTGGCATGGGCTTTTTTACCACAGTCGCCGCCACCAACATTTTGGCTGTGCAGGTGTTGGTTATGGCTCATATTATCGAGCTTGCGTTGTTTTTATGGGCATTTGGCTTGTTATTGTGGCTTGGCCTAACCTACGCCATTTTCACCCTATTCACCATTAAAGAAGACAAGCCCACGCTGGATAAAGGCATTAGCGGCGGCTGGCTTTTAGCAGTGGTAGCAACGCAGTCGGTGGCGGTATTAAGCGCACAACTGGCGCTGCATATCGGCCAACCTTGGAAGCTGGAGTTAAACTTTTTTGCGCTGTCGATGTGGTTATGGGGCGGTATGCTGTATATCTGGATGATGTCGCTGATTTTTTATCGCTATGCGTTTTTTCGCTTTCAGCCCAGCGACCTTGCCCCACCTTACTGGATCAATATGGGCGCTATGGCTATCTCTACCTTGGCTGGCTCGCTGCTGATTATTAACGCACCCGATGCACCTTTTTTAACCTCGATGCTGGCCTTTATCAAAGGCTTTACCATTTTTTATTGGGCCACAGGTACTTGGTGGATTCCCATGCTGCTATTGCTGGGAGTTTGGCGCTATCTGTATAAACGCTTTCCTTTGCATTACGACCCACTTTATTGGGGTGCTATTTTCCCATTGGGCATGTACGCAGCCTGCACCCACGAATTAGCGCAGGCAATGGATTTACCCTTTTTAACGCCTATTCCTACGGTCTTTTTGCCCATTGCTTTTATGGCTTGGTGCATGGCCTTTATTGGGGTGTTACGCCGCCTTGTAGGCCACAGTCCAAGCAGTTCGCATTAGGTTTAATTTTCCACTCACGAAAACTGGCAGTTAAGGCTTCGTAGGTTAGCAATCGGCCACTTAACGAGGAGCCAAGGTTGGCCAGTAGCTTTAAGGTTTCTACCGCTTGTAAGCTGCCAATTACTCCAACCAAGGGCGATAGCACGCCGCTTTCGCTGCAATTAAGCTGTTGTTGGTTTATTTCGTTATAGAGGCAGCGATAGCATGGGCTTTCATTTTGGCGTGGGTCGAACACAGTAACCTGGCCACTTAGGGCAATGGCGGCGCCACTTACCCAAGGCACTTTATGTAAAAGCGCCGCTTTGTTTAGGGCGTAGCGCACTTTGGCGTTATCAGTGCAATCCACCACGACATTAAAGCGGCCAAGATTTTCCAGCAGCCAAGGCGCATCGGCACGCTGTTTTAGGCTATGAATAAGGCAGTGGGGGTTGTTGGCATTAAGCTGCAACTTAGCCGATTCTACCTTAGCCATGCCCAGCCGTTCGCTGCTATGAATAACCTGCCTTGGCAGGTTACTTAGCTCAACCTCATCGTCGTCGATTAGGCTAATCTGCCCCACGCCACTGCCGGCCAAATAAGGCAGCGCCGCACTGCCCAAGCCACCCGCACCAATCACGAGAATATGGCTGTTTTTAAAGGCCAACTGGCCTTCGATATCCAATTGCGGCAAAAATATATGGCGGCTATAGCGCAGCAGTTCGTCGTCGTTCACTTAATTATCCACGGCTTTCACAGGCAGGTACTTGGCGTAAGTGTGCCACAAAATTGCATGGCCCTTGGCGACTATCTAACTGTTCCTTAATAATTTTTTCCCAACCAGTGCGGCAAGCATTGGTGGAACCGGGCAAGCAGCACACCAAAGTGTGGTTAGACAGCCCAGCCAAAGCGCGGGATTGAATGGTGGACGTGCCAATTTCGCTGTAAGAAACCTGACGAAATAGCTCGCCAAAACCCTCGATGGTTTTATCAAACAAACAAGCAACGGCTTCTGGCGTGCTGTCGCGGTCGGTAAAACCTGTGCCGCCGGTGATAATAACGGCATGAATGTTCTCATCGGCAATCCAGTTGGCCACTTGCGCTCTAATTTTATAAGGGTCGTCTTTTAGCAAGGCGCGTGCAGCCAAAATATGCCCTGCCTCGGTTACGGCATCGGCTAAATACTGGCCAGAGGTATCGGTTTGTGCAGTGCGAGTGTCGCTAACGGTAAGCACGGCTATCTGCAGTGGAAGAAAATCGTTGCTGGCGTGGCCCATAAATCACCTCATCAATTAGTAAAAACGCAGTGCATCGCCTTGCTTATCCATAGCAAGGAAATTGGCGATATTGCCCGAATGAATGGCCTGTACCATCATTTGCAGCGGTTGTTCGGCTTGCTCTGGTGTGGGCGCATGACCTGCCACCCCCGACATGGAGCTTACAAATACTACGTCCCAGTCGTGGCCAGTTTGTTTAGATTCGGCTGTTAAAGCGGCAAAATCGCTTAGGCTTTCTGGGGTTTTATCCACGCAGATAACTGGGGTCAGGTTGCCACCTTGGCCGCTTTCGTATTCTTTAATTTGCTCCTCGGTTGGGCTTTCTGGCATTTCGGCCTTAGCAAACACAAAAAGCAAAAGCTGCGGCTCGGCTTGCGCCTTGGCGGCTTTTAATAAATCGTCGAAGTTTTGGATGTTCGT
>JBASZG010000160.1:0-2964 GCA_049277875.1 Venatoribacter sp.
TTCTTTCACTTCTATTTGAATAGGCGCACTGGTGCTGCCTTTAAAAGTGAGCGCTGGAATCTGCAACTGGCCTTTGCGCTTGGGCATAAGGCTGATGCTCCATTGAGTAAAAGACTCGGTAACGCCATTTACAGAGCGCATTTGTTGCGAGCGGCTTTGCCCTAGTATTGTAAAGTCGTTTTCCAGCGCGGCTAGGTTGGGGCTGCCAATCAATATTTGTTCGTCTATGCGTAGCACTAGGTTAACAGTGTCTTGCTCGCTTATTTGGGTACGGTCGACGCTGGCGCTAAATTCTGCCGCCCAAGCCGCATGAAAAAAGGTTATAAAAATCAAAGGGATAAGAAAGAGTTTTTTTACCATAGCACTTCACCCTGCGGTTCGGGTTGGTCTTTATTTTGTTGATATTGATACAAAAACTTGCGCTGCAAGAGGTTGCCGGGATTATCGGGCCCGCGCTTGAGCCATTGCTCCATGGCTTCTTGGTCTTCACGGCTAAGGCCGTTGCTGTCTTTGGCGTCGGCAGCGGTTGGCTGGTTTTCTTCTGGCTCGGCTTTATTTTGCTCTGGGCTATGTTGTTCTGAATCGGCTGGTTCTGAGCTGTCTTGCTCGGCTTTGTCTTGTTCAGAATCATTTTGTTGCGGCTGGTCTTGGCCTGAGCCGTTTTGCTCATTGTTTTGCTCGTTGTTTTGCGGCTGACCTTGGCTTTTTTGATCTTGATTTTTTTGGTCTTGATCTTGCCCTTGCTGGCTTTGCTCGTTCTGCTGCTCTTGGTTTTTCTGATCTTGGTTTTTCTGATCTTGATTTTGTTGATTTTGATCTTGCTGCTGTTGCTGCTGTTTAAGCGCGTCTTCTACTATTTGTTTGTTTTTCGCAGCTTGTGGAAAGTCGCTTTGTAAAGCCAAGGCTTGCTCGTAGCTTTTTATTGCTTGCTCTAGTTGGCCGCTTTGGGCTTGGGCATTGCCAAGGTTGTAAAGGTTGTGCGCGGTTTTGGGCGCTTGCTGAAAGTGCTGCGCCGCCTGTGGATATTGCTGCGCTTGGTAATAGGCACTGCCTTGCCAAGCTGGGTCGGTAAAGGTGGCAGCGGCTTGTTCTGGGTTATGTTCAAGCAGTTTGGCGGCTTGTTGGTTAGGCGTTTGCCACATACTTCCGTTGGCGTAGCTGTGGTTTGACCAAGGCAAATACAGGGCTAAAACCACAGCCACCAGCGCGCCCTTGCGAAACAGCAGTAGAGCAAAAGGCAGCAGGGCAAAAATTAGCCAAAAGCCCTCGTCGCGCCACAAATCAAACTGGTTGTTAGCTTGGCTTTGTTCGGCTTGTTGCGCATGGGTGTTCAGCATAGATTGCCAATCGCTGTCGTCGTAACTCATGTTTTGCCAAGGGCTGCTTAGCTCGCGGCTGAGTTTGGCTAAGGGGGCTTGGTCTAGTTTGGGCACCACTATTTGGCCGCTGTCGTCACGCAAAAAGCCGCCATTAGGCAAAGGAATGGGCGCGCCGTTTTCGGTGCCTAACGACAAAATACTTAGGCGCAAGCCGTCACGCAGTTCGGCTTTAATCCGGCTGCTGTCTTGGTTGGTTACACCGTCGGTAATCAGCAATAAATCGGCTTGGCGTACGCCTGCTTGGTTGGCCAGGTGGCGCGCCAAGGCCACGGCTTTATCTGGACGACTGCCCATAGCCGGCATAATAAAAGGCGACAGTGCAGGCAGCAGGGTTTCAATGGTTTTTACGTCGTCAGTTAAAGGGGTAACTGTGTGGGCATCGCCTGCATACACCAGCAAAGCGGTTAGTCCGTCTTTGCGGCTGCGTAAAATATCGGTGATTTTTTGGTTGGCGCGCACGGCCCGCGAAGGCTTAACGTCTTGCGCAGCCATAGACAACGACATATCCAGCATCACTATTAAGGCTTGCTGGTTTTTGCTAATAGGCTGAGGGATTTTTTGCCAAGTTGGGCCAGCCAAAGCCAAGGTAGCCAGCAACCAAGCGGCTAACCACAGCGGCCAAACGGGGCGCTGTTTTTGCGTGTTGCTGCCGCTTAACATGGCGCGGCGACGCGGTGCGTCTATCACTTTTAACCATGCGCCGCCCTGTTGCTTGCTGCGTTGTAGCAGCCACAAAAGCAATGGCATAAAAGCCAGTAGCCATAACCACTGCGGACGTAAAAAAAGAAACTCAGCGAACATTTTTTGGCTCCCTATTCACCCAAGCAGCCAACACCCCGCTTTGCCACAGCACCAAGTACATACTTAGCAGTAGCGCCAACGCCAAAGGCCAGTAGAACAGGCTTTGCTCTGGGCGAAAGATTTGTGGGTCTTGCTCGGTGGGTTCTAACTCATCGAGAAGCTGATAAATACGAAATAGTTCTTGGCTGTCGGTGGCGCGAAAATAACGCCCACCTGTCACTTTGGCGATGTGGCGCAGGGCTTCTTCGTCCATATCTTCGGACGGATTGACCATGCGCGTACCAAACAAACTGGCCACCGGCATAGAGGTTGCGCCTAAGCCTATGGGGTAAATACGCACCTTGTTTTGTGCGGCCAGTTCGGCGGCTTTAATTGGGTCAAGTTCGCCTGAGTTATTGCTGCCGTCGGTTAAAAGCACAATAACGCGGCTGCTGTCGGGCTGATTTTGTAGGCGTTTTACCGCTAAACCTATGGCATCACCAATGGCGGTGCGAGGCCCTGCAAGGCCAATTTGTGATTCTAATAAAAGCTGTTTTACCGTGGCGCGGTCGTAGGTAAGCGGTGCTTGCAAATAAGCTTCATCACCAAACAGCACCAGCCCTAAGCGGTCGCCTGCGCGGCGGTCGATAAACTCGCTGATTACTTTTTTCGATACTACTAGGCGGTCAACGCTGCGGCCACCGAGCTTCATATCTTCAATTTCCATACTGGGGGATAAGTCCACCGCTAAGAGTAAATCGCGGCCACTGACGGGCATTTCCACCACTTCGCCCAGTTGATGCGG
>JBASZG010000161.1:0-1674 GCA_049277875.1 Venatoribacter sp.
CCTGCTGGTTGAAGCGCAGCGCCTAGAACAGCGCACCAACTACGACCTAGAAATGATGCAAGAGCTGGGTTATTGCTCTGGCATTGAAAATTACTCGCGTTATTTATCAGGCCGCAACCCCGGCGACCCACCGCCTACTTTGTTCGATTACCTGCCCGACGATGCGCTGGTTATGATTGACGAATCGCACGTTACTATTCCGCAAATTGGCGCTATGTATCGTGGCGACCGATCGCGCAAAGAAACCCTAGTGCAGTTTGGTTTTCGCCTGCCCTCGGCGCTGGATAACCGCCCCATGCGTTTTGAAGAATGGGAATCCATAGTTACCCAAAGCGTGTTTGTATCGGCCACCCCAGGCAACTACGAAAAAGACCACCAAGACGCCGTAATAGAACAAGTGGTGCGCCCCACCGGCTTGGTGGACCCCGAAATGGAAGTGCGCCCAGCCACAGGCCAAGTAGACGACGTGCTGCATGAAATACACAAGCGCACCGAAGTGGGCGAGCGCGTGCTGATTACCGTACTCACCAAGCGCATGGCCGAAGACTTAACCGAGTTTTTGCAAGAGCAAAAAATTAAAGTGCGCTATCTGCACTCCGACATAGACACAGTAGAGCGCGTCGAAATTATCCGCGAGCTGCGCCTAGGCGAGTTTGACGTGCTGGTGGGCATTAACCTTCTGCGTGAAGGTTTAGACATTCCCGAAGTATCCTTGGTGGCTATTTTTGATGCCGATAAAGAAGGCTTTTTGCGCTCTGACCGCTCACTGATTCAAACCATTGGCCGCGCCGCGCGTAACCTTCATGGCAAGGCCATTTTATACGCCGACCGCATTACCGACAGCATGAAGCGTGCGATGGACGAAACCGAACGCCGCCGCGAAAAACAACTCGCCTTTAACCAAGAGCACGGCATTATTCCGCAAGGTATTAAACGCTCGGTGGAAGATATTTTAGAAGCCGCCCCTGCACCTGGGCGCAAAAGCCGCTTCGACCGCAAGCGCGATAAAGTGGCCGACAAAAAAGGCGCTTATGGCCAAGACGATTGGCGCAGTGCCAGTGCCAGTGAACTGGTGAAACTTATTGCGAAAACCGAAGACCAAATGTTCAAATTTGCGCGCGACCTTAAGTTTGAAGACGCCGCAAGGTTGCGCGACCAGTTGCATGAAATGAAACAAAAAATGATAGAGAACAGCTAATAACATGAGCATACAAGAAGATTTTGTTCGCCTAAAAACCGCCATGCAAAGCCAAATTATTGGCCAACCTCACCTAGTAGAACGCCTGCTAATTTGCCTGTTAAGCGACGGCCACTTGCTGGTGGAAGGCGCGCCGGGCTTGGCTAAAACCAAAGCCATTAACACTTTGGCCAAGCAGCTTGAAGGCGATTTTAAACGCATTCAATTTACCCCAGACCTGCTGCCTGGCGACGTAACAGGCACCGAGATTTACCGCCCTCAGCAACAAAGTTTCGATTTTCAGGCCGGCCCTATTTTTCACAACCTGATTTTGGCCGATGAAATTAACCGCGCCCCCGCCAAGGTGCAGAGTGCGCTGCTGGAAGCCATGGCCGAACGCCAAGTAACGGTGGCAGGCACAACGCGCAAACTGCCCGATTTATTTATGGTTATGGCCACCCAAAACCCGATTGAGCAAGAGGGCACTTACCCTTTGC
>JBASZG010000162.1:0-2843 GCA_049277875.1 Venatoribacter sp.
GAACGAAGCAACGGCTGAACTCCACTTGCCACAAATGACCAGCAGCATAGTGGGCAATGTGGCGGTGGTTGACGATAACGAAGATGGTTATGCCGATTTACTCTATTTTGCCGATTTGGGTGGGCGAATTTGGCGCATAGACTTCAAACAGAATCAGACCACCAATGCCTATAACTACGCCACAGGCGGCATTATTGCTGACCTAGGTGCAGATAATTCGATAGCCAATAACGTGCGTTTCTACAACAGCTTGGATGTGGTCTACAGCAAAGCCTTTGACAAGGTGAATAGCAGTGGCGGTGTGAATAAGTCGGTGCCGCGCTATGTTCTAAGCATTGGTTCGGGCTATCGCGCTCACCCATTGGATGACCAAACTAACGACCACTTTTATGTTGTATTTGACTACCACACCAACGGCGCGCCCAGCAGCTACAGCCAAATAAATCGCCGCGACTTGGCTGCAATTAATTTAAACCAAGGCACAACCCAAGTAACAGCAAGCAACAACAGCAACAATGGCTTCTATCTAAAACTGATTGACCAAGGCCAAGGAGATGGCAAAGGCGAAAAAGTTTTAAGCAAAGCCAGCACCTTAAATAATGTGATTTACTTTACCAGCTTTCGTGCACCAAGCTCGGCGTTTAACGACAACTGCGAACCCAATATTGGCGAGGGCCGTTTGTATAGCATTAATATGCAGCAAGGCAACGCCAAGATAGCCTCTACCGAGCTTAATACTGTGGGTATTCCACCTGAGCCGGTGTTTTTTACCTATGCAGTCAATGGCAACAAATACCAACGCAAGACCAAAGTAATTGTGCAAGACAAAGTGATAGACGCTTTCGAGCCTGAGGCTTCTGAGCTGGTGCGCAGCAATTACTGGCGAGACATGAACTAGGGGGCAAGCCCCCTACTCATTATTCTGAAATATCGGTAAGTTTCAGTTCTTTTGGCAAAGAGAAAACAATATTTTCGGGAATGCCTTCAAGTTCTAGCGGAGCATCGCCACCTAGGTCGATTAAGCGGCGAATCACATCGCGTACCAGCACCTCAGGCGCTGAGGCACCTGCAGTTACCCCCACACGGTTCACGCCTTCCAGCCAGTGCGCTTGAATCTCATCGGCGCTGTCGAGCAAATACGCTTTGGCGCCCATGCGCTCACCAATTTCACGCAGGCGGTTAGAGTTAGAGCTATTGGGCGAGCCAACCACAATTAATAATTCACAGTCGGCGGCAAGTTTTTTCACCGCATCTTGGCGGTTTTGTGTGGCGTAGCAGATATCGTCTTTGCGTGGCCCTTGAATGAGTGGAAACTTCTCACGCAGCGCAGTGATAACGGCCGCAGCATCATCCATAGAGAGTGTGGTTTGGGTCACATAAAACAATTTTTCTGGATGTTCTACCTGCAAGTTAGCAACGTCGTCTAAGTCTTCAACAAGGTAAATATGACCACCCTTTGCATCGTTAAACTGCCCCATAGTGCCTTCAACTTCGGGGTGGCCCTTATGGCCAATCAAGATGCATTCGCTGCCATCACCACTGTAACGGCTCACCTCAAGATGAACCTTAGTCACCAGCGGGCAAGTGGCATCAAAAATTTGTAGGCCTCGTTCTGCGGCTTCATTACGCACCGCTTGCGAGACACCATGAGCCGAGAAAATAACCACGCTGCCGCGCGGTACGTCTTCCAGCTCATCCACAAACACGGCACCGCGAGCGCGCAAATCGTCAACCACATACTTGTTGTGCACTACTTCATGGCGCACATAAATAGGATGAGGGAACAGCTCTAAAGCGCGATTAACAATTTCGATAGCACGATCAACACCAGCGCAAAAACCGCGTGGGTTGGCGAGTTTAATTTGCATCGCTAACCTCTAGAATTTTCACTTCAAAAATAAGTGTTTGGCCAGATAAAGGATGGTTAAAGTCGATGGTTACCCAATCACCTTCCACTTCTTTAACAACACCAGGAACCTCGTCTTTTTTGGCATCAGCAAAAGACACCACAAGACCAGGGGCAATAGGCATGTCAACCGGAAAGACGGAGCGAGGCATAACGTGCTGGTTAGCGCTTTGGTGAACGTTAAAACCTTTTTCTGGTGGCACCACAAACTCTTTGTGATCGCCCACTTTAAGGCCAATTAAATATTCGGCAAAACCTTCAGGGATATTATCATCGCCCACCACACACGAAGCCGGCGAGCCTTCAAAATTCGAATCGACAACGCGACCATCTTCCATTTTTAAGGCGAAGTGAAGAGTGATTTTGCTTCCTTTAGCAATGGCTAGGTCTGTCATATTGGTCACCTGTGTATATAAGGGATGGACTATCTAGTGAGAAGTCTTTCTTCGGCTCTCTAAAAACGCATCAATAATCAACATTGCAGCACCAATGGAAATGGCGCTGTCGGCAATATTGAATGCGGGGAAATAGGCGTCTTGCCAGTGGAAGGATAAAAAATCCACCACATGGCCATAAAAAATTCGATCTATTAAATTGCCCAAAGCACCACCCAGCACTAAGGCAATAGCGGCGGGGAGCCATTTGGCAGTACGCGGTAATTTTTTTAGCCACAGCAATAAAACACAGCTCACACCAATAGCAATGGCTGTAAACAGCCAGCGCTGCCAGCCGCCTTGATCAGCCAAAAAGCTAAAGGCCGCGCCCTTGTTATAAAGCAATGTAAGATCAAACACCGGTAAGATCGCCACCGGAGTCGCAAATTGCAAATAGTTTTCTGCCAATATTTTAGTTAGCAGATCAAGGCCAATGACGGCTAAAGATAACCAGCCCCAAATTAATGCGGTGCGTTTTTTACTCATTAAGCAAAATGGCGAGT
>JBASZG010000163.1:0-3678 GCA_049277875.1 Venatoribacter sp.
GCTTCTTCGGCAGCTTAAAACATGATTGGATATTAAAAATCCGACATGCAACTTACGAAGAAATGGTTACGGATGTTACGGCTTACATGAGGTATTACAATGTAAAAAGGCTTCATACAGCTAACGGAGATATGAGCCCTGTTGAGTATGAAAATTATCAATTAAAAGTGTCCACTTGGACTTGACCAGTACAGGTGGCGATACATTGCTGCAAGCATTAGCGTTACAGGTGCCCTTTGTGGCCATTCCTGTCTCGGCTGATCAGCCGCATCGCATTAAGCTTGCCAAGGCTCGCTCGTCCTGTTTCCTTGCATCAGATGCCGAAGTTAAGAGCATCATTGAACAAATAAATAAAATAGAAAAAACAGAGTGTCGTAGCGAGTTGCAGCGTTTATTAATCAGTGAGAGGCTCGTCGAAAATGGTTATTTATCGGCGATTGAATCCCTCAAGATAATCTACAATGCGAAGGCTCACTGAACCATCACACTGGCCGATTAGTTCGTCGCTGGTGCGTTTTCGATTTTCAGAAAATTGCCCAGTATCACTAAGCTGTCCATCGACGGCTTGCTTAAGTTGTTTTGGTGTTTTGACATGCAATGCCACATCGCGATAAGGCAGAATAGTTTTGTCCATGCGTTTTTCAAAACGAAATTTTAGCGGGCCGCGATAGCTCCAGCGTAAATGTAAAAAATCAAACCAGAGAACAGGTTTGTTAAGAGCGGCAAATTCAAATAAAGCCGAAGAAGCTTCGCTCATTAGTAAGTCGGCAACGTCCATATAAGGCAGTAGTGATACTTCATCAGGTGGCGCCAAATAGAGGTTTTTATATTCTTGCCAACTATGAATCAAGTTTCTTTGCTTCTTATACTTTGGATTTGAATAAGTAAAAAAGTGCGGTTTGATAATAATATTGTACTGCTCGAGCAATGCTGGCCAATTTTTCGGCATGCGTTCGATTGAGCTTGGATAAAAAGTAGGCGCGTAAAGAATGGTTTTTTTGTTTTTATCTAATCCAAGACTCGTAATATCGAGTTTTTTAAAATTAAAATAATCTGGATTAAATAATGGGTCCAGCTTGGCAAAGCCTACGCATTGAAAATTGGCATTGGGATACATTTCTTGTAGTTGCTTTTGGCGAAATTCACCCTCAGTAAAACGCACATCATAGTGTGATAATCCTGGGCTGTAGTAGCAGGCCTTTACGCCAATGCCATGGTAAAGCAAAGCTGTTTTTGTTCCTTCGGCGAGTTTTGAAAATTCCGAAAAATTATCATTACCAAAGATTATCCAGTCACAAGATAAACGTGCGTAAAAATCACCAAGGTGGCTGCCATCAAAACAAATGAAAGAGCTTTTGTCTTTTACGGAGTTTAAGAATAAATCAACGAGATGGGCATTGTCTTGGCGACGATGCACGGCGACCTTGCATTGATGCCCGCGCTTTTTTAACTCATAGAAAACAGGCTCGTACTGTGGCCAGTAGTAAAGGTTGGCAAGGTCAAAATAGAAATTCATATTGAGTTTGCCAGTGAGAGCTGTGAGGGTTCTTCGTATGTGGTTTTTTCTTGCTTGCGTTCTTCTTGACGCATCAAAGCCCAGATAAACACCAAATTAAATACAAAAAACATGACGCCGCTGGTGACTCTTAGCATGGCCTGAGTAAGGCAAAAATCAATCATGCAAATAATGCTAAGTGTTCCAGCTAATGCGAGGGCTCGTATGTTGTCATCGCTATTGTGTATGCGTTTTAGAAATAAACGCAATGGAATAATTAGGAAAACCAGAAATATAAACAGTCCTATTATGCCGCGCATGGCGAGCTCTTCGATATATTGGTTATGTAGATGCGGGTGCTCCAAAATTCCTGGGTTTAGGCCATCAAACTTAACCCTGTCCTCTTGGAACGGGCGAAATGCTGTTTCACCAAAACCGAAAATGGGTTTTTCTAAAAATGCAGCATAGCCAGATCGCCACATATCAAAACGATACCCAACAGAGCTGCTGCTGTTTCCTTGGGTGTACTTTTCGATATCACTAACGGCCTCTTTTATTCTATTTTGTACATTGGTTTGTGGTAAGGCGACTAAAGTGGCAAGGAGTATCAATCCTGAAAGAGAAGCCAAGATAAGGTATTTTTTTTGCACATGATCGTAGAAAAACAGAATGAGCATGGCAAAAATCATTGGATAGCTGATCCACCCACTGCGTGTTCCAGAAAGCAATGAAGCGAGTATGCCGCCAACTGCCGCAAGCAACATCAGTACAACAGATGTTCTCTTCCATTTTAAATTCTTTGCCCAAAATATACCTGCAATACAGAAGAACCCCAGCATTAAACTGTAATTGCCGAAGCGTATGGCATTAAGCGCCTCGGTATCGACACGAACCTGATGTAAATAGAATTTGGCATAAATAGCATAGATGCCAACTGAAATGGCACCTATGGCATAACCACTCCACAACACCCAGGTTTGAATCTGTTGCTGGGCAAGATAGTAAATAAACCATGCGGCAACGGCATAGCGTACAAATAAATCCATATTTGAAATATTTTGCCATCGTAGAATTGTGTCAAAAACTCCGAGAATAAAATAAAGGAGTAATACCGAAATGAATTTTTTATCATCTTGTTCAAGTCGAATAGAGAAGTGATTTAGAAAAAAAATAGCTGATGTAACAAGAATAATAACAGGGCCAACAGAGATGCTGTTCGTTAGTAGTGAAAATGCTCCCATGCTAAAAATAGATAGATGTAAAGCAAGCTTTTTTAGCTGATGGAGTTTTTCGATCATAAGGGGGTGCTCTTAACTATTTCAATAATAGCGGTAGTGGAGATGGCGGGTGTGCGTTCAAAATAATGCACTTTACAGACGTCGTTAAATTCATCAAATTTACCTTCCCAGTCATTACCCATAACCAGCATGTCGGCTTTGTTTTGCAGAATATAATCGCGTTTTAGTTCTAATGACTCTTCAAGAAATACTTCATCGACGCAGCCTAGCGCTTTGATGATGGCCATGCGTTCAAGTTCGCTATAAACAGGCTTGCGGCCTTTTTTTCTTTCATTCAATGCGTCTGAAGAAACACCAACAATCAGGTAATTACCCATAGCTTTAGCACGTTCTAAAATTCGAATATGGCCATAGTGCAGTATGTCAAAGGTGCCAAAAGTTATAATGCGCACAGGGTGCTCTCCAAATTAATTAGGTGGCTATTCTATATTTTTGGACAATCTGTTCCAAATTATTTAGCACATCCTCAACTTTTATCCGTGTCATGGCATCTTTGGCCTTTACTCTGGTGCGCCAGGAAACTTCTTGCACGGTTTTTCCGGTTTCCGCTAACAGCGCTTGGTCATATACGCTTACTACATGTTCAAGTGACAAATAGGGGCCTGTGCGTGTCGGGGTTTGCGCAGCATAAAGGCCAAGCACTGGGGTGCTTACTAGGGTTGCCATGTGGGCTGGGCCTGTGTCGGGTGAAACTAAAACATCGGCAAGTTTAATTAGGGCCAGTAGTTCGGTTAGGCGGGTTTCGCCAATTAAGTTTTCATCCACAGGCGCAAGGGCGCAGATTTGCTGGCCTAGCTGCACTTCGATAGCCGCAGGGCCGCCCACTAAAATGGTCTTAAAGCCTCGTTCTTTGGCATTTTGTAATAGCGCGCAATAGCCTTCGGT
>JBASZG010000164.1:0-1615 GCA_049277875.1 Venatoribacter sp.
CAAGCGTTACGCGCCTTTAAAATGGCGTTTTCAACAAAGCTTAGGCCGGTTTCTTCGGCTTCCACCACGTTCAAATCGCTTTGTTTTATGAGTTCGATGTTTTGCCCAGCAAAGTGGGTGGTAAACAGTTGTTTAAACTCGTTTAGTTTGCCGTTATTGCCACTGGCTAATACTATTTTCATGTTAGGACTCTTGTTCTTGCATGGTGTTTTTCTGTTTTAATTTTTCTTCAATCTTTTTGGCTTCGTCGTCTTTTAGTAAGCCGATAATGCTCCAACCTGGCATTGGCTGAAATTTATTGGTGCGGCTAAAAATATGTAGCCGGTGTTGTGGGTCGATTGCAAAAAGTGGCACCACAGCTCGGTTGGGCTGTTTTAAATAGTTGTCGAAAGTAAATTCGGCGCTTAGGTTGGTTTGTCTTACTCGTGCGCCGTCGTTCATCAATGACTCTATCAAGTCGTAGGTCATATCATCGTGGAACAGGAATTTCCCTTTGTAGTCGTCGTTGGCTTGGTGCTTACCACTGCTGCCAAAGGTTTCGGTGAGGGTATAAATATGCTGCTCGCCAAATTCAAGGCGGTAGCGCATGGCGGCCACAGTGTTTAGCTCGTGGTGCATGCTTAGGCCAAGCATGCGGCCAATGCCAACTAGGTTAAGCTCTTGGTCGGCCACGCGAGACACAGGGTGACCATAAAAAGTAGGCAAGCCCATCATCCGTGCGGCTTTAATGTTGCTCCAGTTGGTGTCGATTAAAACCAAGTTAAAGTCGTTACGGTTTAGCACGTCGGCTACCGCACGGGCAAAAGGATTGGCGCTGATAATTAACAGGCCAACAGGATCTGGCTCGGCCACGTCGAGCAAGCGTGCCACTGGGCGAGCAGTTAAGCTTTGCAGCAGCACAGTGCCAATAATAATCATAAAGGTCAGCGGCACCATAAGCTCTCCGCCTTCAATATGTTCAGAGGCCAAACGCTGTGCAAATAATGCCGATACCGATGCCGCCACAATTCCGCGTGGAGCAATCCACGACAGCAGCGCTTTTTCGCGCCAGTTCAAATTGCTAGAGGTGGTACTGGCAATGATAGACAGCGGGCGAGCCACAAATTGCGCCACCAGCAGAATAATTAACGCCGTGCCGCCAAGCGAAATTAGGTGGTTAATATCCAATTGCGCCGCCAGCACAATAAATAAGGCTGAAATTAATAAAACGGTTAGGTTTTCTTTAAAGTGCAGAATGTCGCTGGTGTTCACGCCGCGCAGGTTCGCCAGAGTGATGCCACACACGGTTACCGCCATCAGCCCAGATTCTTTCACTACATCGTTAACCAAAATAAACTGACCAACCACAACCGCCAGCACAAAATAGGTGCGTAAATATTCTGGCACCCAATGGCGTTTTAAAATCACCCCCATCATGCGCGCACAGGCATAGCCCACCACGGCTCCAACCAAGGTTGTGTAAATAAACAAAGCGATGGCGCTGGGTAAAGCTTCTTGGGCGTTGCGTGCTAATACCAATTCATAGGCCAGCACCGCCAGCAGCGCGCCTATGGGGTCAATCACAATGCCTTCCCAGCGCAAAATTTTTGCCACCGAAGCCACTGGGCGCACACTG
>JBASZG010000165.1:0-1833 GCA_049277875.1 Venatoribacter sp.
CTACCACCGCAAAGCCACGGCCTTGCTCACCAGCTCGGGCGGCTTCAATGGCGGCGTTTAGAGCAAGCAAGTTGGTTTGCTCGGCAATGCCACGGATAACCTCAATTACCGAGCCAATGCTGTTGGTGTCGTTGCGTAAAAGTTGAATGACTTGGCTTGAGTTTTCAACGTCATCGGCCAAAGACATAATACTTTGCTGGGTTTGCTGCATAAGCTGCATGCCGCGCTGGGCGTTGGTATCAACCTCGCGTGCCGCGCTGGCTGCGCGTTCGGCGTTAGCGGCTACTTCTTGAATGGTTAGACTCATTTCATTTGAAGCCGTTGCCGCCATATCGGTTTGTTGTAATTGGTTGTTGGTGTCGCTTAAGGTTTGCTGGTTGATGTGAGACAGGCCTTGGCTTAGCTCAGAAATCAGATCGACAGCCGTTTTGGTTTTTTGAATGACTTGTTGCAAATTGCTGATAAAAAAATTGAAGGCTTTGGCTATCTCTGATAACTCGTCTTTACCACGCCCTGGTAGGCGTTGGGTTAGGTCGCCCTCTCCGCGAGCAATGTTGTGCATGGCGTTGGTGAAACTGGCCAAAGGTAAGCGAATGCTGCGGTTAATCAGCAGGTTTAATAGCACCATCAAGGCAATCAGCACCAAACTAATGCTCAGTGCTTTAGAGGCATGGCTCCAAAATGCGGCTTGTAGGTCGTCAGTGAAAGTACCTGTACCAACAATCCAATCCCAAGGCTTAAATTGTTTCACATAACTGACTTTTGGCGTGGGTTCTTTTCCTTCGCCTTTGGGCCAAATATAGTGGACGTAGCCGCCTTCAGGATTGGCTAATGCTACGTTCACTACGTCACGGAACAAATAATTGCCATCTGGCCCTTTAATTTCATTAAGAGAGGTTCCTTCGGTTTTAGGAATGGCCGGATGCATTAGCATGATCAGTTTGGAATCGTTAATCCAAAAATACTCGGTACTGTCGTAGCGTAATTGGCGTAATGTCTCCATCGCCAGTTGTTTTGCCTCGGCTTCAGAGTACACTCCGCTTTGATATTGTTTGTAGAGGTATTCCACTAAGGAGTACGCAGTATCCACCTGTTGTTTTACGATCGCCTTTTTTAAGTTGCTGGCAGAGTCATAAATACTGCTTAAAGAATAAGCAACCACCAGTAAAATAAAGAGCGCAGATGTAATGACAGAAAGCCATAGACGAGACTGGATTTTTATATTTCTTAATTGCAGCATGCCTGTTTCCTAATGATAGGTAATTCAAGAACAGTCTTAAACATAGCGGCTTTTTTAAACTTTTCATTAGGCCGTTAGCAAAAATTAACCCAAAAAGGAGCAAAAATGATACCCAGTGGTATAAAAGTAAAGACCCAAAGCCAGTGTCTTGAGCTGACCTACCCGGATGCCATTTTCAACCTAAATTATGAATTTTTGCGAGTGCATTCGCCTTCAGCGGAAGTGCGTGGACACGGTGGCGGCCCATCTACTTTGCAGTATGGAAAAAAAGAAGTAGGGTTACTGCGCATCGTGCCAACAGGCAACTACGCTTTACAATTAGTTTTCGACGACGGTCACGACAGTGGCCTCTACGATTGGGACTATTTGCGTTATTTGTGCGATAACCAAACAACACTCTGGCAAACCTACTTAGAACGCCTTGAACAAGAAGGCAAAAAACGCGAATCGCCAGTGATTAATTTTAAAAGCATTTTATAAAGGAGCATCCTTTGACGGATTCCCCCAAGGACTTAAGCCAAATTCAAATCGTTGACCCAAATGCGGCAGCGGAAGCAGAAAAGTACGAAAACCCCGTAGCCAGCCGCGAAGCT
>JBASZG010000166.1:0-3260 GCA_049277875.1 Venatoribacter sp.
AAACGCTCATTCAACAAAGAAGCCAGCAAGCAAAGCTTGCTATGGCAAGAAGAAGAATTTGACCTACTGCTGCAAGGTTATAAGCGGGTCTCACAAAGGTAATTTCATGTTATTTAAACAAAAACTAATAGGCCACTCTTGGTTTGCCTTAGTTAATGCACTGCTCGCTATTGCAATAAGCACCCGCTATTTTCAATTTTTGCCGGTTTTTCCTAGCGATTTTTTAGGCGTTTTCTTTTTAGTCACGGCTACGTTTTCACACCTAGTTTTACTGGTGGTGGTTTTGGCTGTTATCTCTGCCCCAGCTTTGTTATTAACCCCCAAGCTCAGCGCCGCCATTCGTGGGTTAGTGGCCGCAGTGGGCTTAGTGTTTTTATACATAGACACTCTGGTATTCGCTCAATATCGCTTTCATATCAACGGTGTCGTGCTTGAACTGGTAATGTCGGGTGACGTGGTCGACTTTCCTTTAGTCACTTGGGTGAGCGTTATTCTTGGCCTAGTCGCGGTTATTGGCATTGAATATATTTTGGCGTACAAGCTCTCTCAATACGGCGGCGTTAAACGCAGCCCAAAACCCTACTTGCGAGTTTTTTTTGCAACAGCTTTGGTTTGCCTACTGGCATCTAACGTTGTTCACGTTTGGGCTTACGCTCACTCTTACCAAAGCGTAACCAAGACCAAACGCTACCTGCCCTCCTTTTATCCACTAACAGCCAACAAGTTTATGAAAAAAATTGGCTGGATAAACGAAGAGGAGCTAAAACGCCAACAAGCATTAACTCAAACCCGTAAAGGCGATATTCAATACCCACTTAAGCCGCTGCAAACCGTTAAGGTTGACCATCCCACCAATATTTTATTATTGGTTATCGACTCTTGGCGTTATGACACATTCAGTGAAGACAACACGCCTAATTTGTGGAAGTTTGCCCATCAGGGCGTAATTTTTAACCAACACCTTTCTACCGGCAACGCCACTCGCTCTGGCATCTTTGGTTTGTTTTATGGTATGCCTGCGACCTACTGGGAAACCATGCTCAACAACCGCACCAGCCCAGTGCTGATGGATAGACTGCAAGAGCTTAACTATCAAATTGGTATTTTTGGCTCGGCGCATTTACGCAACCCAGAGTTTAATCAAACCGCGTTCGTCAAAGTGCCTAACTTGCGCGAAGAATCGCAAGGACAATCTCCTTCTCAGCGCGACCGCAACCTCACCGACGACTGGCTGACTTGGCATAAAAACACCAACAGCAATCAACCTAAGTTTTCATTTTTATTTTACGATGCGGCTCATGGCTACGATTTCCCGAAAAACTACCCCAAACGCTATGAGCCCATGTTCGAAGTGGTTGACTACCTTAAGCTCAACAAAGACAGCGAGCCTACTTTGCTTAAAAACCGCTACAAAACCAGTGTTCATTACATTGATAGTTTAATCAGCGAGGTGCTTGAACAGCTTAAAAGTAGTGGCGAACTGGATAACACCTTGGTGGTGATTACAGGCGACCACTCACAAGAGATGAATGACAACAAACAAAACTACTGGGGGCACGGCAGCAACTTCACCTACGCCCAAGTGCATGTTCCTTTTGCCTTGGTTGGCCCCAAGCTCGAAAAACTGGGCTTTAAAGAAACTCAACAACTCTCAGATCACCAAAACCTAGTGCCCACGTTAATGCAGGAATACTTAGGAGTGACTTCCGAGGTAAGCACTTATTCAACCGGTAAGAACTGGTTTAGCGACAGCCCACAACGGCCTTGGGTTATTTCGGGCAATTTTAATGGCTATGCCCTAGTAGAACCTGAGCGTATTTTAGAAATTAACATGGCCGGCCAATACGAACTGCTTGATAGCCGCAACCAGCCCCTAAAAGACAGCTCACTAAACACCAAACAACTACAAGAAGCCATTGAAATGATGAGCCGGTTTAACCCTTAACTCTTTGCAATATAAGTGTTAAACCGCGCACCACGCGAGCGAGATACTATCTCGCTCACACGAAAATCATGTAATCCGTGTAATCTGCGGATTATTCCGCCCCGACCAAAAATGTCAATGCCGCTCTTAAGCTAAAAACAGTGCCAGCAGTTCGTTGAGGTATTGCTGGCCTTTGTCGCTGGCGTACAACCTCTCGTCTACTTGCAAAAGCCCAAGCTGTTGGGCTTTTTGAACTGGCTTGGCAACGCTTTCCAGGCTAAGGCCAGTGCGTTGTTCAAAATCTTTTACAGCGATGCCTTGTTTTAAGCGCAGTGCGTTCATTAGGCACTCCAGCCCTATTTCATCTGGAGCGATGGGTTCTTTGCTGTGCTTATTTATCTTGTTGGGATTTAGGTAGTCTTTCGGCATCCGCGTTTTTTGGGTGCGAAAAATCTCGTTATGCTGTGGCAGGGTAATTTTGCCGTGCGCGCCCGCTCCTATGCCAAGGTAGTCACCAAACTGCCAATAATTGAGGTTGTGGCGGGCTTGTTTGCCTGCTTTGGCGTGCGCTGAAATCTCGTAATGTTCGTAGCCATGCTCGGCCAGCAAGGCTAAACCGGCTTCTTGAATATCCCACAGTGCATCGTCTTCGGGCAGCTTAGGCGGGCGTTTATAAAACTCGGTGTTGGGTTCTATCGTCAGTTGATACCAAGACAAATGCGGCGGTTCAAAGGCCAAGGCTTGGCGCAAGTCGGCCAGAGCGTGGTCGATATTTTGGCCGGGCAAACCGTGCATTAAATCGAGATTAAAATTATCAAAACCAGCGTCTTTTGCCATTTGTACTGCTTTCAGGGCTTGCTCGCCGTCGTGCACACGCCCTAAGCGTTGCAAAAAGGTGTTCTGAAAACTTTGAATGCCAATAGACAGGCGGTTGATACCCAACTGGCGATAGCCTTTAAACTTTTCGGCTTCGAAGGTGCCGGGGTTGGCTTCTAGGGTAATTTCAATGTCTGCGGCGAAGGTTAAACGCTGGCGTAAGCCAGCAAATAATCGCTCATAAGCGACCACCGACAGCAAACTCGGTGTGCCACCGCCGATAAAAATACTGCTCAGTTCCCGCCCCTGCACATAGGCTAAATCGCTGTCTAAATCGGCCAGCAAGGCGGTGATGTATTCGGCTTCGGGCAGTTCTGGCCCAGCTGCGTGTGAGTTGAAATCACAGTAAGGGCATTTGCGAATGCACCAAGGCACATGAATATACAAACTAAGCGGAGGCAACTGCATGGCGGGGTCTTTTATAACAACGGGGCGGGCATTATGAGCCAAAGCCAAGGCC
>JBASZG010000167.1:0-3325 GCA_049277875.1 Venatoribacter sp.
AAAGCATTTTATAAAGGAGCATCCTTTGACGGATTCCCCCAAGGACTTAAGCCAAATTCAAATCGTTGACCCAAATGCGGCAGCGGAAGCAGAAAAGTACGAAAACCCCGTAGCCAGCCGCGAAGCTTTGCTGTTGGTATTGAATGAAATAGGCCGGCCAGCAAGCTATGAAGAAGTATGCGTGGCGCTGAGCGAAACCGCCCCTGATCGAGTAGAGGCCATTCGCCGCCGCTTAATTGCCATGAGTCGCGACGGCCAGCTTATTAGCAACCGCCGCGATCAATTTGTACCCATAGATAAAACTGACCTTATTATTGGCAACGTGCAAGGGCACGCCGATGGCTTTGGTTTTGTCTTGCGCGAAGACGGCGAAGACGTATTTTTATCAGTGCGGCAAATGAGCAAAGTGTTTCATGGCGACCGCGTGGCCGTGCGTATCATGGGATACGACCGCCGTGGCCGCCCAGAAGGACGTATCGAAAAGGTACTAGAGCGTAACACCCTGCAGTTAGTGGGGCGTTATTACGACCACGGCGATATGGGCCTAGTCCAACCCGACAGTAAGCGTATTAGCCAAGAAATTATTATCCCTCCAGCCAAGCGTAAAAACGCCACGCATGGTCAGTATGTGGTAGTAAACATCATTCAACAGCCCCAGTCTGGTGGCTTACCTCTGGGCGAAGTGGCCGAGGTGCTTGGCAACCACTTAGCTCCTGGCATGGAAATAGACGTAGCAATTCGCAGCCATAACATTCCCCACGAATGGCCAAAAGAACTGCTGGCTGAAGTGAAAAAGATTCCTGAAGAAGTAAAAGAGGCGGATAAAAAGCACCGCATCGACCTGCGCCATTTGCCCTTTGTAACCATAGACGGCGAAGACGCCAAAGACTTCGACGACGCCGTATACTGCGAGCGCAACAAAAACACCGGCGGCTGGCGTTTGTATGTGGCTATTGCCGATGTGTCGCACTATGTGCTGCCGCACTCCGCTTTGGATAAAGAAGCCCATGTGCGTGGTAACTCGGTGTATTTCCCAGAGTTTGTTGTGCCCATGTTGCCAGAAAAGCTCTCTAACGGCCTATGCTCATTAAACCCTGAGGTTGACCGCTTGGTTATGGTATGCGAGATGACCATATCCAAGGCGGGTAATATCTCTGGCTATCAGTTTATGGAAGGGATTATCCATTCTCATGCGCGCCTTACCTACAACAAAGTCTGGGATATGCTTAACCCAGACAGCGAGCAGCACCAACTACAGCGCCAACACTACGCTTCGATTGTGGCTCATGTAGACACCCTTTATACGCTCTTTAAGCAATTGCGCAGCACTCGTGAGGCGCGCGGCGCCATGGACTTCGACAGCGTAGAAACCCGCATAGTGTTTGATAGCGAGCGCAAAATTCAAAAAATCGTGCCCACCGAACGCAACGACGCTCACATGCTGATTGAAGAATGCATGCTTGCCGCCAACGTCTGCGCGGCTGATATTCTCGACCGCTATAAAATCCCGGCTCTGTATCGCGTGCACGCAGGCCCTGGCGAAGAAAAACTACGCAACCTGCAAGCCTTCTTGGGCGAAATGGGCCTGTCATTAAGCAATGGCAAAGACGACCCAAGCCCCAAGGACTACCAATTTTTACTCGAAAAAATTGCCGATCGCCCCGACTCGCATCTTATTCAAACCGTGCTGCTGCGCTCATTAAGCCAAGCCGTTTACGAACCTGAAAACCAAGGCCACTTTGGCTTGGCCTACAAAGCCTACACCCACTTTACCTCGCCCATTCGTCGTTACCCCGACCTGCTAGTGCATCGCGCCATTAAAAGCCTGATTCACAGCGAGCGTGAGATTAAACAAGTGAAACGCGCCGAGGGCACCAAAGTACAAGAAAGCAACAAAGTTTACCCCTACGACCTAGGCGCCATGGTGCATCTAGGTGAACACTGCTCTATGAGCGAACGCCGCGCCGACGACGCCACCCGCGATGTGATGGATTTCTTAAAATGCGAATACATCAGCAACCATATCGGCGATGAATACGAAGGCACCATTACCGCAGTTACCGGCTTTGGTATGTTCGTCGAACTGAAAGAAGTGTATGTAGAAGGGCTTGTGCACGTTAGTACCTTGGGCGATGACTACTACCAATTCGACCCAGTAAAACACCGCCTAGTGGGCGAACGCACCCACCGCAGCTTCCGCCTAGGCGACAGCATCTGGGTAAAAGTAGTAGGCGCCAACCTCGAAGACCGTAAAATCGACTTCGAACTAACCACCGCCCCCAGCAACAAAAACCGCAAAGTGCTCGAAGCCCCAACCCCGCCGCGCCTGCCTCGCAAACGCAGTAAACAAGGCGACAGCATCGAAGTGCTCAAACCCAGCGTAGAGAAAAAGCCCAAGCCTAAGAAAAAGGTAGCGGAAAAGAAAACGATTAAGAAAAAGCGGAAGTAAGCTGGGTCGAGGGTCGAGGGCTTGGCGCTAGGCGCAAAATCAGTGAAATCTGTGTAATCAGTGGATAAAAATTAAACATTAAACTACGGGTGTGTTGTGAAATTAGAACCAATCTACGGTATTCATGCGGTTACCGCCTTGCTAGAGCGCAGTCCAGAGCAAATCATGGAGCTATGGGTGCTCAAAGGTCGCGTAGATGCGCGTATGCAAAAAATCCTAACACTGGCGCAGCACATTGGCCTAGACGTGCGTGAAGCCGATAAAGGCTTGCTCAACCAAAAAACCGAGGAAGCCAACCATCAAGGCGTGATTGCATGGCGCAAACCCAAACAAAACCTTAGCGAAAAGCACCTGCCTGAAATTCTCGATAACCTGCAAGGCACACCGCTGATTTTAATTTTAGACGGCGTAACCGACCCTCATAACCTAGGCGCGTGCATTCGTACCGCCGACGCAGCAGGCGCGCAGCTAGTCCTAGCGCCTAAAGACAAATCTGCCCCCCTAAACGCCACCGCCGCCAAAGTAGCCTGCGGTGCGGCCGAAGTGGTGCCCTATATTCAGGTAACCAACCTAGCCCGCACTATGGCCGAGCTAAAAGAGCGCGGCATCTGGATCGTTGGCACGGCAGGCGAAGCCGATAAAAGCCTATATGAATACGACCTAACTGGCCCTACCGCTATCGTTATGGGTGCTGAAGGCCCAGGAATGCGCCGCCTTACCCGCGAACACTGCGACTTTTTAGCCAGCCTACCCATGGCAGGCGAAGTAAGCTCGGTAAACGTATCGGTAGCCACAGGCATTTGCTTATTTGAAGCGGTAAGACAGCGGTTAAAATAATTGCTAATCGTAACCACTAGGGTTGCGATTACCTCAGTT
>JBASZG010000168.1:0-10787 GCA_049277875.1 Venatoribacter sp.
AAAAAAGCGGCCTAGGCCGCTTTTTTATTAGTTAGCTACTGGGGTTAACCACTCTTGCTTGTAGATTTTTTGACCTGTTACTTGGTCAAAATACATGCTTTGCAGTTTTTCGGTAATTGGGCCACGGCGACCTTCACCAATATCACGGCCATCCAGCATGCGAATTGGCAGAACTTCAGCGGCCGTGCCGGTAAAGAAGGCTTCATCAGCAATGTATACTTCGTCGCGGGTAATGCGTTTTTCGCGTACTTCATAGCCCAGTGAACGTGCCATTTCGATAATGGTACGACGAGTAATGCCGTCTAAGCAGGCGGTTAGCTCTGGGGTGTAAATAACGCCATCTTTAACCATAAAAAAGTTTTCGCCTGAACCTTCGGCAACATAGCCTTCGGTGTCTAGCAATAGGGCTTCGTCGGCGCCGCTGTCTAAGGCGTCGCGCAGTGCCAGCATCGAGTTGATGTAAGAACCGTTGGCTTTGGCTTTACACATGTTGATGTTGACGTGGTGGCGGGTAAAGCTTGAGGTGCGAATTTTAATACCAATGGTTTTGGCGTCTTCGCCCATGTAGGCAGGCCATTCCCAAGCGGCACACATGACATGTACTTTTAAACCAGAAGCGCGCAGGCCCATGCCTTCAGTACCTAAAAATACCATTGGGCGTAAGTAAGCGCTTTTTAAACCGTTTTCGCGCACTGCCGCGCGTTGCGCTTCGTTGATTTCTTCTTTGCTGAACGGAATTTTAATGCCAAAAATTTTAGCCGAATTAAATAGACGGTCGGTGTGCTCTTTTAAGCGGAAAATACTGGTGCCGTTAGGGGTATCGTAGGCGCGCACGCCTTCAAATACGCCCATGCCATAGTGCAGAGTATGAGTTAAAACGTGAACTTTGGCTTCGCGCCAAGGTACAAGTTCTCCGTCCATCCAAATAACGCCGTCGCGGTCTGACATCGAAGGGAGCATAGTTGCCTCGTAAGTAATAACTAAATCGTTTGCTGAGATCTTGCCTGCTGTTAGCTGCTAAAGGCGGGTAACAAGGCAAGCTCTATAAAAAATTCTAACGTTCGGCTGCGGGCAGCCAAGCGTTCCATAAACGCAGCACATCATCGCGTGTTTGCTTAAAGCCTAGGCGTTCTGTGGTGTGGACGTCGAGTTCTAGGTTTTGCTTTTGCAGTGCTCGCTTATGAGTTTCAGCGCGGTAGGAGAGGTAAATGTCCTGCAGGGTTTGGCAATCTTGTGGATTCATCAAACCAACGGCGCCAAACGCGTCGAGCAAACGCATATTATCGGTAACTTCAAGCAAAAGGGGGTACTGATGTGACCAAGCCAGCACAAGGTATTGAACAAGGAACTCAATGTCAATAATGCCGCCTTCATCCTGCTTCAAATGAAACACTTGTCGGCTTTTTTCCGTGCCTAAATTGGTCAGCATTTTTTGACGCATGGCGAATACCTCGGCCTTTAGTTGGCTGGCATCTCGTGGCTGCGCCAAGGCGTGGTTGCGAATGTGTAAAAATTCTTGGGCGGCCTGTTCGTTGCCGCAAATGACTCGCGCACGCACAAGGGCTTGCTGCTCCCAAGTCCAGGCTTGGGTGGCTTGGTAGTCGGCAAAGGCTTTTAAGCTGGATACCATTAGGCCGGAATTGCCCGAAGGGCGTAAGCGCATGTCGATTTCATACAAATCGCCAAACTGGGTTTGAGTGGTAAGAATATGAATCATGCGCTGGCCCATGCGCGCATAAAAAGTGCCATTGTCTTGGCTGCGGCTGCCGGTGGTATAGCCTTGGCTGTAGCTGTTGTGCAGTAAAACCAAGTCGAGATCGGAGCTGTAATTCAGCTCAAGCCCGCCCAGCTTGCCATAGGCCACTACCACTAATTCAGGTGCCTGCACCGCTTCTTGGTTGGCGTTGGTGGGAAAACCATATTTTTTAACGCTGTGCTGCCAAGCCAGTTGCAGCACCATTTCTACTGTGGCTTCGGCGGTCCAGGTGAGATAGTCACTGATTTTCATCAACGGTAGCTTGTGCATCACATCGCAAGCGGCCGTGCGCAGTGTGTGAGCGCGCACAAACTGGCGCAGCACTTCCATTTGCTGCTCTTGGTCGTCTTCGCCAATACGCAGCAAGCGCTGCTGCAATTCACTTAATAGTTCGGCTTTGCTGGGCAAGCGGTACAGCTCGGTATCAAGCAGTTCATCCAGCAACAAGGGCGTTTGGGTAATGTAGTCGGCCAGCCAGCTAGAAGCACTGCACAGCAACAGGAGTTGCTGTAGAGCAAAAGGGTTCTCACTGAGCAGCACTAAATAAGCGGTGCGTCGAGCCACGGCGTCTAACAGTGGAATAATCCGCTCTAGGGTTTGCGCCGGGTTATCTTGTTGCCAAAGTGTTTCAAGCAGCAGTGGCATGAGTGTGTCGAGTCGTTCTCGGCCAACCGGCTGCATTTTTAAGAGCGTGCGCGATTGGCGAAACTCCTCCAGCAAAGTGAATACTTGCTCACCGTTCGCGCAAGGATACTCCTGTAAGAAGCCTTGTTGCTCTGCTTCGGTAAATTCGCTTTGCCACAGTTCTTGCCAGTGTTTTTGTTGGCTATTTTGCTCGTCGTCATCGGCAACAATTTGTGCAAAGTGGTAGCTTACGCGCTCTCTGTGCTGGTTAAGCTTGGCTAAAAACTCGCTCCAACTGGCACAGTTCATGGCGCTGGCTACCTTGTTTTGGTCGGTGGCGGCGCTTGGTAAAAGCTGTGTTTGCTCGTCGTTGAGCGCTTGCAGAACATGCTCGCTATCACGCAGGAAAAAATAAGCCTGCTGTAATTCATTGCAGACACTTTCGGGTAAATAGCCTTCGCTGGCGAGAATGTCTAACACTTTAATCAGCTCACGTTTTTGCAGGCTCTTGTCTTGGCCGCCACGAATAAGCTGGAACGCCTGCACAATAAATTCGACTTCACGAATGCCGCCTGCGCCAAGCTTGATGTTATCGCCTAAGTTACGCCGACGAATTTCGGCACTAATCATGGCTTTCATCGAACGCAGCGAGGCAAAAACGCTGTAGTCGATGTAGGCGCGATAAGAAAACGCTCGCAGCATACTTAACAGCGTTTTTGCTTCGGTGGTGGTTTCGCCATTTAAAATCCGCGCTTTAATCATGGCAAAGCGTTCCCAATCGCGGCCTTGGCTTTGGTAATAGTCTTCTAATGAAGTGAAGTTCATGGCTAAAGGGCCGCTTTGACCATAAGGACGCAGGCGCATGTCGGTGCGAAACACAAAACCGTCGCTGGTGGGCTTATCGAGCAAGGCAATCAGCTTTTGCCCCAACTTAACGAAATATTCCTGATTACTAATCACCTTAGGGCCACTGGTTTCGCCACTTTCGGGGTAAGTGAAAATTAGGTCAATGTCGGAACTGAGGTTTAACTCGTAAGCGCCAAGCTTACCCATGCCCAGCACATACAAAGTTTGCTCGGTTTGGCTGCTGTCGCCAATGGGTTTGCCAAAACGCGGTTCGAGTGCGCTTTGCAGAAAGGCAATACCGCGCAATACGCATAAGTCTGCTAGGTCTGAAACCGCACGAGTGGTTTGCAGGGTGGAGGCTTGGCGAGTTAAGTCTTGCCAAATAATTTGCGTTTGAGCGCGGCGGCGCAAAATACGCAAAGCACTGGCAAATTCGTCTTCACTTTGAGCGGCAGCGGCAAGCTGGTCTAGCCACTGACTAAGCCGCTCTTGGTGTATTGGCTGGTTAATTGCTCCACTGCTTAGCTGTTGGTAAAACCAAGCTCCGTCTCGACACAATGCATTCACAACAAACTGGCTAATGTTCAGCACTTGGCTGGCTTGTTGTTGCTGTTCCACAGACAGCGATGGCCAGAGTTGCGCCCAATTTAGGCTGGGCGCGGCAAGCAGTTGTGTGAGACTGGAATTGGTTAACATGATTTAGGTTTTGGCCCCCTGTTTCATTTCTTGGCGATATAAGCTAACGCTGGCAATCAACACTGCTACCGCCACTACGCCGATAATAATGGTGGCTAAAGCGTTAATTTGCGGGCTAACCCCTAAACGCACACTGGAATACACCACCATTGGTAGAGTGGTTGAACCTGGGCCTGAAACGAAGCTGGCAATCACTAGGTCGTCCATCGACAGAGTGAAAGACAACAGCCAGCCTGCCGCTAAGGCGGGAACAATCATAGGCAGCGTAATAGTGAAAAATACCTTTAATGGGCGCGCGCCTAAGTCGAGGGCGGCTTCTTCAATCGACTTATCCATGTGCATTAAACGGCTTTGGACTATCACAGTGACATAGGCCATCGAAAAGGTGATATGCGAAATTAAGATGGTGGTTTGGCCGCGACCTTTTGGCCAGCCGAATAAGTCTTCCATCGACACAAACAGCAACAGTAATGACAAACCAACAATAACCTCCGGCATCACCAAAGGCGCTGCCGACATCACCCCAAGGCTTTTGTGCCCACGACTTTGGCGAAAGCGCACCAAGGCTAACGCAGCCAAGGTGCCTAAAATCACTGCGCCACTGGCGTTGAGTGCGGCAATCTTTATGCTGAGCCAAGCGGCGCGTAACAGCGGCCCGTTTTGCAACAGTTCGCTATACCACTTGGTGCTAAAACCACCCCACACGGTGACTAAACGGCTTTCGTTAAAGCTGTAAATTACCAAGCTTAAAATAGGGGTGTATAAAAAGGCGTAGCCCAAAATAAGCAATACAATCAATAAAGGGTATTTTTTGAGCATGGCTACATTCCTTCTACTTTTTGTTCATAGTGGCGCAGCACGACAAAAGGAATAATCAACACCACCAACAGCACCGCCGCTAAGGACGACGCCAGCGGCCAGTCTTTATTGCTAAAGAACTCGGTCCACATAAGTTTGCCAATCATTAGGGTGTCGGGGCCACCTAGTAAATCGGGAATGACGAACTCGCCCATAACGGGTAAAAACACCAACATGCTGCCTGCCACAATGCCAGGAATCGACTGCGGTAAGGTAATGCTCCAAAACTGCTTAAATGGGCGTGCGCCCAAGTCGGCCGCCGCTTCCAGCAGGGTGTTATCTAAGCGAATTAGCGTGGCATAAAGGGGCAAAATAAAAAACGGCAAATAGGTGTAAACCACGCCCACATACACAGCGGTGTTGGTGTGCAGTATTTGCAGAGGCTCGCCAATAATGCCCAGTGACATCAGCACTTGGTTAAGCAGGCCGTTATCTTTCAAAATGCCAATCCAAGCGTAAACGCGCAGCAGAAAACTCGTCCAGAACGGCAGGATAATCAGCATCAACAGCGGCACGCGCAAATGTTTAGAGGCCAAGCTAATGGCGTAGGCCATAGGGTAGCCAATTAAAATACACAACAGTGTTGAGATGCTGGCTATTTTAAACGACCCCCATAACGCATCGCGGTAGAGGTCGTCTTCAAACAACATAAGATAGTTACCAAAGTTAATGGTAATGCTTACCAAGCCATCTTCCATTTCTCGGATCCAGTCTTGGTAAGGTGGCTGCATCAGTTGTGGTTCAGACAGGCTGATTTTCAGCACAAACAAAAACGGCAGAACAAAGAAAAGCGCCAGCCAAAACCAAGGCACGCCAATAATTAAATTGCGGCTGCGGGTTAAATTTCTTAGGCGCTGGGCTAGGTTTAATTCCATCATTGCGTTAGCACTCCGCAACTGTAGGCGCTCCAAGTGATATACACTTCTTGTTCCCAAGTAAGAGGCTGTTCGGCTAAGGCTAAGATATTCGATTGGGTGAACTGCACACGTTTGCCGTTGGCCAGTTCAACGTGGTAAATCGAGACATCCCCCAAATAAGCAATTTCTTTAATGATGCCGCGCAAGCTGTTTGGCTCATCAATATAGTGGTCGCGCACGGATATTTTTTCAGGGCGCACCGCAACGGTTACATCCATGTCCATGCTTAGCAGCTCACTTTGGTGCACCAGTAAATCGGCACCCGCTTCCTCGGAATGAATCAGCACCATATCGTTTTCGTGTGATACCACTGTGCCAGTAAATAGGTTTACCAAGCCAATAAAGTTGGCGGCGTAGCGCGTGGCAGGAAACTCGTACATACGCCTTGGGGTGTCTACTTGCTCTACCCGGCCTTCATTTAACAAAGCAATGCGCGAGGACATGGTCATGGCTTCTTCTTGGTCGTGAGTCACCATAATAAAGGTGATGCCCAAACGTTCTTGAATGTTGACCAGTTCAAATTGGGTGCGCTCGCGTAGCTTTTTATCCAGTGCGCCCAGTGGCTCATCCAGCAGCAAAATTTTGGGGTATTTGGCTAGGGCGCGAGCCAAGGCCACACGCTGGCGTTGGCCACCAGAAAGCTGGTGAGGCTTGCGGTCTGCCAGTTTTTCAATTTCCACCAAAGCCAGCATTTCTGCCACGCGCTCACGAATTTGTGGCGCGCTCATGTGTTCTTGCTTTAAGCCATAGGCGATATTTTGCGCAATGCTCATGTGCGGAAATAACGCGTAGCTTTGAAACATCATGTTAATGGGGCGCAGGTAGGGTGGCACGTCGGTAACATCGCGGCCATCAATAAAAATGCGGCCTTCGGTTGGGGTTTCAAAACCACCAAGCATTCTTAGTAGGGTGGTCTTGCCACAACCAGAGGCACCCAGTAGCGAGAAAAATTCGCCACGGTGAATATTCAGGCTAATGCCGTCAACGGCATAAGTGCTGCCAAAGGCTTTGGTCACTTGTTCAATACGAACAATGGGTTCTTCTTCTGGGGGCATCCAAATTTGGTTGGCCGACAGGGAGCGAGTTAAATTCATGTTGTTTATCAAACTCCAGTGAAGGGGTTAGTCGATAAAGTAAAACACCCCGCAGTTGCCTGCGAGGTGTTGCTAGGGTAAAGGCCGTGCTGGTGAACTACTTGCCGGTTTTTACCCTAGTCCAAGTGCGTGTCATTTCACGCGCTTCTTTATCGGATGGGGTTTTCAGGGTAATGAGTTTTTCATAGGTTGCCGCCGCTGGATAAATACCAGGGTTATTGCGTACTTCTTCATCAACCAGTGGGGTTGCCTTAGCGTTAGCATTGGCGTAGGCCACATAGTTGGAAATAGGCGCAACCACTTCGGGTTGAAGCATATAGTTGATGAACTTCAACGCCGTTTCTTTGTTAGGAGCATCGGCTGGGATAGCCATTACGTCGGTCCATAATACGGCCCCTTCGCTGGGGATAACGTATTCAATGTGCACGCCGTTTTTGGCTTCTTCGGCACGATCTTTGGCTTGCAGCATATCGCCCGAATAGCCATGAGCTACGCAAATATCACCATTAGCTAAGTCGTTAATAGTTTGTGAACTGTGGAAATAGCGAATATTGGGGCGCACTTTGCTCACTACGTCTGCGGCCTCTTGAATGGCTTTTTTGCTGTAGTCGCTGGTGTCTTTGCCTAGGTAAGCGCGAGCAGCAACAAAGACTTCGGTAACGTCATCTTGCAAGGCCACGCCGCAGGCCGACAGCTTTTTGGTGATTTCTGGGTCAAACACCAGCTTCCAAGTGTCTTTGGGCATGTCTTTACCCAAAATTGCCTCAACCTTGTCTTTGTTGTACGCAATGCCAGTGGTGCCCCACATATAAGGCACGACATATTGGTTGCCGGGGTCGATGTCGGTTAAAGACTTGTTAATAATTGGGTCAAGGTTGCCATAGTTACCAAGCTTGCTCTTATCTAGGGGTTGGTACAGCTTGGCTTTAATTAAACGGTCGGCAAAAGGGCGAGCCGTTGGAAAAACTAAATCGTAACCGCTACGGCCTGCTAAAAGCTTGGCTTCCAACACTTCGTTAGAATCGTACACGTCGTAGGTTACTTTAATGCCGGTGGCTTTCTCAAAATTGCTGATGGTGTCTTCAGCAATATAGTCAGACCAGTTATAAATATGGAGTTGTTCCGCGTTGGCGGAGGTTGCAGCCAAACCAAGAGCCGCAATAGAGCAAGCAGTGAATAAACGAAAGTTCATTAGAGCACCCCAAAAAGATATAAAAGTAAGGTTTATTAAACTCCTTGGCTAAAGGCGGGTCTGACTTCAGCCTTAGAAACGCGCATAATGACAGCACTTTGTGAAAAGTACAGACAATAAGTTCGATTGTCATTAGCAATATTGACTAAATAACGGAAAGATTTAAACATCCTCGTGCCAAAACAAACACCTCCAAAAACGCCAAACCGCAGAAAGCCACGACCAACCGCCAAACAGCCCGCGCCAGCACGCTTTTGGCCTTGGTTTTGGCGCTTGTCCTTGTTAGCTATGGTTTTGTTTACGGCATGGGCCGTGTGGCTGGATGCGCAAGTTAGGCAACGCTTTGACGGCAATAAATGGACCTTGCCAGCCAAGGTGTATGCCCGCCCTTTAACTTTGTACCCAAACAAATTACTTAGCGCAGAACAGCTACAAGCTGAACTAGCGTGGTCGGATTACCACCCCAGCAACAACCCAACTCACCCTGGCACTTATCAGCAATATGGCGCTAACTTTACCATTTATCGGCGTGCCACACGTTTTTGGGACGAAGCCGAACCCGCACGCTTGTTGCAACTAAAAATAAGCAATGGCCGCATCGTTAGCCTAACTGAAAATGGCCGCCAACTGTCGTTGGTTAGGCTTGAGCCGCAATACATTGGCGGCATTTTCCCCGCCCAAAATGAAGACCGCGAACTGGTGCACTTGAATGATGTGCCAAAAGAATTGCTTGCGGCCTTAATGGTGACCGAAGACATTCATTTTATGCAGCACTTCGGCATTTCTTTGCGTGGCGTAGCGCGCGCACTGCTTGCTAACCTGCGCGCCGGTGGCGTGGTGCAAGGGGGTTCCACCTTAACCCAACAGTTGGTTAAAAACTTTTTCTTAACTCAAGAACGCAGCCTAGTGCGTAAAGCACAAGAAGCCATGATGGCGCTTTTGGTCGAGCTGCATTACGACAAAAAAGAAATTATGCAGGCCTATTTAAACGAAGTGTATTTAGGCCAAGCTGGGCGCAGGGCCATTCATGGCTTTGGTCTGGCTTCGCGTTTTTATTTTGCTAAACCCATTAACGAATTAAATCATGCCGAAATTGCCACGCTGGTTGGCTTGGTAAAAGGCGCTTCTTACTACAACCCGCGCCGCCATCCTGAACGCGCTAAAAACCGCCGTGACCTCGTGCTTGGATTAATGGCCGACAACAATATTATTTCCAAAGCCGAGCGCATTCGTGCCCAAGGCCAGCCACTTATAGTTGCTGCCGCCGACCGCGCTGGGCAGCGAGAATACCCAGCCTTTTTAGAACTTGCTAAACAGCAATTACGCCAAGATTACCGTTTGCAAGACCTGCAAAACGAAGGCTTGCGCATTTTTACTACCCTCGACCCTTGGGCGCAAAACGCGCTGGAACAATCGGCCCAGCAACAAATTAAGCAGCTTGAGCAGCGTTTCCCCGCCCATAAAAACCAACTGCAAACGGCTGCCGTTATTACCAGCGTGGACGGTGGTGAAGTGCGCGCCTTACTGGGTGGCCGAAAGCCTGAGTTTTTTGGCTTTAACCGCGCATTGAATGCCCGCCGAGCCATTGGCTCAATCGCCAAACCAGTGGTGTATTTAGCAGCCCTAGAAAGCGGCCAGTACCACTGGGGCAGTCTGCTTAACGATGACAGTTTTTCTGTGCAAGGCGAAAATGGCCAACTGTGGCAGCCACAAAACTACGACAAAAAATCGCATGGGCAAGTGGCTATGGTTGACGCTCTGAGCCAATCCTACAACCAAGCAACAGCACGCCTTGGCATGCAAACGGGGCTAGAAAAAGTAGTAAACACCTTTAAACGCTTGGGAGTGAAAGAGGTGCCGCCTTACCCTTCTATCACCCTTGGGGCGCTGTCTTTGTCGCCACTGGACGTGGCCAGCATGTACCAAGGCATTGTCTCGCAAGGCTTTGTTATGCCACTGCGCACCATTGAAGCCGTCACCGATAACAATGGCCAAGTGCTGTCTTCCTATGGCATTCAAGGTGAACAACGCTTCGACCCAGCCACCATTCAGTGGCTAACTTGGGGGCTAGAACAAGTGGCTGTAACGGGTACGGCCAAGGCTCTGTCTTGGCAACTGCCTAAGCCTGTTGCCGCTAAAACCGGCACCAGTAACGACCAGCGCGATGCCTGGTTTGCTGGGTTTGATAATCGCCATCTGGGCATTATTTGGGTTGGCCGCGACGACAATCAGGCTATGCCCTTTGCAGGCGGAACCGCCGCGCTGCCAATTTGGAGCAACGCCTTTAAACAAATTGGCGTTGAGCCATTGCCAGAATTGGCTTTAACATGGGCCAATGTAGACCAACAGGGTGAAATCGTTGGAAAAAACTGCCAAGGCGAAAGCTACCCCTTTCCGGCGCAACGCATTCCATCCAACCTAATCGACTGCAAACAAAATAAAACAGGTAAATCATGGTTCGACTGGCTATTTTAACGATTTTTCTAGCGCTGGCAGGCTGCTCTTTACAGCCCACCATAACCGAGCCAGCTTCATTAGTTAGCACCTTACCCAGCATCAGCAATGGCCGTTTAAGTGCCTTAGATGAAGGCGAACAACAAGAAGTGCTGGTTGCGCTTTACCAAAAAGCCGAACAAGCCAGACAACAAGGCCGCTTGGCCATCACCAACACCTACCTAGACCAAGCCAGACAAATACAACCGCGCAACCCCAGCGTGCTTTATCGCCAAGCTTGGTGCTACTACCAACTGGGCAAAATTAACCAAGCCGAACAACTCATCCAACGCGCCCTTGTTTTTGCCCAA
>JBASZG010000169.1:0-3491 GCA_049277875.1 Venatoribacter sp.
TGTGGTACATCAAGCCTTGATGCTCGCCAATTATTTCACCTTCTGGCGTTTCAATTTTGCCGGGCTGGGCGGGTAGGTATTGCTTTAGGAAATCTCGAAAGCGACGTTCTCCAATAAAGCAAATGCCGGTTGAATCTTTTTTCTTGGCGGTGACTAAGCCTTGCTGTTCGGCAATGTGACGCACTTCGGTTTTTTCCAATTCCCCCACAGGAAACAGGCTTTGCGCAATCTCATGGCCGCCAACGGCGTGCAAAAAATAGCTTTGGTCTTTGTTGCCATCTAAACCTTTAAGTAGCTGCGCTTGGCCGTTTGCATCTTGGCGGCGTACATAATGACCAGTGGCGATAAGATCGGCACCTAATACCTTGGCGTAGTCGAGGAAGGCTTTAAATTTAATTTCGCGGTTGCACAAAATATCTGGGTTAGGCGTGCGCCCAGCTTTATATTCGGCCAGAAAGTATTCAAATACGTTATCCCAGTATTCTGCGGCAAAGTTGGCCTGATGCAGCTTGATACCAAGCTTGTCGCACACGGCCTGAGCATCGGCTAGATCTTCTTTGGCGGTGCAATATTCGGTGCCATCGTCTTCGTCCCAATTCTTCATGAACAAGCCCTCTACCTGATAGCCTTGCTGCATTAATAAGTAGGCCGATACAGACGAATCTACCCCGCCAGACATACCGACTATGACTTTGGTTTTGTTGGGCGTATTCATGCTTGATACTCACTAATCAATTCAAGAGGATAACGTTTACCAGCTAGGTAATCTTCAATGCAGCGCAACACCATGGGGCTGCGTAGTTGGGTACTTTGGCGCACTTCGTCTAGGTTTAGCCAGCGCGGGCCAATAATTCCAGTGTCTAGCTTGGCATTGGCAACTGGGGAGATGGCTTTGGCAATTAAGCAGTAACGATGATAGGTAATATCGTTGGGTGCCGCATAAATATAGATGCCAAGCAGGGCTTCAACGCTAACCTGCCAACCTGTTTCTTCTAAGGTTTCACGCAGTGCAGCCTGAATAACAGTTTCGCCTTTTTCTATATGGCCAGCCGGTTGATTCAATACGGGTGAGCCTAATTCGGCTATTTCTTCTACCAGTAAAAAACGGCCATCGCGTTCCACTATAGTGGCAACCGTGGCATGGGGTGTCCAACGCGTATTCATGATCTTGCCCTTAATTGCAGGCGCGCATTTTAGCCCAAGCAACGAGGTGGCTCAAATTACCTTTTGTTGCGCTTAGCTCGCACGGGTATTTGCGTAAAGTTAACTTCCAGCACTTGGTATTGGCCGGGTTGCAAATCACCCAGTTTCCAGGGGCCGATTTGGGTGCGAATTAACCTTAGAGTAGGGTGGCCAATGTTTGCGGTCATGCGCCTTACTTGGCGGTTTTTGCCTTCGCTAATTGTAATTTCAAGCCAGCTTAAAATATCGTTATTGCGCTGGCGAATGGGGGGCGTGCGTGGCCAAAATGCTGGTTCACTGGTTAGTAGCCTAACTTTCGCTGGTTTGGTTTTGCCATCTTTTAACTGCACCCCTTGCCTTAATGCGGCTAATGCTTGTTCGCTTGGAATGCCTTCTACCTGCACAACGTAGGTTTTTTCCATTTTATGCTTGGGGTTGGCAATTTGTGCTTGAAGCGGCCCGTTATCGGTTAGCAGCAGTAAGCCTTCTGAGTCGTAATCAAGCCGACCAGCGGCATACACAGCTGGAATGTCGACTACACTTTTAAGCGTGTCTTTACCGCTGTCGTCCGTGAATTGTGAAAGCATGTTGTAGGGTTTATTAAGTAATACGAGCTTAGCCATGATGGTTCTTTATGGGTATTTTTTGTAAGAAAACTACTAATTCCTTTGTCTAGCTTGCATTTTTTGTAGAAAAACTACAAATTACACACGCGGTAGGAAAAGACCGCCCGGATTTATTGTCGCAGAACCATGATAAAGCCAAAAGCGAATCCATGTTCTGTGATTAAACGCTACAGAAACCGTATGTAGGAGTCATAATGTCAGAACAAAAACCAACCATCATCTACACAGAAACAGATGAAGCTCCAATTCTAGCTACTTATTCACTATTGCCTATCGTTAAGGCGTTCGCTCAGTCTGCTGGTATTAACGTTGAAACACGAGATATTTCATTAGCTGGCCGTATTATTGCTGCGTTTCCAGAGTATTTGTCACCCACTCAGCAGCACATTGATGACCTTGCTTACTTAGGCAAACTAACCCTAGACGCCAATGCCAACATCATTAAGCTGCCGAATATCAGTGCTTCAGTGCCACAAATGAAGGCATGTATTAAAGAGCTGCAAGAAAAGGGCTTTGCGTTACCTCGTTACACCGCTGATGAGCCAAAAACGGATGAAGAATTTCGTAACCGTCCTCGTTACGACAAAGTAAAAGGCAGTGCAGTAAACCCAGTGTTGCGCGAAGGTAACTCTGACCGCCGTGCGCCAGCATCGGTTAAACAATATGCCCGTAAAAACCCACATAGCATGGGTGCGTGGAGCAAAGATTCCAAATCTCATGTGGCACATATGACCAGCGGAGATTTCTACGGCAGCGAAAAGTCGGTCACTGTACCTGCTGCTACCAACGTTAAAATTGTGCACGTTGCTCAAAACGGCGTACAAACGGTCTTAAAAGAAGAAGTTAAACTTAAAGCAGGCGAGATTATTGATGGCTCATTAATGAGCGTAAAAGCCCTGCGCGAGTTTTATGCGCAAGAATACGCCGATGCGAAAGCCAAAGACATTTTGGTTTCTGTGCACCTGAAGGCAACCATGATGAAAGTTTCCGACCCCATTCTCTTTGGTCATGCCGTGTCAGTTTATTTTGCTGATGTGTTCAGCAAATACGAAGAAGATCTACAAAGCATTAGCTTTAACCCCAAAAATGGTTTAGCCGATTTGTATGCTCGCCTAGATCGCCTACCAATAGCAAAAGCCAACGAAATCAAAAAAGAAATTTTAGATACCTACAATCATCAAGCCAAAATTGGCATGGTTAATTCCTACAAAGGCATTACCAACTTGCACTTTCCCAATGATGTGATTGTTGATGCTTCCATGCCTGCGGTTATTCGCGAATCGGGTAAATTCTGGGACAAAGAAGGCAAGTTGCAAGACACCAAAGCCATTATTCCCGACCGTTGCTATGCGGGCATTTACCAAGAAACCATTCAGTTCTGTAAAGAGCATGGTGCGTTTGATCCTCGCACCATGGGTAGCGTGCCAAACGTTGGCTTAATGGCGCAACAAGCCGAAGAATACGGCTCGCACGATAAAACCTTTGAAATTGCAGTAAAAGGCAAAGTGCAAGTTGTTGATAGCAACAACCAAGTGCTAATAGAGCATGAAGTTGAACGCGGTGATATCTGGCGCATGTGCCAAACCAAAGATGCACCCGTGCAAGATTGGGTTAAATTAGCCGTAAACCGTGCTCGCTTGACCAATACCCCAGCAATCTTCTGGTTAACCACAGAACGCGCTC
>JBASZG010000170.1:0-3844 GCA_049277875.1 Venatoribacter sp.
CAAACGGCCTGCTTCTCGGCCCGTGCGGAACTAAATCAATAGAGAAAGCTAAGCATGTAGATCCTCTAGTGGAGGATTGGCGGACGGGGGTTCAAATCCCCCCATCTCCACCACTTACCAGTCTAAAACAATCCAAGACTGTCTTCAAAGCCCCGTAAATCGGGGCTTTTTAGTTTCTACCTTGTCTATACTTGTCTCAATCAATCTGCATCAATACCAACAAATTGTTGGTATATCTGTTGGTATATGGCAACATAATAAAAACATATACCAACAACTTGTTCTTTGATATGAAAAAACTTAACGGCGAAGAAGAAAGAAAGCTTGCGGCAACAACAGTTCGCAATACCAAGCCAAGCGAGAAAAAGGTTTCTCTTTCTGATGGTTTTGGACTCTCTTTAGAGATTCATCCCAATGGCTCAAAATACTGGCGTTACAACTATCGCTTTGCTGGCAAGCAAAAGACATTAGCCTTAGGGGTTTATCCCGGCGTTTCACTCAGTGATGCCAGAAAAGCCCATCGCGATGCATACAACACGCTCGCCGATGGTAAAGACCCGTCCTCTGAAAGAATAAACGATAAGCTAGAGCAAAAGCGTGATGCCGCCAATACCTTTTCTGCCGTGGCTAGTGAGTGGCTGACAGCTAAGATTATCAATAAGAAATCCGAGTCGCATGAGAAGCGTTGCGTTGGACTGTTAAATAACCATATCAACCCATTTATTGGCAACCGCCCTATTTCTCAGCTTCAAAAAATTGAGATCGTCGAACCTCTGAAAAGAATGCAAGCAGCAGGCAATACCGTTTCAGCGCATAAAGCACGACAGGTTATTGCCCAAGTTTTCGATTACGCCAGTGCGTGCGGCTACATAAACAACCTTCAAAAACTGGATTTACTTGATGGTATATCTGGCGTACTAGATGCCATAGATAAAAAGAAGAACTTTGCAGCTATCACCTCCCCTAACGCACTTGCAGAGGTGTTAAGGCTGATTGATGGTTCTCATGCAACAATTGTAACCAAAACAGCCTTACAATTGGCTCCAATGCTATTTCAGCGCCCAGCCGAACTAGCAGGCATGAAGTGGGAAGAACTTAACCTTGAAGATGGAATCTGGGAAATTCCTGCTGAACGCATGAAGCTAAAACGCCCACATATAGTACCGCTACCAAGACAGGCTATTGGTTTACTTGAAACACTATACCCAGTAACTAGTCGTAGCCAGTTTGTTTTTCCTAATGCTCGTTCTGGTAAACGCCACATGACACCAGAAGCAATCCTTAATGCTATTCGTGCGCTCGGCATAGACAAAGAAACGACTACCACTCATGGTTTTAGGGCCACAGCTAGAACCTTACTGGCCGAGGTTAAAGAGCTAGGCTTTCCAGCAGACATTATTGAGCACCAACTTGCCCATGAAGTTAAAGACCCATTAGGCAGAGCCTATAACCGTACTCAGTTTTTAGAACAGCGAGCTGAAATGATGCAGGCTTGGGCAGATTATTTGGATAAAATTAAGCGTGGTTAACGGAGATATGGCCTTTTGTGCCGGCACCATATTTTAACGCCAAGTCATTGATTTATAACGAATTTCTGACTTGGCGTTTTTCTTTTCAGGCCATTCATCAGGCCACATTTATTTTGTTAGGGCGTTGTTATAACGCCCCGCCAATTCCCTTAAATTTCTCTACAAATTCGGCGATGCGCTGAAGCACGGTTTTCTTTTTCGTAAGATACTGAGGATTCAGCGGACTCATCTTGGGAAGAATATTATTTAGCTCTGTACCGTTCTCGCTGGCGTATTCGCGTTTCAAAGAGATGGCGATGTAGCGTTTCGCTTCTTCTGCATTAAGCTTTTCATCTTCAATAAGCGCCTGGGCTTCACGCTTTTGCTCTTGTTGGGCAAAAGAGAAGAACGCTTCAATGATGTCTGGCTTGCCGTCAAAGCTGTCTAGGTCGGCTTGGTTAATAAAATCGACAAGCAAGCTCTCTTTAGCACGGTTATCTAGGCTGGCACGAATCACACGGCGCACATCTTCAATCAGCGCGGCTTTGTCTTTGGACTTCTTGTTCTTCTCAAGAATCAGCTCAAGGATGTAGTCGAGGTTAATTTCTTGTGATTTAAGTAGCTCCACCTCAAACACTACGTCATTCCAATCGACGTTGCTGTTCTGCCCCTTCTCGCCCTCACGTTCACGGCGCTGCCATTCACGAATGTCGTTATAGGTTGAGCGATAGTCCTGAGCCAAGCGCTCAGGAAGCACGCTAATTTTGCGCATTTCGGTGATTTGCTCGTCGTTAAGGTGGTTGGCTACCTTAAATTCTTCTAATGCCTCTGGCGCATCTAATGGGACGGCTTGCAGTGCTTTTAGGCTGGCAAACTCGTCATAGTTTTGCAGAATATTCTCAACCTTTAGGTACTCGCCAAACAGCTTGGCAAATTCCTTCTTATCGGATTCTTTCTCGATGGCATCAGGATCAGGGAAGCGAGCATTTAGCTCTTTGACTATCTCCAAGTAGCCACGACTGGTTTTGCCTGTTACCGCATCGACAAAGCCTTGCATGTACTCTTGGTAGCTCTTTTCTAGCACGACATTTTTGGTGTTCTTGTCACCAAAAAGCGTAATGGCATCTATCGTGGCCTTCTCAAGATCGCGGAAGGTCACAATATTACCGAAGGTCTTGGTGGCATTAAGAATACGGTTGGTGCGCGAATAGGCTTGCATCAAGCCGTGATAGCGCAGGTTTTTATCTACGAATAAGGTATTAAGCGTAGGCGCATCAAAGCCAGTTAAAAACATACCCACCACTATCAATAAATCGACTTCCTGGCGTTTTACACGGTTGGACAGGTCGCGGTAGTAGTTCTGAAACTCCTTGCTATCTACGCCAAAGTTCGTAGCAAACTTCTGGTTATAGTCATTGATGGCTGCCGTTAAGAACTCTTTGGCACTGCTGTTCATGGCCGACACTTCAAAACTTTCATCGGCAATATCGCCAATGGCATCTTGTTCTTCATTGGCGGCAAAAGAAAAGATGGTCGCCACCGTCAAAGGATGAGAACTGCCCTGCTGTAGCTCTTTAAACTTCTCATAATAAAGTTTAGCCGCATCCACGCTGCTGACGGCAAACATGGCGTTAAAGCCTTTTGCACCTGCCTGCAAACGGTGCGTCTTTTGATTAAACACCTTCAAGATATGCTGGGTAATCTCGGTAATACGCTGTGGGTGCAGTAAAGCTTCTTTGTTCTCGGCGGCGCTGAGCTTTTTCTCATCTTGCTCAGTTTCAATCGCCTTAAACTGCGGGCGCACGTCGTTATAGTCCACCTTAAACTTCAGCACTTTGTCATCACGGATGGCATCGGTAATCACATAAGAATGCAACTGGCGACCAAAGGTGCTGGCCGTCGTCTCTGCACCTAAAGCGTTCTCAGGGAAGATAGGCGTGCCGGTAAAGCCAAACTGGTAATACTTCTTAAATTTCTTGCGGATGTTCTTCTGCGCTTCACCAAATTGGCTGCGGTGGCATTCATCAAAAATAAACACCACTTGCTTGTTAAAGATGGGCAGCGCGTTTTCACTTTTAATCAGGTTGTTTAGCTTCTGAATAGTGGTAACGACAATGCGGTTATCGTCGATTTCAATGTTGCGTTTGAGTTCTGCGGTGCTGTTGGAGCCATTCACGCTATCAGGTGAAAAGCGTTGGTACTCTTTCATGGTCTGGAAGTCTAAATCCTTCCTATCCACCACAAAGAATACCTTGTCGATAAACGCAAGCTCCGTAGCCAATCTTGCGGCTTTAAAGCAGGTGCTGTTCGGATTCTATCGTGTTTCCCTATTAACC
>JBASZG010000171.1:0-3086 GCA_049277875.1 Venatoribacter sp.
CTTTAACGCTGCCCATATTTTCGAGTTGGCTGTAGCCTAAGAATTCGGTTTGCCCTTCAATTTCAAGGCCTTTGCCATAGTTGGCATTAAAGTGGCCCGCAGCGCGCGCTTGCTCGCGTTGCTTATCCATAGCTAAGTTAAAGCCCTCTTCGTCAACTTTTAGATCGCGTTCACGCGCTACGTCGGCGGTTAAATCCAGTGGAAAACCATAGGTATCGTAGAGTTTGAAGGCCACTTCACCAGGAATGGTGTCGCCTTTGAGCTTGGTAATTTCCTCACCCAAAATAGTCATGCCTTTGTCTAGGGTTTTAGCAAACTGCTCTTCTTCGAGGCGCAATACTTTTTGTACGTGCTCGGATAGCTTGGCAAGTTCTGGATAGGCTTCGCCCATTTGCTCGACCAAGGCAGGCACTAGCTTGTGGAAAAATCCAGCAGGAGCGCCCAGCATATGACCATGACGTACCGCGCGGCGAATAATACGGCGCAACACATAGCCACGGCCTTCGTTGGCAGGCAGTACGCCGTCTACAATTAAAAAGCTGGTAGAGCGAATGTGGTCGGCGATAACGCGCAGCGATTTGTTTTCAGTGTCGTTGCAGCCAGTTAATTTACCTGCGGCTTGTAATAAAGCTTGAAACAGGTCGATTTCGTAGTTGCTGTGCACGCCTTGCATAATGGCAGAAATACGCTCAAGCCCCATGCCGGTATCCACCGAAGGCTTGGGCAGCTTCACCATAGTGCCGTCTTCTTTGCGCTCAAACTGCATGAACACGTTATTCCAGATTTCGATAAAACGATCGCCGTCTTCTTCTGGGCTTCCGGGTGGGCCACCCCAAATATGTTCACCGTGGTCGTAGAAAATCTCGGTGCAAGGGCCGCAGGGGCCGGTATCGCCCATTTGCCAGAAGTTATCCGAAGCGTAGCGTGCGCCTTTGTTGTCGCCAATACGCACTATTTTATCGGCTGGAATGCCCATTTTTTGGTGCCAAATGTCGTAGGCTTCGTCGTCTTCGGCGTAAACCGTCACCATCAGTTTTTCTTTAGGCAGGTTTAACCATTCGCTTGAGGTTAAAAACTCCCACGCAAAGGCAATGGCGTCTTCTTTGAAGTAATCGCCAAAGCTAAAGTTACCCAGCATTTCGAAGAAAGTATGGTGGCGAGCGGTGTAACCGACGTTTTCTAAGTCGTTATGTTTACCACCAGCACGCACGCAGCGTTGCGAGGAAGTAGCACGAGTGTAACTACGTTGGTCTTTGCCCAAGAAGCAGTCTTTAAACTGCACCATACCGGCGTTGGTAAATAACAAAGTGGGGTCATTGCCTGGCACTAAAGGGCTAGAGGCAACCACTTCATGCCCTTTTGAAGCAAAAAAGTTTAAAAAGGCTTGGCGAATTTCTGAGCTTTTCATAAACAGAAAGGAGTCCGACGACAAAATAAAGGTCGCGATTATAGCGCATTCCCATGTTTCATTGCATTAGATGCTTGACAGCTAATTATAATTACATAACTATATGGGCATATTAATCACTGGAGAGAAACAATGACCGTAGAACGCATTATGTTTGCTTTTGCTGGCACCATGGTTTTGGTGTCTTTAGCCCTATCACAACTACACAGCCTTAACTGGCTATGGCTAACCGCCTTTGTTGGCTTGAATATGTTCCAGGCCGCCTTTACTGGCTTTTGCCCAGTGGCCAAGCTATTCAAAAAGCTAGGCATCAAAACCGGCGGAGCATTTTAGCTGCTCCATACTTAACCCCTATTGGGTAATAAGCGCGGCAGAATTTAACCCCACTCTGCTGCGCTTATTTTTTTATAGTGCTTGCACTAAAAATAACAAAAACAACCAATGGGGAAATCTTATGCGCTTCTTAGTTAGCTTAGCGATTGCTGTTTTTTCGCTCTCTGCCCACGCCGTTTCCATGACTGCTGACGACTGGCAACCTTATCCAAACAACCTACCTACCTTCGATTATTCTGGCGACAAATTAAAAGACGCTTGGCCACAGCTTACTCTGGGCACCAAGCAAGACTTTCCAGATGAGCTATTTATCTTAAATTACGCCAAAAAATACCCCGGCATTCAGAAGATTGCATTAGAAAAAGCCGCTCAACCCGATGCTCACCCTGCCTTAAAGCGCATCCTTATTTTAGAAAACTACATGCAGAAGCATCCAGGCTTAGAAGACTCAATTACTGGCAATGTCGTTGCAGCCGACTTATCCCCCGAATTTAAAGCCGTAATGCATGAATCGTTAACACCTCTTGCCGAAGCCTTGCAGCAAGCTTGGCGTTTTCATTATCAAGGACAATTTAAAGAAGCTTATCAGTTAGGGATGCAGCTTGGCCCTGCCGGTGCTGTACCCGCTATTTATTCCAAACTGATGTACGCCACATTTATGTTGCAAAGCCCCAAAGAGAAGCTTGAAATGTTTCGCCATGCGGCGGATGAAGCCCAGGTTTACTTACCGCTAACCCCTGGCTATGACTTTGCTGAATTTGGCTTGCTTTATGCTCGTGTGCGCATTTTAGAACGCTTAAATACGCCTTTGGCCTTGGCAACTGGCTTTTTGGGTTCCACCCAAACTTCCTTGGGCAAACTCGCCGAAAAAAGCCCCGATATTAGTCTTTACGCTGCGTTGTTAGGCGGTTTACAAGCTGGAGTAGTGGAGCGTGTTGGCTCTTTTATTGGTCGCTTAACCTATGGCGCCACCGAAGACCGCACCATTGTGCGCTTTGATAACGCCAAAGAAACCGCTCCCACACTGCCTGTGGTGTACAACGAGTACATAGTGGCCTTAAGCCGCATCAATATGAAAAAATATAAAAATGAAATCCAGAAATTGGCCAGCGAATGTGCTACCTTAACGCCATTCAGTGCAGAAGAAGCGCTTAATCAAGCACTCTGCAATACCACTTACAAAACCTCTGAAATGGTAAAAGACAACGAGGTCGCTGCCAATTTTGACCACTAACCCTTGGCTTATCGCCGCCATGCTTCCTGCGGCGGCGATTATTATGCTGCACTTGGCCGTTGGGCCATTTGCGCATCCGTCTCTTTTGCATTGGCACCAACGCTTTGCACG
>JBASZG010000172.1:0-3167 GCA_049277875.1 Venatoribacter sp.
GTGCTGGCGGTTATTCAAACAGAAAGTGCTTTCGACCGCTTTGCCTTGTCGGTGGTGGGGGCGCAAGGCTATATGCAAGTGATGCCCTTTTGGAAAAAAGAAATTGGTCGTGAAGACGACAACCTAATGCACATGCAAACCAATTTGCGTTATGGCTGCACTATTTTGAAGCATTATTTGGATAGGGAAAAAGGCGATTTTATTCGCGCCCTCGCCCGCTATAACGGCAGCCTTGGGCGCGTAAAATACCCCGAAAAAGTGCTTATGACTTGGGATAAGCACTGGTTCGTGCAGTATTAATTACAGAGTTAAATTACGGTTACTGGCCTTAATAAACTCTTTCTTTAAATCTTCGTAAGTGTGAACCGCAGGGAACTGTGGAAACTCATCAATTACATTCTGTGGTGCATGGAACAAAATACCTGCGTCGGCTTCGGCCAACATAGTGGTATCGTTGTAGCTGTCACCGGCTGCAATAGTGCGGTAATAAATGGTTTGAAACGCACGAATAGACTGACGCTTAGGGTCGGCTTGGCGCAACTTGTAGTCTACTACTCGGCCTTCATCGTCGGTAATCAAACGGTGGCACAGCAAGGTAGGAAAGCCTAGCTGACGCATTAAAGGCTGAGAAAACTCGTAGAAAGTATCCGATAAAATAACCACCTGAAAACGCTCGCGCAGCCAGTTTACAAACTCGACTGCACCTTCTAGGGGTTTAAGCGTAGCGATAACGTCTTGGATATCCTGCAGCTTTAAGCCGTGTTCGTCTAAGATACGCAAACGCTGTTTCATTAATACGTCGTAATCGGGAATATCGCGGGTAGTAGCCTTAAGCTCTTCAATACCGGTTTTATTAGCGAATTCAATCCAAATTTCAGGCACCAATACGCCTTCAAGGTCTAGGCAAGCGATTTCCATACAATCTCCAAAGCTAAGTGGAATCGAGTAATTTTAGCGCGCGTACTTTAGCAGAAAGGCGGTGGTTTTGCAGTGCTCTTTGCAGGGGTATATGAATATAAGCTTTTATTCTTTTTTGCACTAAAACGCCTGTGCTAACCTTCGTGCTATTTTCCATAGTTCGAGTAAGACCATGCCCAGCATTGCGGAATTAAACCAAGAGTTTGCCAACCAACGCCCTAAAGACGTTTTAAAATACGCACTCAGCCAACACGATAATATCGCCATTTCGTTTAGCGGCGCTGAAGACGTAGTGCTGATTGATATGGCGGTAAAAATTAATCCAAAGGTCGGGGTGTTTACCTTAGACACAGGCCGTTTAAACCCAGAAACTTACGAGTTTATTGAAAAAGTCCGCACTCATTACGGCATCACCATAGATGTGCGCACTCCAGACCAAGAAAAACTGCAAAACTTTGTGCGCGAAAAAGGGCTTTTTAGCTTTTACCAAGACGGACACAAAGAATGCTGCGGCGTTCGTAAAATCGAACCCTTAAAACAAAAACTGGCCACCCTAGACGCTTGGATTACTGGCCAACGCCGCGAACAAAGCCCAGGCACTCGCTCCAGCGTGGATATGTTTGAAATAGACAGCGTATTTAAAGGCGCAGGCGATACCCTGCATAAATACAACCCACTGGCACTTTGGACAGGCAAGCAAGTGTGGGATTACATCAAAATGTTCGATGTGCCCTACAACAAACTGCACGAGCAAGGCTATATCAGCATCGGCTGCCAACCCTGCACTCGCCCAGTATTACCGCACCAGCACGAGCGCGAAGGCCGTTGGTGGTGGGAAAACGAAACTCACAAAGAATGTGGCCTGCACGCAGGCAACACCATAGCCAAAGGCTAAACCCTTTTAGCTTAAAGCAAACTTATGGCCGTTACTTTCTACAAAGTAATGGCCATTTTCTTCTTCGGCTAACTCCAATAAATCGTACCAAGCGTTGCGAGTAAAACGCGCCCATAAATCGTGGCGCACTTTTACCTCGGCCACCTCTACGCCATTTAAGCTGCTCACTTTTAGCGGGTGTTCTTCATCTAATACAAAACTATCGGCGGTGGTACTTAACAGGCTAATGCCCTGCTCGGTTTTCTCAATCATGCTAATAAAAAGCGGACGGTCTTCTACGCGCAGACGCCACTTTTCTACCGGCGTAATTAAAAAGTAGTCGTTATCTTCGTGGCGCAAAATGCTGGCAAATAGGTTTACTAGCTCTTGACGTTTAAACACTTCGCCTTGGTGCCACCAACTGCCGTCGGCGCGAATTTCCATATCAATATCGCCCGATAATTCGGGGTGCCATTTTTCCACTGGCGGAATGTTTTGCGCCTTGTCTTTGCCAATCTGTTTAAGCAATGAATCTAACGACATACCAAACTCCTTAGTGAATAGGTTATAACCCGCGTTGCCACTCTTGGCGCAGCGCAATGCGCCCAGCCAGAGCTTCATTTAACTGCGCCAGCAGCTTAGCCTTGTCTTGGCCAAGCGTGCCTTTAAGTGGCAGATAGTTAGAAGCGTGGTCGCTACGAAACACGGTGTTCTCTAGCTCTAGGTTTTCAAGCAACAGCTTGAGCTCTTCAAACAGCTCAAGCTGCGAAGGCAACTGATAATTGCCGTTAAAACCTTCTTTAACCCGCTTATCGCCCAAAGGATAACTAACAATGAGGGTCGATAAAAAATCGGGCTGGGCAGCGTTCATTAACTTGGCCGAGTTAAGCGCGTGCTGCTTAGAATACGCCACACCGCCCATGCCATTTAAAATCATCACCGACGTTAAAATGCCGGCTTGCTTGCACTTAATCAAAGCATCTAGCGTGCTTTGTGCGGTTTCGCCTTTATTAATAAAGCCAAGCACCTCGTCGTCGCCACTTTCCGCACCGACATAAACAATACCCAACCCCAGTTTACGCAGCTTGGTAAGCTCTTCTTCGCTTTTGTTGCTGACATTGCGTGGCAAGCAATACGCCCCCACGCGCACCACCCAAGGTAAATACTCACGAATAAGCTCAAGAATGCGAGTTAAACGGCGCACTGAAAGCGTCATTGCATCGCCATCGGCTAAAAATACTTTCTCAAAGCGTGGGCCAATAGCGCGGGCTTTTTCTAACTCGGCAATAAGATAGTCTTCCTCACGCGGGCGAAACTTCTTCTGCTCCTGCGTATACATATCGCAAAAGGTGCAGCCATTCCAAGAACACCCATT
>JBASZG010000173.1:0-10028 GCA_049277875.1 Venatoribacter sp.
CGCGCCTTAGCAAAGCCACCCAAACAGCAAAAGAAAATGCAGCGCTAAAAGTGCAAGAAGAGCATGGTAAGCTGCAACAACTTAAAGCCGATTTACGCAACAGCAAATTAGCGGTAAAAGCCGCTGAACTGGAAGTAAAGGTTGAAAGTGCTTACGCCAAAGCCAAAGACGCTGCCGAAGTTTATGCCCTAAAACTTGCCGATAAAGCAACCACCGATTTAGAAAAAGACGTAGCCGCCTTTATTGAAAAATGGAATAAAAAGCGCGCCAAACAAAATGCTAAAAAAGTAGCAAAACGTTTGTTACAAGAAGAAAAGAAAGTAGCTAAAGCTGCGAAAAAAGTGGCTGCAAAAATTGCTGTGCTAACAGAAAAAAATCTTGAAGCCGCCACCGCCGAACCTAAACGTCGTGGTCGCCCTGCTAAAGTACAAAAAGCACAAGAAATAGCTGCACCAGAAATCAAGGCGCAAGCAACCGAGCCCAAACGCCGTGGTCGCCCAGCTAAAGCAGCAAAAGCTCAAGAGGCCAAAGTAGAAGAAACCAAGGCAACTGAGCCTAAACGTCGTGGCCGTCCTGCCAAAGCGCAAGCCGTAACAACCAAAGCGGCAAAAACTAAGGCAGTAAAAACCAAGGCAGCGAAAGCCAAAGTAGAAAAAATCAAAGTAGACGAAACCAAGGTAGAAAAAGCCGAGAAAGCCAAAACCACTAAAGCCAGCAAAGCCAAAGCCGCTGGCAAAAGTACGGCCAAAACGTCTGCCAATAAGGGCCGTGGCCGTCCTGAAAAAGTGAAAGAACCTGCTGTTGCCCCTGTGGTTGAAGAAAAGCCTCTAGCCACAGAACCCAGTTCCTTGTTTGAACCCACCCCAGTCGTTGAAGAAAACAACCCTTCCAATACCGAAGATTAAAACTCGGTTAGGCAGGTTAAACCTTCTTTGCGTACTTATATCGCTACGCGCAGAGTGACTATGCTCTGCGCCCGACCCTAGACCCAACGCTGTCATAAAAAAGCGTAGTTCAGTATACTGGCCACCTTGTTTTTAGCCTGTCTTTATCATTATGCCTACCTTGCTTGCTGTCGATGCCTCTGCTTCTTTGTGTTCTGTTGCTTTGTTGCACCAAGGCCAGTGGTGGCACAAGGCTGAAGAGCAGCCGCGCCGCCAAGCGCAAAGGTTGTTGCCAATGGTCAGCGAGTTGCTGGCCGAAGCTGGGGTGGCTAAAAGCCAACTGCAAGGCGTTGCCTATGGCTGTGGCCCCGGTTCTTTTACCGGCATTCGTATTGCCGCTTCCGTTACTCATGGCATTGCCTTGGGTCTTGAACTGCCTGTTTACGGGGTTTCCTCCTTACAAGCACTGGCGCAAAATGTGTTTTCGCACAGCCAAGCGCAGCAAGTGTTTGCCATTATGAACGCGCATATGGGTGAAGTGTTTTGGGGCCAGTTTCAGCGCCAAGAGCAACTTTGCACCGCCATTGCCGCCGAACAAGTGGGCGAGCCAAGCCGCTGCCTAGAAGATATTGCCCAGTTTTCAGGCGAGTTAGCCGGTGATGGCTTATTGTTGAGCGACTTTAGCCTGCTAAATCAAACTTATGCACAAACATCTCCTTTGGCACTGCATGTGTTGGAGTTGGCTTTACCTGCATGGCAAAACCAGCAATTTACCGTTGCCGAACAGCAATTACCTGTGTATTTGCGCGACTCGGTTGCTTGGAAAAAACTCGATGAGCAGCCCAGTCTATTAAGCCGCTCTTAATTCACTTATTACAAAAATCGCAAAATGGATATTTTACTGTTACTTAAAGCACTGCTTCTTGGTTTGATTGAAGGCGTTACTGAATTTCTACCTATTTCTAGCACTGGCCACCTTATTATTGCCGCCGATCTACTTGATTTTCGCAGCACCGAAAAGGTGTTTGAAATTGCCATTCAACTAGGCGCGGTGTTAGCCGTGGTTTACGAATATCGCCAACGCTTTGGTCATGTGCTGGTTAACTTTGGGCGTGATAGCCAAGTAAACCGCTTTGTATTTAATTTGGCGGTAGCCTTTGTTCCTGCCGCTGCGGTTGGTTTGTTGTTTGGTAAGCAAATTAAAGCCTTTTTATTTAACCCAGTTACTGTTGCCAGCGCCTTGGTGATTGGGGGCTTGGTTATTTTGTGGGTAGAACGTCGTCAAACCAAAGTGCCGCCTAGGGTGTTAGCCGTAGACGATATGACCGCTAAAGACGCCTTAGTAGTAGGCTGCGCGCAGATATTGGCCTTAATACCCGGTACTTCACGCTCTGGCAGTACCATTATGGGCGGTATGCTAGGTGGGCTAGAGCGCAAAGTGGCTACCGAGTTTTCGTTCTTTTTGGCGGTGCCTATTATGATTGCTGCCACCTTTTACCAAGTTATTAAGTACCGCAATTATTTCAGCATGGACGACATAGCCACAATCGCGGTTGGCTTTGTCGCGGCTTTTATCAGTGGCTTAGTTGCGGTGCGCGCTTTGCTTAAGTTTTTAGCCAGCAAAAACTATGTGCCTTTTGCTTGGTATCGCATTGTTTTTGGCGGCCTTATTTTAGTCACTTGGGCTACTGGCATAGTCGATTGGAGTGCGCCTTAGTGCATCGCCTGATTTTGCTGGATAACAGCCTGCAAGACGAAGCTCGGCAATTAGCCGAGCTTTATAACTTTGAATTAAGCAAAAAACTCCCCGCTGATAATCAGTTTTATCTGTGCCTTGATTTTAATGGCCTAAGCCTAAAGCAAGGTGATAACCCCAAAGTGAGTGTTAATGTCGATTTTACCGGCGGCAGCAATGCCCACCGCTTAAAGTTTGGTGGTGGCCAAGGCCAAGATATTGCCAAGGTTATTGGGGTAAGTGCCTACAAACCCAGTGTGGTTGATGCCACCGCCGGGCTTGGCCGTGATAGTTTCGTGCTGGCAAGCCTTGGCTGCCAAGTGGAAGCGCACGAACGCCACCCAGTGGTGGCGGCTTTGTTGGCCGATGGTTTAAACCGCGCGCGCCATCACGAGCTGGTGGGTGAAATAGTGCGGCGTATCGAGCTTAAGTTTGGCTCTAGTCACGAGTTGCTACGGCCCATTGACAACCCTGAGCAGCAGCCCGATGTGGTCTACCTCGACCCTATGTTCGAGCACGACGAAAAACAAACCGCCCAAGTTAAAAAAGATATGCAAGCGTTTCGCACTTTGGTTGGCCAAGACACCGATGCCAATGAACTTTTGGCTTTGGCCTTAGCACATGCACGCTGTCGAGTGGTGGTGAAGCGTGCACGCAAAGCCGCGCCGCTGGCAAACCAAACGCCCAGCTTTGCCATTATTGGCAAGGCCAACCGTTTTGATGTATACGCTAAGGCCAAAGTACAACCGCTTTAATTGATTAACTAAGGTAATGCCATGAAAAACCCCAACCGTGTGTTATTAGGTGTGAATATCGACCACGTCGCAACGCTGCGCCAAGCACGAGGCACGCCATACCCCGACCCAGTGCAAGCGGCTTTTGTGGCCGAAGAAGCCGGTGCCGATGGCATTACCATTCACCCGCGTGAAGACCGCCGCCACATGCAAACCCGCGATGTGTATGTGTTAGCCCAAACCTTAACCACGCGCATGAACCTAGAAATGGCAGTAACCGAAGACATGCTTAAACTGGCCGAAGAAGTAAAACCCGCCGCCAGTTGCCTAGTGCCCGAAAAACGCGAAGAGCTCACCACCGAAGGCGGCCTTGATGTGGTCGGGCAAGAACAGCACATTGCCAGCGCCGTAGCGCGCTTAAAGGCCATTGGCTCGGAAGTATCGCTTTTTATTGATGCCGACACCGCCCAAATTGATGCCGCAGTGCGCGTAGGTGCGCCAGTGATTGAGCTGCACACTGGTCACTACGCCGACGCCAAAACCGAAGCCGAACAATTACAAGAACTGCAAAAAATCGAAGCAGCCGTAGCCTACGCCCACAGCCAAGGCTTAATAGTGAACGCCGGCCACGGCTTGCACTACCACAACGTCGAAGCCATAGCCGCCATTCCTTTTATGAACGAGCTAAACATTGGCCATGCGATTGTGGCGCGGGCGGTGTTTGTGGGGTTAAAACAAGCCGTGCAAGAAATGCGTGCTTTGTTAGTAAGAGCCAAAGGCTAAGTGGAACAGCCTTTTCCTCAGTTGTCGAAGGTGGTGGCCATAGGCACCGACCTTCTAGACAGCCGGCGCATAGAACAAAGCCTAGCGCGCTTTGGCCAGCGCTTTGTTGAGCGCATTCTCACTGCCGATGAACGCCTGATATACCAGAAGCGCCAGCAATCGGTGAATTTTTTAGCCAAGCAATTTGCCGCCAAAGAAGCTCTAGCTAAAGCGTTGGGCACCGGTATTGCCAAAGGCGTAGGCTTTCAAGAGCTGGAAATACTGCGTAACGAGCAGGGCACACCCTATGTCAATCTTTATGCTGGGGCTGCCCTTAAACTTGCCGAGCTAGGTGCTGACCGCGCCTTAGTTAGTTTGTCGGATGAAGGGACGCTAGTTCTCGCCTTTGCCTTGTTGCAATAACAAGCGCCAGTCGTTGCTGCTGGCCCAGTGCTGCAAGTGGTTAATTTGCTCTAGGGCGACGCGAACTAATTCGGGTAATAAATTACTCTGTGAATTTTTTAGTGCCGTTTCTAATGATCCCAAACTTTCCTGTAATTTAGGCACGCCACAGTAGCGTGTTGCGCCGTGCATTTTGTGTACAACATCCAAGAGTTTTTCAAAATTTTCATCTTCCCATGCCTGCATAATTTGTTCTGCTTCGCTGCCCAATGGCTCTAGCAGCATTTGGAACATATCTATTGCCAGTTGCACATTGTGATTGCTGTTTTTTAACGCCTGCGGGGTTGAAAAAATAGTCAGGTCATGCGCAGCCGCAATATTAAAAGAGGGCTTGGGTGGTTCAACGACTAAGGGGCTGGCTAGGTAGCCTGTCCATTTTTCAATGCTGCCAATCAGTTGCTCAAGCGTGATGGGCTTGGTTTTGTATTCATTCATGCCGGCTTTGAGTAGGGCGTCTTTTTCATCGGCCATGGCATGAGCTGTTAACGCCAAAATAGGAATATTTTCACCGCCGCGCAGCTTACGAATACGCTGGGTGGCTTCCATGCCATTCATTCCCGGCATTTGAATGTCCATTAAAATGAGGTCTATGGCCTGCTGCTGCACTATGTCTATGGCTTCTTGGCCCGATGCCGCTGCATGCACAGGAATTTGTAGCTCACGAATTAAGGTGGTAATTAATTTTAAATTCGCTGGGTTATCGTCTACTGCCAAAATATGTGGAAGCTGCTGCGTGCGTGTTACTGGTTCTATTAATAATGGCTGGGCATCGGTTGGTTCAAGCACCACTTTTTCTAAGCATTCGTAGAGTTTGGTGTGCAAATAAGGCTGGGCAAAAACGCAGTTTGCCCCTAATTGTTTAAAGGCATCAATAAAGTTTGTGTGAATTAAATTGGTTAGCACAATCAGCGGAATATTTAATTGTGTCATTTTAATCATTAGCTCGGTTACTTCAGGTGCCTGTGGTGCTTTAAGTCCCAAAGCTAAAATAGCTGCCTGCCAAGGTTCATGAACCCCGGTGTCTACATCTTCTACTAGGCGTGCAATATCTTCGTAGCTGTCGGTGTTTACTGACCACTTACCAAGCAAAATAGAGGTGTTTAAACGGCTGGTGGCGTTTACATCCAAGAAACACAATTTGTTTAGGTTAAGTGGCTTAAATTCAGCGTCTTTGGTTTCTTGAACTTCACTGTCCATATAAAAGCTAAAGGTTGAACCTTGGCCCGGCTGGCTTTGCACCTGAATTTCTCCGTTCATGGCTTCGACCAGCGCACGCGAAATAATTAGCCCTAAACCGGTGCCACCAAATAAGCGAGTAGTGCTGTTATCAGCCTGAGAAAATGGCACAAAAATTTTGCCAATTTGCTCTGGCGTCATGCCAATGCCAGTGTCTTTGATTTCAAAATTTAAACTGGCGTGGTTGTTGGTTTTATTAATTAGTGAAACACGCAGGGTTACGCTGCCACGTTCGGTAAATTTAATCGCATTGCTCACTAGGTTGGTGAGCACTTGCTTAATGCGTAAGGCGTCGTTGCGCAGGTGCACTGGCACATCGTCGTAAATTAAGCAGTTTAATTCGATGCCTTTGTTGCTGGCATCGGGAGCCAACACATTCAGCACTTCATCCACCACACTGCGCAAATTCATGTCGATCATTTCAAAAATAAGCTTGCCGGCATCAATTTTTGATAGGTCTAAAATATCGTTCAAAATTTTTAAAAGGTCGGTTGACGATTTACGGATGGTTTGTAAATAGTCGTTTTGGCGCTCGTTCACTTGAGTGCGTGCCATCAGTTCGCTAAAACCAATAATACCGTTTAAAGGGGTACGAATTTCATGGCTCACATTGGCCAAAAATTCCGATTTCATACGGTTGGCCTCAATGGCTTCTTTTTGCCCTATTTGCAGTTCGCGGTTACGAATTTCCATTTCATCCAGCGTTTCGTGCAAATCGCGAGTGGCTTGCTCAAGGCTGTATTGGTATTCCGTATTAATGCGTTGCAAGGCGCTGGCCATGGCATTCACACCAGAGGCAAGTTGGCCCAGCTCGCCGCCTTTTTTAAGATGAATGCGGGTATCAAGCTTGCCGTTCTCAATTTCTTTTACGGCTAAAATAATCTGCTCTATGGGGGTAGTAAGCATACGGCTGGCACGCAGCGCCAATAGAATGGTTAAAATCCCTGCTGCACCAATAATAAATAGCGCCGAAATAATATGTTGATATTGGGCGAGGCGGGTATTTTGGTTTGATAGTTCGATATCCACCCAGCCAAGCAGCTTAGTCGGCGCTTTGGGTTGGGTGTAAAAGGAATCGGTAATTTCATCGGTAATCACAATGTTTTGTGCGTAAATTGGAGCGCGAATACGCACGCCTTGGGAGCTATGAGAGATAAAAAACTGATCTTTTTGTAATTCGTGATCAACCGGCTTGGTGCTGCTCATTCTTGGCCCAGCGTGCGCCAGAACATCCATATTTTGGCTGTAAATACTGATAGAGCGCATATCGCGTTCTTCCAGCATATTATTAGCGATATTCTGCAAAATACCTTGGTTGCCAGTCATAACGCCATATTCTGTGGTGGGGGCAATATGTTTGGCCATCGACAGTGCGCGGTCATCAAGTAGTGTGTCTAAGTCTTGCCAGCGTTCGTAGGTGAAAAAAGCGCCAAGGCCAATGGTAACCAAGATACTCGGCAGCAGCGCCAGCAATAAAATTCGATTTTGAATACGCCAATGATTCATGCCAACCACAATCCCAAGCCACAAAGCCGCTAGATTAAAGGGCTTGGCAGCGGGGTGCAACGAACAAACTCTCGCTCAGTTTTAAATAACTATTACCCTTGCTACCCAGAGCTGGGTAAACTAGCGCTTTCTTTTCATTCACTAAGGGGAATTGCTATGAGTAGCGTCTTGTATCCAACCATTGCTGACTGCGTAGGCCATACGCCATTAGTGAGGTTACAAAGACTGTTGCCGGCAGAAAATAGCAATACCATTCTATTAAAGCTGGAAGGCAATAACCCCGCAGGCTCAGTCAAAGACCGCCCTGCCATTGCCATGATTGAAGGCGCAGAGCGTCGCGGTGAAATTAAGCCTGGCGACACTTTAATTGAAGCCACCAGTGGCAACACCGGCATAGCCCTTGCCATGGCGGCGGCTATTAAGGGCTACAAGATGATTTTGCTTATGCCTAAAACCTCTACCCAAGAACGCTGCTGGGCCATGCAGGCTTATGGCGCAGAATTAATTTTGACGGAAAATATGGAAGCTGCGCGCGACCAAGCTCTAGCCATGGACGCAGCAGGGCAAGGTAAGGTGCTTAACCAATTTGGTAACGCCGACAACCCCTTAGCCCACTTTGAAAGTACCGGCCCCGAAATTTGGCAACAAACCCAAGGCACAGTTACCCATTTTGTAAGCTCTATGGGCACTACTGGCACCATTATGGGTACTGGCCGTTACCTTAAAAGCCAAAACCCTAAGGTAAAAATTATTGGCATGCAGCCCGAAGATGGCTCGTGCATTCCTGGTATTCGTCGCTGGCCAGAAGAATACCTACCTACCATTTTTGATGCCTCTTTAGTGGACGACGTATCCAGCGTAAGTCAGCAAGAAGCCGAACAAACCATGCGTGCCTTAGCCACCCAAGAAGGAATTTTCTGCGGGGTGTCTTCTGGTGGTGCGGTGTTTGGCGCGTTGCGTTTGGCGCAACAAGTAGAAAACGCCACCATAGTGGCTATTATCTGCGACCGTGGCGACCGTTATTTATCATCGGGCGTATTTGCTCCACAACAATAAAAACGAAGAGTGTTGAGTTATGAATAAAGCAGAGCATCAATGGCGTTTTTTTCGCGCCGGTGGTTTTGATCAAGTTTGCATAGAAAACGAAGACGATTTACGCGCCCTGCGCAGCCTAGACCAAAAACTATGGGCCACTTTGGTGTGCCCAATTGGTCGGCTTGCGCTGGATGAAAAAATGTTGAAATACCTTGATGTTAATAACGATGGTCGCATTCGTGCTCCAGAGCTATTGGCCGCTATCGACTGGCTGCTATTGCGCATGGCCGATGCCAATCAACTGTTCAAAAACGACCCGCTAACACTAAGCTCTTTTCGTGATTCGCCAGAAGGCGCAGGCTTAAAAGCAGCGGCCAAACGTTTGTTGCATGTGCTGGGCAAAAGTGAAAACGACACTATTCATGCCTCTTACACCGCCGATTTGTCGGCTCTTTTTCCTGCCAATGAAGCCAATGGCGATGGTTTAATTCCCATTTCATTTGCCAGCGATCAAGACCTAGCCCGGCTCATTGGTGAAATCATTGCTTGCACTGGCGGTAAAATTGACCGCAGTGGTGAGCCGGCCGTAGGCGAGTTGGAAGTGCAACTGTTCTATCAACACATTGCCGAGGCTCAAGGTTGGCTACAAAGCGCGGATGAATCTTTGCTGCTTCCTTTTGCCGAGCACACCGCCCCAGCTATTGGCGCGATTGCTGCGCTGCGTGAAAAAATTAACGACTATTTCACTCGTGTGGCGATGGCCTCTTACGACACTCGTGCGTCGGCTATTATGAATGCCCAAGAAGGCGAGCTGCAGCGTTTGGCGTTATTAAACTTGGCCGAGGTGGGTGAACTTAGTGGCTTGCCTTTAGCCGCCATTGGTTTAGGCCAGCAAGGTTTGCCTGTTACCGAAGGCATTAACCCGGCCTATGCGGCCCAAGTGAAAGCCCTATACGAGCACGCTATTGTGCCCACCTTTGGCGAGTTAACTCATTTGTCTTTAGCTCAGTGGCAAGAATTGCTGGCTAAAAGCGAAGCCTATTTTGCTTGGAATGCTGGTAAGCCAGCCTTACCTGTATTCGACCAGCTTAGCAACGAGCGTATTTTGGAGATTGCTCAGCAAGCCCGCATTCAAGACTTAATAACGCTGATTGAGCAAGACAAAGTAGACGCACAAGCCGCCGACGCTTTGGTCGATCTAGACAAACTGCTGCGCTTAAAAGATGGCTTTATTACCTTGTTGCGCAACTATGTTTCCTTCCAAGATTTTTATGGCCGCGAAGACAAAGCCATTTTCCAAGCTGGGCGTTTATACATAGATGGCAAAAGCTGCGACTTGGTCATTGAAGTCGGCGATGTTGGTGCTCACAGCGCCGTAGCTGAAGCCAGCAACAGCTTCTTAATTTACTTAAACTGCGTGCGTCGTGGCCAACCTATAGCAGGTAAGGAAAGCATGAACATTGTTGCGGTTATTAGCGCAGGTGTTGATCACGAGCTAATGGTTGGCCGTAATGGTTTGTTCTACGACCGCGATGGCAACGACTGGGATGCCACCATAGTTAAAGTGGTGGAAAATGCCATTAGTGTGCGTCAAGCCTTCTGGTCACCTTACAAACGTATTGCCAATATGATTTCTCAGCAAATTCAAAAATTTGCTTCCAGTAAAGACTCCGA
>JBASZG010000174.1:0-3805 GCA_049277875.1 Venatoribacter sp.
TGAGCCAGCCGTAAAAGAGTTGGTATTTTCTGCGGCCATGCCCAAAGAGCAATTATTAAGAACGGCCATTCGAGCGGTTTACGATGTGCGCGGCGACGATTTGCGTATGCGCAATTCATTAGAAAAAACCACAAACTTGGCCGCCAACTTTGATGCGCTTAGAAAAAATTACCCTATGCGTAGGGATATTAATTGCACTCGTGTCAACGCATTAGAGGTTTTGGTAAGCGCCGGATTTGCTATTTAAAGCAGTAATGAGCGCACTAAATTTTCTAGCCAAACCGAGTTTTGTGCAAAAAACGCCTGCTCTAAGGTTTGAAAAGCAGGTTGGTTATTTTCAGTCATAAGCAGGCGGCTGAACGCCTTGGCGGTAATCACAAAATCATCGACGGAATCTTGCTTGTTCAGTAGCGAATAGCGAATAAAGCCTTCGTCACTTAACCACTGAATAGCACCAAGAGCAGCCAAGTGTCTGCTGCTGTGTAGGCCAAACTCATCCGTTTCATCTGGCCCAGCAATGTCTTCTACATACAAAACTTGTTGCTTTGGAAAGTTACGCACGCCGATTAATAAAATGGCCGCGCAATCTTTCCAAAAATCACTGATATGAACGTCGAGCATTAGTGCTGTTTGTAGCTATCAAAGAAAGTGTGCATTTTGCTTAAGGCCAAAGTTAGATCTTCGGGGCGTGGTAAAAATACCACACGGAAGTGATCGTTCTCTGGCCAGTTAAAACCAGTGCCATGCACAATTAAAATTTTCTGCTGCTCTAATAAATCCATCACCATTTTTTCATCGCTGTGGATATTGAATTTATTAATGTCCATTTTGGGGAAGCAATACAGTGCACCCTGAGGTTTTACACAACTGATTCCTGGAATGTCATTGAGCATTTTATAGGCAATGTCGCGTTGAACGCGCAAGCGGCCACCTTCGGCAACTAAATCGTCAATGCTTTGATAGCCGCCCAAAGCCGTTTGAATGGCAAACATGGATGGCACGCTGGCACACATGCGCATGGATGCAAGCAGCTCGATACCTTGGATGTAATCACGAGCTTTTTGTTTGGCACCACTGATAATTAACCAGCCAGAGCGAAAACCAGCCAAACGGTAATTTTTAGATAAACCATTAAAGGTAATAAACAATAAATCGTCGGCCAAAGATGCGGTAGAAACGTGTTCTACTTCATCGTATAAAATCTTGTCGTAAATCTCGTCGGAAAATACGATTAAGTCGTGCTGACGAGCCACTTCGATTAAATCCAGCAGCACTTCTTTAGGATAAACCGCACCAGTAGGGTTATTGGGGTTAATCAGCACCAAGGCTTTAGTGTTGGGGGTGATTTTGGCTTTAATGTCGGCAATGTCTGGCATCCAACCTGCACCTTCATCACACATATAATGCACGGCTGTGCCGCCAGATAAGCTTACTGCGCCAGTCCAAAGAGGGTAGTCGGGGGTGGGCACTAACACTTCATCGCCAGTATTCAACAATGCCTGTAAGCTCATCACAATCAGCTCGCTCACGCCATTACCAACGATGATGTCTTCGATACCAACATTGGCAATATTCTTTTTCTGAGCGTATTGCATGATGGCTTTGCGTGCCGAAAACAGCCCTTTGGAATCGGAATAGCCTTCTGAGTCGGGCAGGTTATAGATAACGTCTTGAATGATTTCTTCAGGAGCATCTAAGCCAAAGGGTTTTGGGTTGCCAATATTCAGCTTAAGAATGCGATGGCCTTCTTCTTCCATGCGCTTCGCCGCCGCAAGAACAGGTCCGCGCAAATCGTAAAACACATTGTCTAATTTGTGGGATTTGAGTATCTCGCGCATGGGAAGCACAACCTTTTTGATAGTGGATAATAAAGGTCTGCATCATACTCTGCTAAATGCTTTGCTTCTAGCCACTAAGCGGCTTGGCGTTGGGAGATTAAAGCGCTTAATAGCGCTTTTTCATCCATGAACTGTCTTCATCAGCGAGGTCTTTGGCCGCGTCATCAAGACGGTTGGCGCTCGCATTTTGATTCCTGAGTGCTTCATGCTCTTTTATTTTGTTCAAAAGCTCTGCTTTATTTAGCCCTAGCTTATCGACAGCAAGGGCGGTTTTGCTGGCAATCTCGTGGAGTTTTTTATAATGGTGTATGGCCAAAGAATGGTTGCTAATTTGCTTTGCTAGGCGGGCTTTGGCTAGGTGGTAGTCGATAAGTGCTTTCATATCCACCAAGTGAGTTTCATCCAGCAGCGTTTTAGCCAGATCTTTATCAAGCCCACGCGCTTTATAAATTTTTTTAATCAGCGCGTTTAAGTTGAGCAGCAGAGTGTGTATGACTCGCAGTTGATTTTCGCTTTGCGCAATAAGCGAGCGCTGCTCTGTTTTTGTGGCCGACCAAATTCTGGCATTTTCCAGCCCCAACATAACATTGCGTGTTGGCTTTACTTTCATTGCTGCTAAGGCATCCGCGTTCTTAGTAATGTAGCTGGCCAAAAATTTCAGCATGTCTTCTGAAAGCAGTGAGCCAATTTGGCTACCAATATCATTTGCAAGGTTGATGTTGTCGTTATGGTTCACAATGGTTCGTGCTTTTTTAATATTGCGTTGGTCTTGCCATTTTATAAAGGTCAAGGCTAAAACGGCTGCAAGAGCCGTAAACGATGCAATAATGACCAAAGCCGTAGTTGACATGACCTGTAAAGCCTCTGAACGTCGAAGAAAAGTGAATTTAAACCGATACTAGACTATTTATCGACTGCTGGCTCAAAAAATTAATACAAATTTCTACAAACTAGGCTTGACGAGTAGGGGAGCTGTCAATAGAATGCGCGCTCGTTGATTGATGCGTCCCCATCGTCTAGAGGCCTAGGACACCGCCCTTTCACGGCGGTAACAGGGGTTCGAATCCCCTTGGGGATGCCAAATGCGGGAATAGCTCAGTTGGTAGAGCACGACCTTGCCAAGGTCGGGGTCGCGAGTTCGAGTCTCGTTTCCCGCTCCAAATCATCCGGCGGACGCCAATCAACACTCTTAATGATGTCCCCATCGTCTAGAGGCCTAGGACACCGCCCTTTCACGGCGGTAACAGGGGTTCGAATCCCCTTGGGGATGCCAATTTCTTAGTGACCTAGGCTCATCAACACTAAGAACACTGCGGGAATAGCTCAGTTGGTAGAGCACGACCTTGCCAAGGTCGGGGTCGCGAGTTCGAGTCTCGTTTCCCGCTCCATTTTTTCTCATAAAAAATCCTTTTATTTTCAATACGTTAGACATTTTTAGAATGTTTATTAACGGCTTTATTTTGTCAATTTTTTGCTCTTAAACCTTGGTGGTGACCAAATGGTGACCATTTGGTGTCTAAAATGACTCCAACTATGAGAATAAAAAAACGGTGACCAAACCATTTGGTCACCGCCTAAGCAATTGATAAACATAGAATTCTTGATGCTTATTCATTTGTCAACCGTATAAAAATGAGAAAAGGTTGGGGTCGCGAACTCGGCTTTTCGGTGACCAAAACACTTTTGCTAAAAAATACTTTGGCTTCTCTAGTTTTTATGACACCAACCCTACATTAATTAATATTGGTTTTTTCTAGAAAAAAACCCAGCATTGCAGAGCTGGGTTGATAATGTTATCCATTAGGTGCTATGGAATCTTATGGGTACAGAATCTATAAACGCCTGCTTAAGCTGCATGGTTGTTCTTCTGTTTCTCGGCCAAGTTCGTATTGCATATGTAACTACCCCGTAAAATAATACAGCCCACTCGTAGAATTTCTTTTAAACTAAAACAAAGGAGTTTTACG
>JBASZG010000175.1:0-7620 GCA_049277875.1 Venatoribacter sp.
AGCCTGGGTACATGCCCCATGCCCAGTTAGAAGAACCGACCATTTCAGAAATCACGATACCCAAAGATTCGGGCAGGCCTTGGCCACCGTGTTCTTCTTTATGTGACAGTGAAGGCCAGCCGCCTTCTACGTATTGCTTGTAGGCTTCTTTAAAGCCTTTAGGCGTGGTAACTGAGCCGTCTTCATGACGCACACAGCCTTTGTCGCCTTCACGATATAAAGGAGACAACACTTCTTCACAGAATTGCGCGCCAGCGTTGATAACCATGTCTACGGTTTCAGGGGTGGCTACTTCGGCAAACTCAGGAATGCTGGCGTAGTGTGCTGGGGTGTCTAGTAGTTCGTCCATAACGAACTTAATGTCGCGTAAAGGAGCCTTATATGCTGGCATGAGGAAACCTCGTTGATTATGTTCTTGCAGCATGCTGCGGTGATAGGAAAACAGCCTAGAACAGGCCAATTCAAACAAGTGTTTGAAACATACGGATGCAGTGCCTGATTGTCAAGCACTGCATGGTTAAAAGCATATTTTTCTTAGGGAAATTTACTTAGGTTCTAGCCAAATTAAACTGGCCATTCGGCCACACACAGATTCTCGGCGATAGGAATAAAAACGTGCGCTGTCGCTGTAAGTGCAAAATTCACCGCCGTATATCTTGGTTACTCCCGCTCGTTTGAGTTGTTCTTGAGCCAGTTGATAGAGATTGGCGTAATAACGATCGCCCTGCCCTTGGCGAAAGCAATTGGAGGAAGCCCAAGGGAAAGCAGCTTTAACCTCTGGGCCAATTTCAAATGCGGCAAAGCCAATGGCTGGGCCAAGGTAGACGCTAACGTCTTCAGGGCGTGCGAAGGTAGCCAGAGTGTTAAGCAAAATGCCGTTAGCCAAGCCGCGCCAGCCTGCGTGCGCCGCCGCGACTTGGGTGCCTTGTTGGTTGCAAAATAACACAGGCAGGCAGTCGGCGGTTAAAATAGCACAAGCTAGGCTCGGTTGCTGAGTGTATTGAGCATCGGCTTGCAGCGTAACTGTGCCGCCAATGGCTTTGACCACTTGATTGCCATGCACTTGGTTTAACCATTGAATGCTGTGAATGCTAGGCTGGCTTTGCAGTAATTGCAGGCGATTGGCACGCACAGCCTGCGCGTCGTCGTTGACATGCAAGGCAAGGTTATTAGAGCTAAAACCTGCGCTGGATACACCACCTAAGCGGGTGCTAATCAGTGCGCGAACCCCAGCCGGAAGTGGCCAATCAGGGGTAAAGAATGACTTAGCCATGCTGCTCAGCATCGTCTTTTAAGACGTTAAGCAAAGCCACAAAATCGTTGGGCAGTTCAACTTCCCATTCCATCCATTCGGCTGTGGCAGGGTGCAGCAAACCCAGCTTGCGTGCATGCAAAGCCTGACGGCCAAAACTAAGCAGGGTTTCTCGTAGCGCTGGGGTGATGCCTTTAACCAAACGAGTGCGGGCTGCGTAAGTGACATCGCCAACTAATGGATGACCAATGTGTGACATGTGCACACGGATTTGGTGGGTGCGGCCTGTTTCTAATTTCACACGAATATGAGTAAAAGCAGGAAAGCGTTGTAGTACGCGGTAGTGAGTCACCGCTTCTTTGCCCATCGGGTTTACCGCCATTTTGGTGCGCTGAGTGCCGTGGCGACTGATGGGTTGGTCTACAGTGCCACCGCCGGTCATATAACCTTGCACTACGGCTTCGTATTCTCTGTCCATGCTGCGATCTTGCAGTTGCGCAACCAAGTGAGTTTGGGCTGGCAGGGTTTTGGCCACCACCAAAATGCCAGTGGTGTCTTTATCTAAGCGATGCACTATGCCTGCGCGCGGAATATTTTGCAGATCGGGACAGTGGTGTAATAAGGCATTTAGCATAGTGCCAGTGGGGTTGCCCGCACCTGGGTGAACAACAAGATTGGCAGGCTTATTGATTACTAAAATATGTTCATCTTCATAGAGAATATCGAGCGGAATATCCTGAGCTTGCCAGTCGCCTTCGGCTTCGAGCTCAGCGTTTAGCTCAAGCAGCTCACCGCCAATAAGTTTGTCACGACCACGCACAACACCACCATCAACGGTGAGCTGGCCGTCTTTTATCCACTGCTGTAAGCGCGAACGTGAGTAATCTGAAAAAAGTTCAGCGGCAATTTGGTCGAAACGGCGATTGCCCATTTCAAAAGGAACTTGTGCGCTTAAAGAAATCGAAGTGGTCATAATTTTCTGCAGTTGTGCTTTAATATGGCGTTTTCACCAGTATATAGATTTTCCAAGATGCACTCCATGACGTTCCGTACGCTGTTAGTTGTTTTAGTTCTTGCTTTAAGCGCTTGTTCTAGTAACAAACATAAAAACGATGAATTAACCGAGCAAGAGTATTACCAACAGGCACAAAAATCGTTGGAGTCGGATAATTTCTTCACCGCAGTAGAAAAACTAAAACTGCTTGAGTCACGCTACCCTTTTGGCCGCTATTCAGAGCAAGCCCAGCTTGAAATGATGTATGCCTATTTCAAGCTGTCTGATTTAGAGAATGTTTTAGCCACCACCGAACGCTTTATTCGTTTGCATCCACTGCATGAGCAAGTGGATTACGCCTATTACATGCGCGCCCTTTCCACCTACGAAATGGCCTTTCCTTTTGTTGAGCGTTTTAGTAACGACTTGGTGCAGCGCGATCCCACGGCCTTAAAAGACGCCTTTCATTACTTTTCAGAATTGCTTATTCGCTTCCCAGATAGCCCTTATGTTGCCGACGCGCGCGCGCATATGGTGTATATCAAAGACCGTTTAGCCGCACATGAAATTAATGCCACGCACTATTTAATGAAGCGCCATTCATTTGCTGCAGCGGCCAACCGCGCCACGGCAGTGTTATTAAACTTTCAAGGCACCACCAGCGTGCCAGAAGCTTTAGCCTTGCAGGTAGAGGCTTATCGTGAAATGAACATGGAAGAAGAAGCCAACCAAGCACTGGCATTGCTGCAGCAGAATTATCCTAACTATCGCCAGTTTAAAAATGGCAAGTTTGTTGAATCTGGCTTGGCTATGGTTGACCGTCGCTCGTTCTGGAACATTGTTACCTTTGGGCTAGTAAATTAACTAGCCCAGCCAGTTACACCCAGCCTTGGCTGTGCTGTTTCACCAACTCAACCAACAGTTGAATATGGTCATCTTGGGCGTTTAAACAAGGAATGTAGTGGTATTCACCACCACCGTGTTGAGTAAACAAGGCACGATTTTCAACATCCAATTCTTCTAGGGTTTCTAAGCAGTCAGCGGCAAAGGCTGGGCTTATTACATCGACTCGACCCAATTTTTCATGCGCCCATTGCTCTAACACCTTGTCGGTGTAGGGTTTTACCCATTCTTCACGGCCAAAGCGCGACTGGAAAGAACACAGCCATTGGTCATCGTTTAGCCCCAAGTTTTCAGCCACCAACTTAGCCGTGGTGCGGCACTGCTCTGGGTATGGGTCGCCACGCAAGGCATAGCGCTCTGGAATGCCATGAAAAGACAACAGCAGTTTATCGCCCTGACCATGCGTAGCACGATAAGCGCGTACCGAATCAGCTAATGCTTGAATGTAAAGCGGGTGATTAAAATATTGGTTAAGCCAACGCGTTTCAGGCAGCAAGTGGCGCAAGGCCATATCTTTTGCTACGGCATCATACACGGCCGCCGTAGTGCTGGAGGAATACTGCGGAAATAGCGGCAGAATTAGCACTCGCTCACAGCGTTGCGTTAGGTTATTTAGTGCTTGAGTAATGCTTGGCGAGCCATAGGTCATGGCCAGTTCTACTGGAATATGTTGCTTAAATTCAGCCTGTAACTGCTGCTGTAAGGCTTGTTGCTGCTGCTTAGAAATGACCAACAAGGGCGAACCTTCGGCTTGCCACACTTGTTGGTAAGCCTTTGCCACTTTTTTAGGACGAGTGCGCAAAATAATGCCATTAAGCACCAGCCACCATAGCCAGCGCGGTGCATCAACCACGCGTGTGTCGTTTAAGAACTCGGCCAAATAGCGGCGCACAGCCCCAGTAGTAGCCGCCTCAGGCGTGCCTAAATTCACCAAAAGAATGCCAAAGGGCGGCGTTGTCTGCGTCACACGAATGCTCTCATCTAAAATGGAGCGTGCAGTGTAAAACAATTTGTTCACAATGGAATGCTTTATGCTAAATCGCTTTTCTTTATAATGCGCAGCGTCTTAAGCCAATCCCTTTGTTCGCTCAATCAACCTTGGGGCAATCATGTCCAAACTCGCTCTGCCACTGCCATTTCTATTGGCATTTCTAACGGCTATTTCACCCTTAGCCGTTGATATGAACTTACCTGCTATGCCTGCTATTGCCGCAGATTTAAACACCAGCATTCACTTAGCTGAGTTGTCGATTAGCGCCTATTTAATTGGCTTTGCCATTGGGCAATTTAGCGGCGGCCCGCTCTCCGACCGTTTTGGCCGCAGACCCATGATTGTAATTGGCCTTGGCCTGTTTTCGCTTTCTAGTTTGCTACTTACCCAAGTGACCCGCCTTGAGCCTTTGCTTATCTTGCGCGTTTTGCAAGCGCTAGGCGGTGGCTTAGCGGTGGTCAACTCTTCAGCCATAGTGCGTGACCTCTTCCAAGGCGTTGGCGTGGCCAAAACGCTATCCATGATTTCTATGATTACTATGGCGGCACCGCTTTTAGCGCCTGTATTTGGCGCTATTGCGTTGGCTTACAGCACTTGGCACAGTATTTTTTGGTTTCTGTGTATTTATTCGGCCTTGGCCTTAATTTTGTTGCTGTGGCAACTGCCAGAAAGTCATCCAAAGGAAAAGCGCAGGCAAAAAATTTCTTTCAAAGAGTATTGGCGCGTCGTTACCCATAAACGCGCCCGACGAATTATTTTGGCGCTCAGCCTTTCTTACAGCGGCATGTTTATCTTTATTACCGCCTCTTCGTATTTATATATGGAGCATTTTGGCTTTAACGCTTCGCAATTTCCTTGGCTCTTTGGTGCCAATATTATTGTGATGATTGGTATGAACCGCTTGAATATCCAGCTCTTGAATCGCTACTCCAGCCAACAGGTTCTTGCCTTTGGGCTGATATTGCAAGGCACTGCGGCGCTGTTGCTGGTAAGCCTCTTTTTGTTTAAGCCGGATGTATCCATTTGGTATATCTTGCCGTTAATGATGGTGTTTGTTGGCACACTTGGGCTTATTGGCTCGAACTCAGTTGCCATGATTTTGCACCATTTCAAAGACATTAGTGCAACGGCCAATGCGCTAACCGGCGTATCACAATTTACCAGCGGCGCCTTAGCTGGCTTTATTTGGGCACATTTACACAATGGCACGCCACTGCCCATGGTGAGCCTGATGTTTATAACCGCAGCTACCGCTTTGGTTATCATGTGGCTTATTCCCAAAGACGTAGAGCAAGAAGTTTAAGACCAAAGTCATTGTTGTATTTTTTATCGAAAACCATAGAATGAACGTTCATTCCGAGAGATAAGTATGAAACGAGAGCAAATTTTAGTGGCAAGCGTACAAACCATAGGTCAATACGGTTTGGAAAACTCGCCCATATCAAAGATAGCTAAACGAGCCGGTGTGGGTGCTGGCACAATTTACCGCTACTTTGAAACCAAAGAAGAGCTCATCGTGCAGCTATTTATTTACCTTACTGAAGAAATGGCAAAAACTTGTTTAATTGAAAACAAGGAAAGCCTAAGTATTCGAGAGTGGTTTAATTCTATTTGGGGCAACGTTTATCGCTATATGCGAGAAAACCCAGAGCATCTTTGTTTAATGGAGCAGCTTGTTGCTTCTCCTGCCATTAATGAGCAAGTGCGCGAAGAAGCCTTAAATAAAATACACCACGAAGTGGATACTCTTCTAAATCAAGCCAAAGCGAAAAACTTGGTTAAAGATTTGGATAACCACCTACTCGCCATCATTACTTTTGGCAGTTTGGTAAATATCGCTAAGAAAGCAAAACTCGACCCACGTTTGCAAATAGACCCACAAACTTTGTTGGATATTTGCTGGGACGCAGTACGTGCTTAGTTGCGCACTTTATTAGGAATGAACTTTCATTCACAAAAGGATAAATACAATGCAATCACTAGCTCATACTAAAAATGCAAAACCGAGTTCTATTTGTGTTACGGTCAGTATGCAAAACGCCCCTCATGCAAATGGCTTTGTAAACCTGCTTACCCAAATCGCTCGTAAGCAGCTGAACAAACGCAAAGTTAACCTTGTTTAATCATTAAGATAACAAGCTATGAGCGAAATGGCTGACACCTTGCAATTCGCTCTGGCTTGAAAGGTAATGCGGGAAGTCTTGCACGTTAAGTTCATCAATGCGCTCAATATTAGCCAAAGGTAAGAAAGTGCGAGCCACACCTGAAAATATCTTTTTTACTTTTTCTTCTGCAGGCTCACTCACCAATTCTGTTTTATGGTTAAAACACAGCCCTTCCAGCTCAAGTATTTGTGGTAATTGCGATTGATAAATTGCCCGAACATAAAGCTCTAGCACAGCATCGGCTTGGCGAAAGCGTATGCGATATAAGGTTAAACTCATGGTGGCACCTGTTCCAAATACGAGGGTTGGCGTTTACTGGCTATATTCTAAGCAAAAGCTATATAATGCGCGCCCGTTTTTCTATTGCTGTAAGATTTCGCTATGACTGAACAACCCAAAAAACTCTATATCAAAACCCACGGCTGTCAAATGAACGAGTACGACTCGCAGCGCATGGCGGATATTCTGGGCGACAGTCATAACATGGTGCTTACCGACGATGAAAACGAAGCCGATGTGGTTATTTTAAACACCTGCTCGGTGCGCGAAAAAGCCCAAGAAAAAGTGTTCCACCAGCTAGGTCGTTGGAAAAAACTTAAAAAGAACAACCCCGACGTTAAAATTGGCGTAGCCGGTTGTGTGGCCTCACAAGAAGGCGATCGCATTATTAAACGCGCCCCTATGGTAGACATGGTATTTGGCCCACAAACCATCCACCGCCTACCCAGCATGGTTGAGAAAAGCCGCAACAATATGATTCAGGTGGTAGACGTTACCTTCCCTGAAATCGAAAAATTCGACCATTTGCCCGTGCACAAAACCGACGACGTAACCGCTTTTGTTTCGGTAATGGAAGGCTGCTCTAAATACTGCTCTTTCTGCGTGGTACCTTACACTCGTGGCGAAGAGTTTAGCCGCCCACTCGACGATGTGTTAGAAGAAGTGCGCTCACTGGCCAAACAAGGGGTGCGCGAAGTAAACCTACTAGGCCAAAACGTAAATGCCTATCGTGGCATGACCGAAGACGGTGAAATTGCCGATTTAGCCGAGCTTATCACCCTAGTAGCCGACATCGACGGCATCGACCGTATTCGTTACACCACATCGCACCCATTAGAGTTTACCGAGCGTTTAATTAATGTGTACGCTGAAGTGCCAGAGCTAGTCAGCCATTTGCACTTGCCAGTGCAAAGCGGTTCCAACCGTATTTTGGCGGCCATGAAACGCAACCACGAAGTCGATTATTACATTGATATTCTTGAGCGTGTGCGTGCATTGCGCCCTGATATTTCGTTCTCGTCTGACTTTATTGTGG
>JBASZG010000176.1:0-4112 GCA_049277875.1 Venatoribacter sp.
ACCTTACGCATTTAATTCCTTATATTTCGAGTCTCTAGCTCAATAACAATCAACGCGGGCGCAGTTCATGCGCCCTCTCATCCCCGCCTATAGAAAAAACAAGATGGATACGCAATACACGCCCAACATGAGCGCTGAGTGCTTTCTCTTACAGTGCATTACCTTGTTTTAGCTGTTTATTGACATCCTTACTGATATTTCCATATTATTCGACAAATGGAAACTTCAGATGCTTTAGAAAGCTTTACGGCGCTGTCACAAGACACCCGCTTAGCGACTTTTCAATTACTTATAAAACATGAACCCGATGGCTTGGCGGCGGGTGAAATCGCGCGCCAGTTGGACGTGCCGCATAACACCTTATCGTCGCACTTAAATGTGTTGGCGCGAGCGGGTTTAATTACTGCTAAACGTGATGGCCGTTCGATTATCTACCGCGCGAATTTAGAACGTTTGCAGCAGGTGATTCAGTTTTTAGCGGTGGATTGCTGCGCTGGGCATCCTGAGCATTGTTTTCCCAATCAATGTCACACCCACTCAGAGCAAGCAGAGTAGTCATTTTTATGCGCCCCATTATTTATCACAATCCAAACTGCGGCACCTCGCGCAACACCTTGGCTATGATGCTGGCTTCAGGTGAAAATCCTGAGGTGATTGAGTATTTAAATACGCCTTATTCGCGTGAACGATTGCTTGAGTTGATTGAGCAAATGCAAATAAGCCCACGCGATTTATTACGCCGTAATGTCGCGCCTTACGATGAATTACAGCTGGACAACCCTCAATTAAGCGATGACCAACTGATTGATTTTATGGTACAGCAGCCCATTTTGGTGAACCGCCCGATAGTAGTTACGGATAAAGGCACCAAGCTATGCCGCCCTTCCGAAGCGGTTTTAACTTTGCTTGAAAATCCCGTCACTAATTTTCAGAAAGAAGAATAACAATGCCTATAACTCCAGCATCAGAAAGCACTCTGCTCGCCAAGATCAAACAACTGCATAACCAGTATTTGGAGCAAGCGAACGAATATGATGAATATGTTCGCCGCAATGAAGCCCAACAGTTTCACGATGATTACACCCAGGCCATTGCCGATACTACCGAGAAGTTTGTAGAGCAGCTTGCCGCTTTAATTAATGAATTTGAGGCTAACAATAATCACGAGCGGTGATTTTTGCACCCTCTTGGCTGCTAAATATAAAAAACATTCACGCTCGGTAATATTTTAATAATGTTCAAAAAGAAGAGTAACCATGCTTGCGTTTAGTATTTTCGTCATCACGCTTATTTTCGTTATTTGGCAGCCTAAAGGCTTGGGCATTGGTTGGAGTGCGTTAGCGGGGGCAGTGTTAGCCCTGGCTACGGGCGTGGTGCAACTGGGCGATATTGGCATTGTCTGGAATATCGTTTGGGATGCGACTTTTACCTTTATTGCGCTGATTATTATCTCGTTAATTTTGGACGAAGCAGGATTTTTTAATTGGGCGGCGCTGCATATTGCGCGTTGGGGCAATGGCCGTGGGCATTGGTTGTTCGCTTTAATTGTGCTGCTAGGTGCAGTGATTTCTGCACTCTTTGCGAATGACGGTGCGGCACTGCTGCTAACGCCCATTGTGATGGGTATTTTGCTGCGCTTAAATTTTTCTCCCAAGGCTACTTTGGCGTTTATTATTGCCACGGGCTTTATTGCCGATACTGCCAGCCTGCCGCTGGTAATTTCTAACTTGGTGAATATTGTCAGCGCGAATTATTTTGGCCAAACTTTTAGCCAATATGCGCTGGTGATGTTCCCCGTTTATTTAGCTTCAGTAGCCAGCACTTTGTTGGTGTTATGGCTGGCGTTTGGCCGCGATATTCCGCGCACTTATGCTGTGGATGCGTTGGAAGCACCGCATAAAGCCATTATTGACCCGCAAGTATTTCGCTTGGCGTTTCCTGTGTTGGGTGCATTGTTACTGTCTTATTTTGTGTTGGCCGCTTGGCCTATTCCGTTTTGCATTGTGGCGGGGGCGGCGGCGTTAGTCTTTTTATTGGTGGCACAGCGCACGGGGCAAAAAGCGCAAAAAATAATTCCAGTTGGAAAAATTATGCGCCACGCGCCTTGGCAAATTGTGCTGTTTTCATTGGGTATGTATTTGGTGGTCTATGGCGTGGGGCAGGCGGGTTTAACGCAACACGGCGCACAGGTGCTGGAATGGCTGGCGCAACAAGGTGATTTAATCGCCACAGTAGGTGCAGGATTTTTAGCTGCCGTCACCGCTTCGGTGGTGAATAATTTACCTTCGACCTTAATTGGCGTGCTGGCCATTGAGCAAGCACAAGTGCCCGCCCTCACCAAAGAATTGATGATTTACGCCAACGTGATCGGCAATGACCTTGGCCCGAAATTTACGCCTATTGGTAGTTTGGCAACCTTGTTGTGGCTGCATGTGCTGGCGGGCAAAGGCTACCAAGTGAGCTGGGGGCAATACATTAAAATCGGCCTGTTAATCACACCGCCGGTGTTATTGGCAGCGTTATTAATGTTGGTGTGGTGGCTACCAGTGATGGCGTAATGCCTTGCTGTTGCGCCAACGCTTGAAAACCAACCAGCATAAGTAAAATCCTTTAATTTTTTGCTTAAAATGATAATTAAATGGCGTTTACCTATAAAAATTATAATTTTTAATGGTGTAGATAACTTTTAAATAACCTTATGGATAATAAATTGTGTGCCTATCTCCCATGCACCAGTCTCTTTACGCAATTGATATTTCACATCAACCATGTGTGCGACCGAGGCCGGCGGTTTATTTTGCCAAGTGACGAAGAACAATTATTAGCGGTTGGCGAACATCTTGCTAATCCTCAACAAGGCATCAAGGTTAACTTAGATGACCTGTGAGCTAGAGTTTGACCCACGATAAAGAGCAAACCTACGCTGATGAGAAAAAACGTATCCTTTAAAACACAGCAAAATAGTAAAAATTTTTCCGCCTAATCCTAAGCTTTTTACCTGATGTACTCTTATCAGAATCAGCCTGACTTCTGATAGAAGCCCGCTGATTCTGCTCCTAATCTTAACGCTCACCCATGATTTGGCTATGGCCAGAAGGAGAGCGTTATGAATACTTGTCTGAAACTTTTGCTTTGCTTGTTAATAGGTTTCTCACCGCTCACTTGGGCGGCCAATTCTATTTCACAGATAGAGCCTTGGTTTTCTGAGAAAAGCTACCAGCGTGGCGACCTCACGGAGTACCAAAAAACAGCTTATATCGCTTTATTGCCCTCTAAAAATATCAAACCACAAAAAATTAGTATCCTCTGGCGACCTGTCGCTTTAAACAGTACGGCAGCTCCAAAGCCTGGCAAGATTTATTTGCTTGGTGCGGTGGTAATGGAGGGAAAAAATAAATACATCGCCAAGGAATTGAGCATTTTCCAAAACAATACAGATTTACAAAATAGCAAAAAGTGGGTGGCCTATAATGGCACACCATCAGCACCCGATACTCCCATTGACGACCCTATTCAGCAATTACTCGGTGAAGATAAAAACAACAATGGCGTGCGTGATGATTTTGAAGATCTTATTTTAAACAGCGAATTATCTGAGCCTGCTAAGCAACATGCGTTGCAAGCTGGCAAGGTTTATGGACAAGCCTTAACACTGCATATTTCAGGTGAAGCCTTATCTCAGGCTCAAGCGCATCAGGCTATGCAAAATTTGATTTATGCTGAAAAATGTCGCCGACAATATGCTAAAACCGACGACATTAGCTGGCAAGAATCCGATTATTACAATGACATTGATCGGCTAGAGGCCAGTTTTATGTCCGATTTTTATATAGATGATATCGCCGGCGAAGAACAACCATACGACTTCCCTAAAAACTCCTGTCAATTTTTAACTAATGTGGTAGGGGTTATCAAATGAAAAAGTTATTTTTATTTTTTATCTTGAGCAATCTAGCTATTAATTTCACCTACGCCAGTTGTGAGCAAAGAGTTGATAAAATCCAAACTCTCTATATTAATGGGATGTTTACTAAATCCAGAGGAGCCAAAATAAACACTGATAATATCGAAATATTTATTCGAGAACGCCTTATTTTCTTTGAACCTCATAC
>JBASZG010000177.1:0-12376 GCA_049277875.1 Venatoribacter sp.
GTAAGCTGCAAGGCACTGGTTAAAGAAGCTTGATGGTGTAGCTGTCCAATTTGCTCATCGTGCTGTTTGCTGATTTCTGCCAGCATATTTTCTACATATTGAATGCTGGTAGTGGCCTGAGCGAACCAAGATTCCATATCAATGCTGTAATGAATTTCGCCTTGTTGCTGTGCGCTTTCATCCAGTAATTGCTGAATTACCTGCTGCTGTTGCTGGTAATTATCGACGAGTAATTGGTAGTTTTTTTGCAGATTTAGGCTTTCAGGCTGGCTCTTTAAGAAATCAACAATACGCACAAGTGAATAATCGGTCAGCGCACGAAGGCTAACCAAGGTAGCCATCTGCTGGGGGCTAAATTGGCTTTCTTGAGCCAAATTTGCCACGACTAACGCTCGCTCGCGGCCAAGGTGCTCGGCTAAATTAGATAACAAAAATTTCGCCAACGATTGAGTGCTGTGGCTGTAAATATTACCGGCCACAGGAGTTTTGCTGATGTTAGCAACTTCTTGCAGGGCCTCGATAATTTCAGTGCTGCTGGCAATCCATTCTTGCACTGGGTAATTTGTTGGCTCTTGGTCCACCCGCTGACGCAGGCTAATAAAACGCAAATACAGCTCTTTTTGTTTGCGTTGGTACAGCGCCACAGGATGAGCTGGAACAATTTGCGCAAGCGCTTCCAGTTCTTGCTGAATCAAAGCGAATGCGGCGTTCGTGCTAAGCCGCTGCGCAGCAATGGCAATGCGCAAATCGTTAATCTGTGGCGTGGGCGCTTTGGCGGTATGACTTTTGGCCAATAAACCAGCCGTTAAGCCACGCTCCATCGCTAACTGTATGCTTACTTTAAGAACGCTATCTTGCAGTTGATTGGTGCTTTGCACCCACTGAACTGCCAATATTTTGTTGCGGCTATCCAGCACTTGCCAAACACCCATTGCGCCAGATAACAGCACCAAAGTGACTGAAAATCCGATAAATAGCGTCCTAATTCTCATACGGCTTCCTTAAATCACAAAACGCCTTACCGCCTCTTGCGTGCTGGCGGCTAAGTTATTTAGCAATTCGGCGGTATCCATTACTTCTGAAATGGCTTGGTGGTTTTCTTCGGTCATTTGTGCAACCTGCTCAATGCGTTTCGCAATTTCGGTGCTGGCGCCATTTTGCTCAGACAAAGCCGCTGAAACTTCATCCATGGCTTGTAAAACCTGCTGCGTGCTAACACTAATGCTCTTCATGGTTTGGCCTGCGTCTTCGACCATCTTCATGCCGGTGTCGACTTGAGCTACGGCCTTTTGCATGCTGTTGCCTGCATTTTCTAAGCTGGCCAAAACATCGCCGATAACCTCGGCAATATCCGCCGTAGCGCGTGAGGTACGCTCGGCCAGTTGGCGCACTTCATCGGCCACCACAGCAAAGCCTCTCCCAGCCTCCCCGGCACGAGCCGCTTCAATGGCCGCGTTTAAGGCTAACAGGTTGGTTTGATCGGCGACGCTACGAATTAAGTTAACAATATCGTTAATGCTTTCGGTGCGTTCACTGGTTTGCTGCAAGCTTTGAGCGGCATAAAGCACGGTTTCGGAAATATCGCGCATGCTGTTTGAGGTTTTACCAAAAACTTCTGCACCTTGTTTTGAGAGACGCTCCGTTTCATTGCTGTAGCCTAAGGTGTTTTGGGCGTTGCTTGAAACTTGGCGGATATTGGTGCTCATTTCTTCCATGGCAACCGCCATGCTACTGCTGGCCTCGCTTTGGGTCGAAGAACAGGCCGTAATTTGCTTTGATGCAGCGGCTAACTGCAAGGAGGAGCCAGCCAAACTGTCGGCATTGGCCGCCAAGTTTTTAAGCATGGCGCGTAAGCTATCTTGCATTTCTGCCATCGCGGCTAACACACTGTGTTCGTCGTTCTTTTTAAGCCGTAGTGGCTCGCATAAATTGCCACCGGCGATGCGCTTCACCACATCTTTCACATGGTGCGGTTCGCCACCTAAAGGCTGCACCACCGAACGAATAATCCAAATGGCAATGACCGTTGATACCACCAGCGCAATGAACATGGCAACAATAACTAAGTCGCGCGAGCTTAAATAAAATGCTTTGGCTTGCTCACCGGCTTGCTGCATCACTTTGGCTTGTAAATCGACCAAGGATTGCACGGCTGGCAGTAAATCCTCAATGGCAGGCATTACCTGCTGCACCATGGTGTTTTTAGCCTCGTCCAAGCGTTCTTGCTCAAGCATCACTAACACTTCTTTATAAGCATTCACATAACGAGCGCGGGCTCGGTTGGTTTGCTCTAAAAGCTGTCGGGCCTCTGGTAAGTAGGCTAATTTATCAAAGCGCTCCAAGGCTGTCGTAATGGCGCTGCGTTCTTCGGTAATAATTTGTTTGGCTTGGGCTAAGTCGCCATCAATAAAAAGCGCTAAGGTATGGCGCACAATTTTATTCATTCTTAAAGCAGATTCATTGGCTAATGAAGCTTTAGTCCAATCGACATCAATGGTTCGTTCTAATAATGCATTGGTTTGCGCGAGGCGTTCTAGCGAAAGAAGAAGCGTAGCGGAAAGTATCAGCGTAACTATGCCAAACCCCAAGGTTAAGCGCAAAGCTATGGATAAGCTCTTAAACATAAATATTTCCTTTAATGGAAAACGGGTGGGTGAATGCTTTTTACTTTTTATTATTCGTTTTATTGTTTGAATGAGGCTATTGTTTTGTTTTATAGATAGCAATACCCCTACTTTTAGTATTTAACATCATTGATGTACATCAAATTAATTTGAAAAGATTCGCAAGGTTAAGTAAAGGTTTTATAACCATGACACAATTAGAAAAACTCATTAAACCCAGTGGTAAAGCACACTTTGGCCTATTTCCACAGGGTGTAGAAGACGTAAATTATCGCGATTTCGACTACCGCACCAATATGGATAAACCGCTGAGTTTAAAAGCAAAAAATCGAGCGTTTAATCAGTTTCAATTTGTTAGCTTTATTTCGCCTGAATTAATTGTGGGATTAGCCATCGTCGATTTGAAATTAGTGAGCAATGCTTTTTTATATTTATACCAACCTCACACCAATAGCTTTGAGGAATACAGCTTTTTACAGCCTTTTGCCTTTAAAACTCAGTTTGATACTCAACCCAATCAAGGCTTATGCGAGTTTAAAAAAGGCAAAAAATACTTTCGTATTGAAGCAACTAAAACCCCAGGCGTAAGGCGCGTAACGGTTGAGATACCAAACAAAGTAAGTATTCGTGCCAGCATCGACGAGTTCAGCCAATACCACCCTCTAGCCATATGCACTCGCGCTGGCTACAACGGCTGGGTATTTACCCAAAAGAGCAACGCTCTACCCTGCGAAGGGCAAATTAGCTGGAACAACAAACAATATAATCTCAAAGAAATTGGCGCCTTAGCAGGCGTAGATTGGACAGGCGGCTTTATGCGCCGCGAAACTTTTTGGAATTGGGGCAGCCTCTCTTGCACCTTAAAAGACGGCCGCAAATTAGGGTTTAATTTAGCAGCGGGGGTAAACGAAACGGGTTTTACTGAAAATGCACTGTGGTTGGATGGTCGTTTAATTAAAGTGGATATGGTGGATTTTCAATTCGACCGCTACAACCCTGAAGCACTTTGGCACATGCGCTCGAACGACGGCATTATTAATTTAACCTTTAAACCCAAGGGCAAACGCACAGATAAAACCAATGCTTTTATTATTGCCTCTAATTTCAGCCAATATTTTGGCCTGTATCAGGGCGAGATTTCCCTGCCCAATGAGGTGATTAAACTCAATGGTGAATGGGGGTTAAGCGAAGACCACTATGCCAAGTGGTGAGAAATACTGTGGCCTATTTTATTCGTGGCGCCGCTATGGCGTGAGGCATTATCGTAGTGGCGCCACAGGCCGCCGCTACGAGTTGTTAATTGTGCTGCATGAGCTTGATATACATCAGCGCAGTGCTGATTACGTCGCCAAGGGCGGTGTGGCGTTCAATAATGGGGACGTTAAGTTCTTTAGCGAGTTTTTCAAAGGTAACTTGGTGTTGCACGCCTTGCAGAAACTTATAGTATTTTTCGATAAAAATATCGCCCACATCTAAAAACTGATTGGGCAATTCAAAATTATAAAATTCTTTAATATAGCGATTTAAAATAGCGCGGTCGTAGGCAATAAAAAAACCGCAAATAGGCCGATTACCAATAAAATCTAAGAGCTGTTCAATGGCTTGAACTGTGGTGATGCCTTGGGTGCGGTCTTCTCTGCGTAAATGGTGCACTCGCACGGCATCTGGGTCGGTTTTGGCATTAGAGTCAATGGTGATATTCAACGCTTCGGCTAAATAAATTTTATGGCCTTTAACACGCACGGCCGCAACGCTTAATAGTTCGCCTTTTTTCTTGTCGAAAATACTGGTTTCACAATCCAGCACGATGATTTCTTCGCCTTGGTATGGCTCACTTAAATGCTGCCAACGCCCTTGTGGCATGCGATAGCCAAATAAGCGTCTTAACCATAAAGGCATCATCCGAAATTCTCCAGATGATAGTGTGCATGCAAGAATTGTTTGAATTTTTTCACCCGGTGCAAGGCGTGACGCAACATATTGCGATCTACGCTGCGTAATTTATTTAATTGTAATTGTTGGCTTAGGCCGGGGTTAAGCTGGTCGGCCTGCAATTGTTGTTTTAGTCGAATGCGCAAGAAAAAAAGCAGTGCGTCTTTTAATGCATGAGCGCGTTCTTCATCAAACACCTGCAATTCTTGTAGTTTGCCAATACGCGCAAAGGTGTTGGTGTCGCTGACACCGTATTCAAAGGCCAGCGCACGCACACCGTGAACAATGGGAAAAATTCCTCCTTTTTTAATATCTATGGTGCCGTCGTTTTCACGAATATTGCCTAAAAAGCTCAGTGGCGTTTCAAATTGCAGCGCCGGGCGAGCAAACCAAGCCGAGGCAAGGCTGGCGCGCAGCCCGGCCTGTTGCCAACTGGCTTTAATTGGTTTGAGTAAATCGGCATTGCCGCAAACGGGTACGGCATCCATAAAGATGGCCATATTCATCATGGCCTCTGGCGCAGGGGTGCTAAGCCAGCGAGCTACTTTCTCTTGCCACTCTTCGACTGTGTGCATCCAGCTTTCGTTGATAAACATAACGCCACCAGGGCAGCGTGGGTAGCCAAAATCCAGTAGCACTTGATGCAGGCTTTGCAGCAAGGGCTGCACGGCTTCGCGGTCGTGTTCATTGGCTAAAATAATGGCGTTGTCTTGGTCGGTTTTTAAAATTTGCTCGCCCCGCCCTTCACTGCCCAGCACTAAAACGCAGAGGCTGTTGCGTAAACGTTCAGGAAAAATTAATTCAAACGCACGCTGAATTAAACGCCGGTTTAGCGTGGTTATCAGCTCCATAATAGCGGTTACTTTCACGCCTTGATGGTGCAGTGAGCGAATTAATTCGTCTAGGCGCTGCGCTGCCAGAACGAGCTCTTTCAGGCTTTTGGCTTGTTCAATACGAATCGCAATAACGTGTGAGTGGGTGGAAAATAAACTTAGCATGTCCATTAATTCCAGCATGCCCACGACATCGCCTTGGTGGGTAACGATAACGCGTTCAATGTTGTGCTGAATCATTTTAAGCAGGGCGTTAAAGAGAAAATCGCCAAGCTCTACCTGAACCAAATTAAACTGCGCAATTTCAGCTACCCTTGTTTGCTTGTTTTTATCGCCAAGCAGAGTAGCGCGCAGTAAATCGGTGCCGGTAACAATGCCAACGTCTTTGGCGGTGCGAACCAGCAAGGCATCGTACTTTTTTTCGTCCATTAAACTGGCTACCCGGCCAAGGCTGGTTTGACCTGCCACATAGACGGCTGGGCGCATGCTGGATTGGTCGATACGAGACAGAATAAATTCCGACACGCCTTCGGTTTCGCGTTTTTCTAATAAGCCTTGTTGTGAGCCTAAATCGGTTTGAAAGTAAATTGAAAAGTCAGACGAACCTTCCAGCAGTTCAATAAAATCTTTAGCGGGTAATAAATAGCAAAGGGTTTCTTCTACCGCACGGTAGCTGTGCTTGCTGGTTGATTGCAGTAGTGCGCGCACATCAAAAATATCTTCTTTGCCGTATTGGGAATAGACCTTGGTGTCGGCTTGGTTAATTTCTTCTACTAAGCCTTTATACACAATAAATAAGCCGGGGCTTGGCTCGCCCGCTTTAAGAATTAATTCGCCTTTTGGGTAAAATACTAAATCTAGCTTTTGCGTTAGGCGCTCTAATTGCGCCGCTTCTAAAAAGCTGAAGGGTGGTTGATTAAGGTTAATTTGAATAGACATAACCAAATCCCAAAAAAAAGGGTGCTGAGAAAACGCCAGCACCCAAATAACAAATTGGAGTAAAGAAGACCCATCATAGGGAAAATATTTTGGCGTTTCAGCACGACCATAGTCGTAATATTCTCCATAACAAGTAAAGCTGGGCTAGAATCATTGTCAAAAAGTTCAGAGCGTTTTCATGATTTCAGCTTGGCACCTTGTGGTTATTTCCCTGCTTTATATTCTTAGCCTATTTGCTGTGGCTTGGTATGGAGACAGGCAGGCGCAGCGCAATAAACCCCTGCATAACAATGGGGTGGTTTACAGCCTTTCAATTGCGGTGTATTGCACCTCTTGGACCTTCTACGGAGCAGTAGGACAAGCGGCCACCAGTGGTTGGTTGTTTATGGCTATTTACGCTGGCCCTATTATTTTTCTGATGCTGTTTTGGCGAGTTTTAAGCAAGATTATTCGCATTGCGAAAGATAAACGTATTACCTCAATTGCCGACTTTGTTGGCACTCGTTATGGCCGCGACCACAGCCTTGCCATGCTCATTACTTTGGTAGCACTGCTTAGCTTAATTCCTTATTTGGCGCTGCAACTAAAGGCCATTGCCACCACCTTTGAATTGCTGAGCAACACCAGCGCTCATCAGGCGGTAATTCCCTTTTGGCAAGACACCGCCTTTCATATCAGTTGGATGATGGCGCTATTCGTTATTGTGTTTGGCACCCGCGATATTGATGCCAGCGAACAGCATCCTGGCATGATTTTGGCGATTGCGTTTGAGTCGATTGTGAAGCTTGGGGCTATTTTAATTATTGGTTTTTGGGTGGTAAATTCGCTTTACGAGCGCCCGCTCGATTTTATTCACCTTGCCAAAATTAACCTGCCCGATCATGCGCTCTTTACCAGTAAAACTGTTTCGCTGGCGTTCATTTTACAAAGCTTGCTCGCTGGCTTTGCCATTTTGTGTTTGCCGCGCCAATTTCAGGTGGCGGTGATTGAAAATAACTCGCACGATCATTTGAAAACCGCTCGCTGGCTTTTCCCTTTGTATTTGTTGTTGATGGTTATTTTTGTGGTGCCCATTACTCTTTCGGGGCAATTATTTTTAGCCGATACCAACCTTCCCCCAGATACCTTTGTGGTTAGCCTGCCCATGATCATGGGTGAGAGCACTTTGGCCACCATTGCTTTTATTGGCGGTGGTAGTGCGGCCACGGGCATGATTATTGTGGCGACCATTGCCATTAGCACCATGATTTCGAACGAATTAATCCTGCCTTACTTCTTTCGCAAAGCTCAAAAAGACATTCAGCACCCTAAGAAAATTCGCGCGCTGGTGCTTAGCGTTAGGCGCATGGTCATTACCTTAGTGATGTTAGCCGCCTATTTGTTTTATCGGGCTGTGACCGGGGTGGAAACCCTAGCCGTTTTTGGTTTGCTGTCGTTTGCCGCAGCGGCGCAGTTTGCCCCTGCGTTATTAGGCGGACTAATTTGGCAAGGGGCAAATCGCCAAGGCGCTATCGCAGGCATTTTAGGTGGCACTTTGGTGTGGTTTTTAACCTTGCTGTGGCCAGTTTTGAGCCAGCAAGTGATACCTGGGGCAAGCACCAACTCTCTGTTTTTAGGTTTCGCCTTAGACGATTTCAGCATAGGTGTCATCTTAAGCCTGTGGGTAAATATTTCTTTGTTTATATTCTTTTCTGCCGCCACCAACGCCAGCGTCCGCGAGCGCATGCTGGCCAGTGATTTCGCCAGTACCAAGCCTTTTCAGCCAAGCAATATTGGCCGCGAATTTCATTGCAAGGTAGACGATGTGCGCGTGGTGCTAGAGCGTATTTTGGGTAGCGAAAAAGCCAATTTATTTTTTTATGATTTTCAAAAAATCAATGGCGAATTAAGAAATAAAGATTTGGCCTCGGTCTCACTGTTGCGCAACAGTGAAAAGCTGCTGGCATCGGTGGTTGGTTCTTCATCGGCACGGGTGATTTTTACGACGCTGCTGGGTGGCGAGCAAATTCAAATTCACGACCTTGCCTCACTTGCCAGCGAGGCCAGCCAAGCCTATGTCTTAAGCCGCGAGCAACTGCAGGCCGCAGTAGAAAACTTGCACCAAGGCGTTAGTGTTATTGATAAAGACTTAAACCTAATTGCATGGAATAAGCGTTATTTGGAGATTTTCGACTACCCTAACGAGCTTATTGTTGTTGGCCAGCCCATCGCCAATATTATTGAGTACAACGTTAAACGCGGTTATTGCGGCACTGGTGAAATTCATAGCCAAATAGCCCGACGAATGCAATTTTTGCGCAGCCGCTCAGCTCATCATTTTGAGCGAGAATTGCCCAGCGGCATGGTTATTTCCATGCAAGGCCATCCCATGCCAGACGGCGGTTTTGTAACCAGCTTCACCGACATTACTATGCATAAAAAAGCCGAGAAAGCCCTGAAAGAAGCGAATGTGTCGTTGGAACAACAAGTGGAAGAAAGCAGCCAAGAGCTTACCGATTTAACCGCGCGGTTAATTGAAGCCAACACCAGTAAAACGCGCTTTTTAGCAGCAGCAGGTCACGATTTAATGCAGCCATTAAATGCAGCCAAGCTGTTTGCTTCAACCTTATCGCAGCATCATTTAACTAAAGAACAAAGTGAGTTATTAGATTATTTAGAAGGTTCTCTGCAATCGGCTGAAGATGTGCTTTCAACTTTGGTGGAAATATCCAAACTTGATGCTGGTGCCATGGAACCCAGCATCCAACCGTTAAGCTTAAAGGCGTTGTTAAAACCGTTGCGTGATGAGTTTACCGCCTTGGCCGCCGACAAGGGCTTGGAACTACGCACTCATTGCGGCGATTACTGGGTATTGGGCGATGCCCTTTGGTTGCGCCGTATTATTCAAAATTTACTCTCCAATGCTGTGCGCTACACCAGCACAGGCGGCATTTTATTGGGCTGTCGCAAACGCGGTAACGAACTGGCCATTGAAGTGTGGGATACCGGCCCCGGCATTCCTAAATCTAAGCTAAAAGAAATTTTTCAAGAATTTAAGCGCCTGCAAACCAACCGCCAAGACAGCAAAGGGCTGGGGCTAGGCTTGGCTATCGTTGAGCGCATGACAAAACGCTTAGGTTATCGAATTGAAGTGGATTCATGGATAGATTCAGGCAGCCGCTTTCGCTTACTGGTGCCATTAACCGAGCCTTTGGCCGAAGAAGCTCAGCCTGTTATTAACCGAGGCGGCACAGGCGGCATGGAAGGCTTAAAAACCTTTGTGATTGATAACGACCCGGAAGTGCTGGCAGGAATGAATGCTCTGCTTAGCAGTTGGCAGTGCCAAATATACAGCAGTCATGACATTAACGAGGCGCTGCAAATTCCATTTGAGCCGCAAATTATGCTGGCCGATCATCAGCTTGATAACGATGAAACCGGGCTTGAGGCCATGCAGTTATTGCGTGAAAAGTTTAAGAAAGATATTCCAGGGGTGCTGATTACCGCAGACTTACGCCCTGAAATAGAAACCCAAGCCAAAGACCTAGGCTTCTACTTTCTGCGCAAGCCAATGAAGCCAGCCGCGCTTAGAGCATTGATACGAAGAATGATACGTTAGTGGTCGTGGCCGCAATCAAAGTCGATGGCCATATAAATAGCCACCTGAGGAAATTGCGTTGGGTAAGCCATAAAGTAGCTGGTGCCCGGCTCTACGGGCCACCAAGCTGCGGCATCGCGTGGTATATCGGTTAAGTTAACGCGTTCAATGCTGTACTCAAGTTGGTAATAAGAGGCTTCTGGAAATAAACCAGAAAATATTTCTGGGAACCCGGCTTCACTGGTGTTGAGCTTATCTTCCAGTGTTAGGTCGTGCATTTTTTGCGCCCAGCTTGTGTCTTGGCTGGCTTCGATTAAAAAATCACCCAAGTAACGAGTGTGAATTTTTTTGATAATACGTTTATTTGACATACATTTTCCTTGCTTAAATAACCCATAAATCCATAAATTGATTTACGGCGGTGTTTTCTAATTTCTGTTGATTACTCAAAAGCGCCAATATTTTTTCTGTTCTGGATAGAGGGAAGCGAGTGGCAATATTGCGTTTAAACTTTTCAACCAAAAGCGGAACGCCTTCGGCTCGGCGTCTTTTATGACCAAGCGGGTATTCTACCAGCACATTGTCGGTATGGCTGCCATCGCTAAAAAATACTTGCACAGCATTAGCAATAGAGCGCTTGTTAGGGTCGAGGTAATCTTGGCTGTATTGGGGGTTTTCCACCATTTCAATTTTATTACGCAAAGCGTCGATTAATGGGTGGTTTTGATGAAACTCATCTTCGTAATGCTCGGCGGTTAAAGCCCCAAAAATTAAAGGAACGGCGGTCATATATTGAATGCAGTGGTCGCGGTCAGCGGGGTTCGCCAATGGGCCAACCTTGGAGATAATACGAATGGCCGATTCGTGCGTGGTAATAACAATTTTGCTGATTTTATCAAGCTTATCTTTGACTTCTGGGTGCAGCTTTACGGCCGCTTCCGCTGCGGTTTGTGCGTGAAACTCGGCAGGAAAACTCACTTTAAACAGCACGTTTTCCATAACGTAAGAGCCATAGTCGCGCTCAAATTGAAAACGTCGTTCGGCTTCGGGCTTCAAACTTAAATCTTTGTTGTAGTGGCTAAAAGACACATCGTAAAAGCCCCACTGCGGTGCCGTTAAAACGCTTGGAATCCCCATTTCGCCACGCATAGCCATATCGGCTAGGCGCACTGCTCGGCTGGTAGCATCGCCTGCCGCCCAAGATTTGCGAGAGCCTGCATTGGGCGCATGGCGATAAGTACGAAGCGCAGAGCCATCCACAAAGGCCTGAGATAGCGCCGCCAACATTTCATCTCGGCTGGCTCCCATAAGTTTACTTACCACCGCAGTAGAGGCCACGCGCACCAACAGCACATGGCAAAGCCCAACGCGGTTAAAGCTGTTTTTAATGGCCAAATTGCCTTGTATTTCGTGCGCCATAATCATGGCTTCTAGCACTTCGCGCATGGTCAGAGGGCTTTGCCCTTGGCTAACGCGTTTTTGGCTTAGGTAATCGGCTACAGCCAAAATGCCACCTAGGTTATCCGAAGGATGGCCCCACTCGGCGGCCAACCAAGTGTCGTTATAGTCGAGCCAGCGCACCATAGCGCCAATATCCCAAGCGGCTTTTACCGGGTCTAAGCGAAATTGCGTGCCCGGCACGCGTGCGCCATTAGGCACAATAGTGCCTTCAACGAAAGGGCCAAGATGCTTAGTGCATTCAGGAAAACGTAGCGCAAGAATGCCGCAACCTAAGGTATCCATTAAACAGTAGCGTGCCGTTTGCCATGCTTCAAAATTCTCAATCCGATAATTTAATACATAATCGGCTATATCCTGAATTTCTTGGTCGTAATTAGGACGTTGATTGATATCAGCATTCGCGCTCATAGCACTCTCCTGTTTATTCGATTTCAGTTGTGGTGCGGCTCCTCGTTATGATGCAGCGGGGTCGTGGTTATTGGTTTACCAAGGTAACTCTTGGCCATTGGAGTGCCAAAAACTACCCGTATTTTCAAGGGTTAGTGCCTCAATGCGAGCAACTATGCCGCTGGCGGCTTGCTCTGGGCTGATTTCGCCTTGAAAATTCACCATGCGAGTTTGCACAAAACCTGGGTGAATTTGCGCTACGGCGATGCCGCGTTCTTTAACATCAACAGCCAAAGACTTACCAAAGGCATTTAAAGCGGCTTTTGAAGCACGATAACCATAGTAAGCGCCAGAGCTGTTATCGCCCATGGACCCCATACGGCTAGTAATATTAATAATTTTGCTGCCCTCAACCATAAGCGGCAGCAACGCATGAGCAAGCTGTAGTGGAATAATGGCATTCACTTCAAACTGCTGGCGAATGCGCGCAAGATCAAGATCGTCTAAGGTTTCGTTACTAAAGATGCCGGCATTGTTAATCAGAATATCCACATCGCCTTCGATAAGCTGCTCCACTAAGCTGCTGGCAGCCTCAATGGCTTTGGTAGCGGTTAGATCAATGC
>JBASZG010000178.1:0-17379 GCA_049277875.1 Venatoribacter sp.
GTAAATGACTACGTCGTCGTAGCCACGACGTTGGGCTGGCCATACACCAACCACGGCGTTAGCGGTGAAGAGTTTTTCATCAATAATACGTTTTAGCATGGCTTGGGCATCGGCAAATAGGTTGCGTGCGGCCTCGCCTACAATTTCGTCTTCTAAAATAGCAGGGAACTTGCCAGCCAATTCCCATGAAATAAAGAAAGGTGTCCAGTCGATAAAGGGCACAATTTTGGCCACATCGTAATTTTCAAACACGCTGATGCCCAGCTTTTTAGGCTTGGGTGGAACGTAGTTATCCCAATCGCCTTTATAAGCGTTTTCACAGGCTTTTTCGTAGGTAAGCAGTGGTGCTTTTTTGCGATTAGCCACACGTTCACGAATAACCGCGTAGTCGGCTTTGGTTTCTGCCCAGAATTGCGCTCTTGCTTCTGGGTCAACCAGTTTTTGCATTACCCCAACTGCGCGCGAAGCGTCAGCGACATAACAAGTGATGTTGATTTTGTAGCGTGGCTCAATTTTAACCGCAGTGTGAGCTTTAGAGGTGGTCGCGCCGCCAATGAGTAAAGGCAGTTGGAAGTTTAAACGCTGCATTTCTGCGGCTACGTTTACCATTTCATCCAGCGAAGGAGTAATTAAGCCAGAAAGACCAATGGCATCGCATTTTTCTTCGATGGCCACTTTTAAAATCTTCTCGGCGGGCACCATTACGCCAAGGTCAATTACTTCAAAGTTGTTACATTGCAGCACCACCGCCACAATGTTTTTACCAATGTCGTGCACGTCGCCTTTTACGGTGGCCACGACGATTTTGCCTTGGCTGCTAGAGCTGGTGTCGTCTTTGCCTGCTTCAATAAAGGGCAGTAAATAGGCTACGGCTTGTTTCATTACGCGGGCGCTTTTAACCACCTGAGGTAAGAACATTTTGCCTGAACCAAATAGGTCGCCAACAATGTTCATGCCGTCCATCAGCGGGCCTTCAATCACTTGAATTGGGCGTTCAAACTGTAAGCGAGCTTCTTCGGTGTCTTCGATGACAAAGGTGTTTACGCCTTTTACTAAGGCGTGGGCTAAACGTTCGTTTACAGGCAGTTTGCGCCATTCTTCGTCTTCTTTTTCGGCCACTGCGCCATTGCCACGGTATTTTTCAGCGATTTCGAGCAAGCGGTCGGTGCCGTCGGCGCGACGGTTGAGAATTACGTCTTCTACGCGCTCTTTAAGTTCGGCAGGAAGGTCGTCGTAAACCGCCAGTTGACCGGCGTTTACAATACCCATGCTTAGGCCTTTTTGAATGGCGTAATACAAGAATACCGAGTGAATGGCTTCGCGCACTGGCTCGTTACCACGGAACGAGAAAGACACGTTACTAATACCGCCAGAAATTTTGGCGTGGGGCAGGTTGGTGCTGATAAAACCACAGGCTTCAATAAAGTCTACGGCATAGTTGTTGTGTTCTTCGATGCCTGTTGCCACGGCAAATACGTTGGGGTCGAAAATAATATCGGAAGGGTTAAAGCCCAGTTCATCCACCAAAATGCGGTAGGAGTTGGAACAGATTTCGTTTTTGCGCTCTAGCGTGTCGGCTTGGCCTTTTTCGTCGAAGGCCATTACCACTACCGCCGCACCAAAACGCTGACAGCGTTTGGCGTGGTTCACAAACTCCTCTTTGCCTTCTTTTAGGCTGATAGAGTTCACAATAGCTTTGCCTTGAATACAGCGCAGCGCCGCTTCGATGATGTCCCATTTGGAGGAGTCAATCATAATCGGCACTTTACAAATATCTGGCTCAGAGGCCACTAAGTTCAAAAAACGCACCATGGCGGTTTTTGAATCAAGCATGCCGTCGTCCATGTTAATGTCGATAATCTGAGCGCCGTTTTCTACTTGTTGGCGAGCGACGGCTAGGGCTTCGTCAAATTGTTCTTCTTTAATTAAGCGTTTAAAACGTGCCGAACCGGTTACGTTGGTACGCTCACCGACGTTTACAAACAGGCTGGTTTCGTCAAAGTTAAAGGCTTCAAGGCCAGATAAACGACAAGCGGGTTTAAGTTCTGGGATAGCGCGTGGTTTGTGCTTGGCCATGGCCTCGGCAATGGCTTTGATATGTTCGGGCGTGCTACCACAGCAACCACCAATAATGTTGACAAAGCCAGAGGCGGCAAACTCGTCAACAATGGTGGTCATTTCTGCGGCGGTTTGGTCGTATTCGGCAAACTCGTTAGGCAAACCTGCGTTAGGGTGCGCTGAAACAAAGACATCGGCCTTGCGTGATATTTCTTCTAGGTGGGGGCGCAGCTCTTCTGCACCCAAGGCGCAGTTAAGGCCCACCGATAAAGGCTTGGCGTGAGCCACTGAGTTCCAGAAGGCTTCGGGGGTTTGCCCCGATAAAGTACGGCCAGAAGCGTCGGTGATGGTGCCTGAAATCATAATGGGCAGTTCTTCACCAATTTGTTCAAAGGCTTCGTGCACCGCGTAAATCGCGGCTTTGGCGTTAAGCGTGTCAAAGATGGTTTCAATCATAATTAGGTCAGCGCCGCCTTCAATAAGGGCAAGGGTTGACTCTAAATAGTTGGCCGCCAGCTCATCAAAGCTGATGGCGCGAAAACCTGGGTCGTTTACGTTAGGGGAGAGCGACAGAGTTTTACTGGTTGGGCCTAAAATACCAGCAACGTAACGAGGTGTGCCTGTTTCGGCTTCGACTTCATCGGCTACTTTGCGCGCAAGAGCGGCGGCAGCGCGGTTAATCTCTGGCACTAACTCTTGCATTTGATAGTCGGCTTGGGAGACGCGAGTGGCGTTAAAGGTGTTGGTTTCTACTATATCGGCACCCGCCATAAAGTATTGGCGGTGAATGTCGGCAATAATCTGCGGCTGGGTTAACACCAAAAGGTCGTTATTGCCTTTTACTTCTTGTTCTATGTTTGCAAAACGCTCGCCACGAAAGTCTTGTTCACTGAGTTTGTGCGCCTGAATCATGGTGCCCATGGCGCCGTCGAGAATATGAATGCGTTGGCTTAGGTTTTCTTTTAGTTTTGCAATACGTTGTTGACGAGAAGTGTTCAATGTCTAGCTCTCACAAAGCGGGGGGAATAAAGGCGCGCATTGTACCAGAATAGGTATTGATTTGTTAAACCAACTAATTTACTTGGGTATTTCGCTTGAGCCGCAGTTCCGCTACAATGGCGCCAGTTTTTAGAGGTAACTGTTATGACCACTTATGTAAATATCACGCCAGACGCCGAAGAATATCTTTCAAATCTACTTTCTAAGCAAAAAATCGACGGAATGGCGGTGCGTGTATTTATCACTCAACCCGGCACCAAGTACGCTGAAACCTGTTTGGCTTACTGCCGCCCAGAAGAAGCCAATGTAAACGATGAAATTCAGCAAATGGAGAAGCTCAAGGTTTATATTGAAGCAATGAGCATTCCTTATTTAGAAGAAGCGGTCATTGACTTTGCTAAAGACCGCATGGGTGGCCAGCTGACCATTAAAGCGCCCAACGCGAAAATGCCAAAAGTGGGTGCCGATAGTCCGCTGGAAGACCGTATTAAGTACCTGCTTTATACCGAAATTAACCCAGGCTTAGCTTCGCATGGCGGTGATGTAACCTACGTCAAAATGACCGAAGAGGGCATTTGTGTGCTTGAGTTTGGCGGTGGTTGCCGTGGTTGCAGTGGCGTGGATATCACCCTAAAAGAAGGCGTAGAAAAAACCATGATGGCGCGCATTCCTGAGGTGAAAGGCGTAGCCGATATTACCGACCACTCGGATAATTCCAACGCTTACTACAAATAGTCTTGTTAGCGACTCTATGAATAAAAAAGTCGCGGTTCTCTCTCAAGGTGCTTGGTTTATTTCCTTACTAAGCACCTTTTTAGTTTGTCTTTCTTTAAGTTGGCTGGCTCTAGCCAAGCTTCAATATCTTTATCCGGCATGGTATTCGCTGCTTAGCATTGAACAGCACATAGATACTTACGCACCGCAAAATCATTTTAAACAAGGTTATGAATTAACCAGTGCTGTTGAACATAAAGAACACTTTGCTTTAATTGCTGAGGCTGTGCATAACCAAGGGCAGGGATTGGCTGACATAGATTATCTGTATCTTGGCCACAGGGTGCCGCTTTTAACCCATGCAGAGCAAGTTCACTTACAGGATGTAGCTAATTTGATTGTTGGTGTAAAAAAGCTGGCTTTGATTTTGGCTGCGGTGCCTTTGCTGTTGCTGCCTTGGTTTTGGTTGAAACGCATTAAGCCAAAGGTTAAAACACAAATGATCTGGTTGTTTGGTTTGATTGCATCGGCAACCATTTCGCTGCTTTTGATCGGAGCAAAGCGGGTTTTTTATCAACTGCACGAGTGGATATTTCCGCAGAATCATCAATGGTTTTTTTATTACCAAGAGTCGCTTATGAGCACCTTAATGAAAGCACCCGACTTATTTGGTGCGATTGGGGTGGCTATTTTGCTGGGTGGAATACTGCTGTTTGTGGCTGTTTTTTGGGTTCTTAATAAGTGTATTAGGCAATAAAAAAGGCCTTTAAATTTCTTTAAAGACCTTCTTTTAACTTTAACTCAGCAGACTAGTCTGTTGAAATTAAAGAGTTTTTCGCGTCGGGTAGCCAAGGCGCATTGCTGCGCCCCAGCCCCCTAAGAACGGTGCGTGCGACTTTCACCGCACACCGCTCAAGCCTCTTTAAGCCTGACTAGCCGGCTTCGAGACTACCAGTTTCTGACTGTGCACCTGACGATGACAGTTAGGATGGAGAAGGATTAGGTTATCTAGCGTGTCTTTGCCGCCATAGCGCCTAAACACTATGTGATGCATATCGAAATCCGAATCAATATCCATCATGGTTTGGCATAAACCACACCTACCTAATTGCTGCACATAAAGAGAGATTGCTTTCTTTTTATGACCTATTTGGTCTAAAGTTCGCGCTCGTTTAAGCTCTTCATAATACAACTCCTGCTCAGGGTCGAACGGGTTGAACTCCGCTTTCACCTTCACATGCCTTTTAATCTTCGTATCCGTTGCGTAGATTAACTTGGCAGCCCCATATTCCTGTTCTTGCGAACTACTATTTGGCTCACAAAACGTCCAATGTCGGGTTCCTACTAAACGCCAATATCTTCTGGCAATCCAGCGGTTACCCTTTTTATTGTGCCTCCTGCGTGCCCATTGCCATAACGCTTTATAAATATGAGCGTCCACATACGCGAAAGCGTCACTTGATACCTGATGTTTATGGTAATTAACCCAACCACGAATGATGGGATTTAACTGCCAAATCAGGTGCCTTTGTTCGGCTCCTTTGTTCGCCTTGATGGTGTCACGAACTTTCTTAAGGAAGTCCGTGATATTTTTCTTGGATGGTTTAATGAGCAATTTGCCCTTGTACTTGCGTACGTTCCAACCCAAAAAATCAAAGCCTTGGTCAATGTGTATGACTTTGGTTTTGGCTTCTGAGAGTTTTAATCCTCTCTCAGCTAAAAATGCCTCTACCTTTGGTCTGACTTCATTTTCCAGTAGCTCTTTCGAGGTTCCCGTAATTACAAAGTCATCTGCATAGCGCACCATACCGCATTTATTACGGCGATAGGGCTTGCTGCCTTTGTCACCAAAATGTTCTGCGAGCATGGCTTGCAGTCCATCCAAGGCAATATTGGCCAGAGTAGGGGAAATAATGCCACCTTGCGGTGTCCCTTCGTCTGTTTTATGCAGTCGGCCCATGTCTACGACACCAGCCTTTAGCCATTTCCTTAGAACATCCTTATTCATTGGAACATTGTTCATTAACCAATTATGGTTTATGTGGTCGAAGCAACCTTCAATGTCTGCTTCTAACACCCATTGCGCCGAGCCTTGCTTACGCAGCAGCATATAGCATTGCATAATGGCATCAGCGGTCGAGCGTTCCATTCGAAACCCATAAGAATCCATGTCTCCTTGGGTTTCAGCAACGGGTTGTAAGCCTAGAAGATACAAAGCCTGCATGGCTCTGTCCTTCATGGTGGGGATGCCTAAAAGGCGTTCCTTTCCATTTGCCTTGGGTATACGAACTCTTCGCAGTGGTAGTGGGTGATACCCACGCTGCTTAAGCTCGTCGACTGCCTTCCATTTACTGTCAGGCGTAGACCACAACACACCGTCAATGCCGGATGTGCGTTTTCCTCTATTGGTAGTCACCCGCCTAATGGCCCAAACACGAGCACAAAATGAGCGGGTTAGGAACCTTTGCAAAGATTTAACCTTGCGCCAGTCCTTCTCTTTGGTTGCCTTGGCGATTCGAATCTGTATGCCTCTGACATTCCTTTCAACGCGGTACCAATCAATCTGGTGCCAGTCTTCGGGTTTGTCGGAGAGCGCAGATTTCACCATAGGTGAAACACTTGTCATGCTGAACTCCTTTAATAAAACAGATGTAACCTAAAAGGAGATACAGCATGGCCCTAATGGGAAGCTATATTCCCATTAGGAAGTGTTTTTGCTTATTTTAAAATTTAAAACAAGCAGAGGTTAAACAGGTCTCTCGCCATAAGAGACCAGATAGAAGTGGGCACAGCTTTCGCTGCCGACCATGTTTCATGTCGGTATGCACCTCATTACAAGATGCCCTTCGCTTTTTCCATCCTCCTTTACCCGCACCACCAACAGCATCGCTTACGCTTTGCCTGCCACGAGGGCGATGATACGGGCTTACCGAGTTCATTCTGAACAACAACGAGTAGGTTAGGTACTGTCTGTCCGCCGCCAGTCACAATGGCAACGTCTTGCGAATGTAAAACGCAAGAGCCGACTGGATGCCTTTTGGCTTAAGCCTATCAGTGGATTTGGCTTATTCCCTATAACGACGTTTATCAACAGTTCACCTGAGTTTACCTTACTACCCAGCCTAGCCCCTTTACCACTTTGACCACTAGCAGTATCAGACCTTCATCTCACGAATCGGGCCTCCGAATTACTCGGGGGTACATTGTCACGGCGCTTCGCACAAATCCGTTACCAGAGATGCACTGCCGCTAGGCTACTATTGGTTGCACAATAGGTTTTATCATCGGTATCTCGATGTAAAACAATTGCTCAGAACGCTTAGCGCGCCTTGAACCCAGAATGCCATGCGAGCATGGCTCAATTTCAAACATAAATCACAACCACGCAAAAGAAACAGGCACAAAGAGGCCTGACCTATTGCATGGTCGAAAACAGATTTATGGGGGTATAGCCTATCCTTCGCGCAGCTAAAAGCCGCCGAATATTCAGCTAAGAGTGGGTTGACCATAAGCCAACCACTAGGGTTTGAAATTGCCGGAAGGTAACGAAGACCACCGGTTACCGCAGAGCGGATACTAGGTTCAAAAGTATGAGGCAAACCTTGCGATTTGCCTACCGATCGAGGTAAGATACACCTGTTGCGGCCTCGTAATTCCTTAATAAAATCAAGGACTTACGAGCTAAGAAGCGCGACTCTCGTCGCACCTACATGTTTGGATAGTTAGGGCCGCCTGCACCTTCTGGAGTAACCCAGGTGATGTTTTGTGAGGGGTCTTTAATATCACAGGTTTTGCAGTGTACACAGTTTTGTGAGTTGATTTGCAGACGCTTGCTGCCATCTTCGTTCTCAACAATTTCATACACGCCAGCAGGGCAGTAACGCTGTGCAGGTTCATCCCACTTGGCCAAGTTCACTTCTACAGGAACCGTTACGTCGGTTAGTTTTAAGTGGCAAGGCTGGTTTTCGGCGTGGTTGACGTTACCTAAGAAAACTGAATCCAATTTAGAGAATGACAGTTTGCCATCGGGTTTTGGATAGTCGATTTTCTTGCTTTCAGAAGCCAGTTTTAACGTGGCGTAGTCGGCAGTGGTGTCGTGCAAGGTAACCGGAATTGGGAAAATATTGTGGTGGATGTAGTTAAATGCACCCCCCAAATAGGTTCCAAACTTGTGCATGGCTGGGCCGAAGTTACGGCTGTGATACAAGTCTTTGTATACCCATGAAGCTTCAAATGAGGTAGTGAATTCGGTGATTTCGTCGTTTTCACGACCAGCGGCAATGGCTTTTACAATTTCTTCAGCCGCAATCATGCCCGATTTCATTGCAGTGTGAGTGCCTTTGATCTTAGAGAAGTCGAGGGTGCCCGCGTCGCAACCTACCACCAAACCACCTGGGAAGGTCATCTTAGGCAAACAGTTTAGGCCGCCTTTAGTAATAGCACGAGCGCCGTAAGCCACGCGCTTGCCGCCTTCCAAATATTGTTTAATGACTGGGTGATGTTTCATCCGTTGAAATTCATCAAAGGGGCTAACGTGTGGGTTAGAGTAGGATAGGTCGGTAATTAAACCTACAGCGACTTGGTTGTTTTCTGCGTGGTAAAGGAAGAAACCACCGCTTGAGCCTGATTCATTCAAAGGCCAACCAGCACCGTGAATTACCAAGCCTTCTTTATGCTTGGCAGGGTCGATATCCCACAATTCTTTAATGCCAATGCCATAGTGTTGTGGGTCTTTGCCTTGATCTAGTTTGTATTCGGCGATTAGGCGTTTACCTAAGTGACCACGACAGCCTTCGGCAAATACGGTGTATTTAGCGCGTAGCTCCATACCTGGAGTGTATTCATGCTCTTTAGGATTGCCCTCAGCGTCAACGCCCATATCGCCAGTAATAATGCCTTTGATGTTGCCGTCTTCAACGATGTATTCCGCAGCGGCAAAGCCTGGGTAGATTTCTACGCCTAGGTTTTCTGCTTGTTCAGCCAACCAACGCGCTACGTTGCCCAAAGACACGATGTAGTTGCCATCGTTGTGCATGGGTTTTGGAATCGCCCAGCCTGGAGTTTTAATGCCTTTTTCTGCGCTGGTGAAGAAGTACACTTCATCTGTTTTAACGGCTGTATTTAAAGGGGCACCAAGTTCTTTCCAGTTAGGAAAAAGCTCATCTAATGCGCGGGTTTCAACAACTGCGCCAGATAGAATGTGCGCACCCACTTCGGAGCCTTTTTCTACTAAGCAGACAGATAGCTCTTCATTTAATTGTTTGATACGACAAGCAGTGCTTAAACCAGCGGGGCCACCGCCGACAATGACTACGTCATATTCCATTACTTCACGTTGCATAATAATCTCCTCTCATTGGCTGGGAGCTGTGACTTTTAATAAAAACTCTCTCAAGCTTTTGTTCAAAAAAAGAGTGGAATTGTACGCCTTTTGAACAAAAAATACTCGCCTTGCTAGGCAAAATGGCGGCTATTATACGTTTGGCTTGCTCTCAAGCAACCGCTTTTATCCTGATTTAGTTATAAATACCTCTTAAAATCAGTGCATTGGCAAAAATGACGCTTCTATTAAGTGGTAATGCTATTGACGCACCCAAGAAAGCTTTGAATAATGTGCCGCGCTGGAAAGGGCTGCTTTGACTGTGTCATATTGTCGGCGTGGTATTGGTCCTTTGTTCATCCACTAGATAAATACGAGGAATCTATGAAGGTTCTTGTCGCTGTAAAACGCGTTATCGACTATAACGTGAAAGTACGTGTAAAAGCAGATAACTCTGATGTTGATTTAACCAACGTTAAAATGGCTATGAATCCCTTCTGCGAAATCGCGGTAGAGGAAGCCGTTCGTCTGAAAGAAAAAGGCGTAGCTACTGAAGTAGTTGTTGTTTCAATTGGCCCTAAAGTGGCCCAAGAGCAAATTCGTACTGCTCTGGCATTGGGTGCTGATCGTGGCATCTTAATTGAAACCGAAGACAAGCTAGAGTCCTTAACTGTGGCTAAGTTGTTAAAAGCCGTTGTTGAAAAAGAACAACCTCAATTGGTTATTCTAGGTAAACAAACCATCGACAGCGATAACAACCAAACTGGCCAAATGCTAGGCGCTTTAACTGGTCTGCCACAAGGCACTTTCGCTTCTAAAGTAGAAGTGGCTGGCGACAAAGTTAACGTAACTCGTGAAATCGACGGTGGTTTGCGTACCGTTGCTCTTACTCTGCCTGCTATTGTTACTACCGACTTGCGCTTGAACGAACCACGTTACGCTTCACTGCCTAACATCATGAAAGCCAAACGTAAGCCTTTAGATGTAACTACCCCTGCCGACTTGGGCGTGGCTGTGAACTCTACTTTATCTCTAGTTAAAGTAACGCCACCTGCCGAACGTCAAGCTGGTATCAAGGTTGCTAGTGTCGAAGAGCTAGTAGCTAAATTGAAAAACGAAGCCAAAGTAATTTAAGGAGGCGACCATGTCTATTTTAGTAATCGCTGAGCACGACAACGCTTCCTTAAAAGCCGCTACTTTAAACGTAGTAACTGCTGCAACCAAAATTGGTGGCGATGTTAACGTATTAGTTGCTGGCTCTAACTGTGGCGCTGCAGCCGAAGCCGCTGCAAAAATCGCTGGTGTTAGCAAAGTATTAGTAGCGGACAACGCTGCTTACGAATACCAACTAGCAGAAAACCTAGGTGAGCTAGTAGCTGAACTAGGTAAAGACTACAGCCACATCTTGGCTGCTGCTACCACCACGGGTAAAGACTTTTTACCACGCGCTGCCGCTCTATTAGACGTAAACATGATTTCTGAAATCACTGGTGTTGAAAGTGCTGACACTTTCGTACGTCCAATCTACGCAGGTAACGCTATTGCTACTGTTAAATCTGCAGACGCTATCAAAGTATTGACCGTTCGCGGTACTGGCTTTGATGCAGCCGCAGCTGAAGGCGGTTCTGCCGCCGTTGAAGCAGTAAGCATTGTTAAAGAAAACAGCAAATCTGCTTTCGTTGGCGAAGAACTAGCTAAATCAGACCGTCCTGAGCTGACTGGCGCCAAAGTCATCATCTCTGGTGGTCGTGGTATGCAAAATGGCGACAACTTTGAAATGCTATACAAAGTGGCCGACAAACTTGGCGCTGCCGTTGGTGCTTCACGCGCCGCTGTAGACGCAGGCTTTGTTCCTAACGATATGCAAGTGGGTCAAACCGGTAAAATCGTTGCTCCTAACCTATACATTGCTGTAGGTATTTCTGGCGCAATCCAACACTTGGCGGGTATGAAAGATTCTAAAGTTATTGTTGCTATCAACAAAGACGAAGAAGCTCCTATTTTCCAAGTGGCCGATTACGGCCTAGTTGCAGATCTATTCGAAGCAGTTCCTGCTTTGGAAAAAGCTCTGTAGTAAGCGCTTTGCATAAAGCACCCGCTTATAAACTGACCCCCACAAGTAGGATAGGTTAGTTGTTAAGCAGCTAAGGCTTGAGTTCGGTATTGTACAGAACTCAAGCCTTTTAGTTTTACTCTGACCCGTTCGTGGTTGTAATAATAAATATAGTTATCAATAGCTTTCTTAAGCTGATCTACCGTTCTCATTTCTGCAAGTAATACCGCTCTGGTTTTAACGTATCAAAGAGGCTTTCCATGGCTTATAGTCGTTGTACAAAACGATTGGGAATACGGGCGGATATAGGGCGCGGTTTTATGGGTGAAGTTCTATCGTCAAGATGCTATGAGACTATATCAATAAAATGACAGGCAAAAAGATTAGATTTAAATGGTTAGGGCCTTTTTTGTTGTCATTGGTGTTGGTAATTCCAATGTTAAACCATTCATCGCTTGAGTGGTTGTGGCTGACGGCTAGGATGGACTTCGTGGGTGATAACGCGCTGATTAAGGTTGATCTGTGGCGCTTAATCAGCGCTCATTTTGTACATTTGAACGGTTATCATGCGTTGTTGAATATATTGGGCGTGTGGGTATGTTTTGCTTTTTCGCCCAGCCTGTTTAATTGGTATTTGCCTTTCAAACTGCTGTATTTAAGCCTAGGCATTAGCCTGTGTATTTTGTGGTGGTCGCCAGATTTGTTGCCTTATGCGGGGCTGTCAGGGGTGTTGTATGGATTGTTTGTGTTTGGTCTAGCTCCAAGTGTTTGGCTGCGTGATGGACGGGCGGCTCTGACTTTGGCTGTTGTTTCTGGTTGGATGTTGTGGCAGTTGTTGATAGGGGCCTCCGCACAGGAAGAAGAATTGATCGGCGGCAAAATCGCGAGCATGGCTCATTTTTACGGTTATTGTTTGGCTATTGTTTGGTTGGTTTCATATCGTGGAATACAGCGTCTACGCCGGCAGTAAAGAAATGCTCGGCTTCGCTTGGTTCATTGACGGTGTAGCTGAACATTAGGTGGGTGTTTTTTTGCTTTGAAAATGGCTTTTTATAACCTCTAAGCTTTAGCTTAAGAGGGCTTTAGAGTACATTAACGCCTCATTCGCGCTTTCAATGATACGGATAAGAATTAAAACAATATGGCTTTTGCAGAAGAAACGACTGAACTTAGCTCCACAGTAACCAGCACCGGATTAACCACGCGCTTGCCCTTTGGTTTTGCCAAGCGTTTTGGCGTGTTGATTGAAGGCACTCAAGAGAGCATTCAGCTTTTCCATAAAGAAGGTGTTTCTGCCCAGGTGATTATGGAAGTGCAACGCTTTTTAGCCAGCTCTTTCCGTTTACAAGTAGTGAGTGATGACGAATTTAACCGCCGCTTAGGCTTGGCCTATCAAAGCGATTCTTCCGAGGCCATGGAAATGGTAGAAGGGTTGGGCGATGAAATGGACCTAGCCAGCCTAGCCGACTCTGTACCTGAAACCGAAGACCTATTAGAGCAAGAAGGCGACGCGCCCATTATTCGCCTAATTAATGCTTTGCTGACCGAAGCGGTAAAAGAAAACGCTTCGGATATTCATATTGAAACCTACGAAAAGCGCCTAGTAGTGCGCTTTCGTATCGACGGTGTGCTGCGCGAAGTCGTACAGCCAAAACGCGCGTTGTCGGCCTTGTTAATTTCTCGTATTAAAGTTATGGCCAAGCTCGATATTGCCGAAAAGCGCGTACCTCAAGATGGTCGCATTGCGCTGCGTATTGGCGGGCGTGAAGTAGACGTGCGGGTATCCACCATGCCTTCTAGCTTTGGCGAGCGGGTAGTAATGCGTTTGCTTGATAAACAAGCAGGGCGTTTAAGCCTATCGCAGCTCGGCATGGCGCCGCGTGATTTAGCCACCATGCGTAATATTATCAGCAAACCGCACGGTATTATTTTGGTTACCGGCCCTACCGGTTCGGGTAAAACCACCACACTTTATGGCGCATTAAGCGACCTCAACGACACCAGCCGCAATATTCTTACGGTTGAAGACCCTATCGAATACAGCCTGCCTGGCATTGGCCAAACTCAGGTAAATACCAAGGTTGATATGACCTTTGCTAAAGGCCTGCGTGCAATTTTGCGCCAAGACCCAGACGTCGTAATGATTGGTGAGATTCGTGACTTTGAAACCGTAGACATCGCCATTCAAGCCTCGCTTACCGGGCACTTGGTGCTATCAACACTGCACACCAACACCGCTATTGGCGCGGTAACGCGTTTGCAAGATATGGGGGTAGAGCCGTTCCTACTTTCTTCTACCCTAATTGGCGTGATTGCTCAGCGTTTGGTGCGTACTCTGTGCCCTCACTGCAAAGAAGAACATCAAGCCGATGAGCGCGAATGCGATATTTTGCACGCCGATCCAGGCAATCCGCCCACTATCTATCAGGCCAAGGGCTGCGATAAGTGCAACCAGCTAGGCTACCGTGGCCGCCAAGGTATTTACGAAATTATCGAAATAGACGAAAAGCTTAAAACTCTTATTCACGAAAAAGCCGGCGAGCAAAAAATGGAAAAATACGCTCGCACTTTAGGCCCAGGTATCCACGACGACGGTATTCGTAAGGTGCTGGCAGGGCTGACTACGATAGAAGAGCTTCTGCGCGTGGCAAAAGCATAATGGCTGCGTTTTTATACCAAGCGTTAGATGAGCGCGGCAAACAAAAGAAAGGGGTGTTAGAAGGCGACAGCGCCAGACAAATACGCGCGCAGCTGCGCGATCGTGGCTGGACACCTTTATCGGTAGAAGCCACCACCCAAAAAGAAAAAAGCCAAAGCATTTTTAGCCGCAGCCCCAAAATTTCTACCGCAGACCTTGCGCTTATTACGCGCCAACTGGCTACCCTTATTCAAGCTGGTTTACCGATAGACGAATCGCTTAAAGCCTTATCAGAGCAAACAGGCAAACAAAAGACTAAAGCCATGATTTTAGCCATTCGCGCCAAAGTGCTTGAAGGTTACACCTTAGCCAAAGCCTTAGCCGAATATCCTCGTGCTTTTCCGCATTTGTATCGTTCTACCGTGGCAGCAGGCGAACACGCTGGCCACTTAGATGCGGTACTTAATCGTTTGGCCGACTACACCGAAGCGCGCCAAGCCTCCGACCAAAAAATTAAACTGGCGGCCATGTATCCCATTATTTTAACTGTGGTGGCCATTGGTATTGTGGTTGGGTTACTTACCTATGTGGTGCCCGATATCGTTAACGTGTTTGTAAAAAATGGCCAAACTTTGCCAGCATTAACTCAATTTATGTTGGATTTAAGCCACTTTATCAGCGCTTGGGGGCTGTTGACGGCTCTAATACTGGTGGCGGCTGCGATGTTTTTCAAAATCCTTTTGAAAAAGCCAGCCTTTAGAAAAAAGTGGCATCAATTGTTATTAACCACACCAGCATTAGGACGTTTTATTAAAGATGCCAACACCGCACGCTTTGGCAGCACTTTAGCAATACTAACCAGCAGTGGTGTGCCTTTGGTCGAAGCCATGCGTATTGCCAGCCAAGTGGTACTTAATATCCCCATTCAAGAGTCACTGGTTGGTGCCACCGTCAGCGTTAGTGAAGGTGGCAGCTTACATAAAGCCTTGGCCGAGACAGGCTATTTCCCGCCGATAATGCTGCACATGGTCGCCAGCGGTGAAAACAGCGGTGAGCTAGACAGCATGTTGGCTAGAACGGCTAACCAGCAAGAAACTACCCTGCAAAATACGGTCGAAGCCTTAGTTAAAATTGCCGAGCCAATGATGCTGTTAATCATGGGCGCCATTGTTGCGCTTATCGTCGCAGCAATTATGATGCCGATTTTAGAATTACAAAAAATGGTGCAATAGGAGACAACATGCAACCTACCTTAAATAAATCCAAACAACGTGGCTTTACCCTGTTAGAAGTGATGGTCGTGCTGGCCATTATTGGTGGTATTATGGCCTTGGTGGCCACCAATATTATTGGCTCAGCCAGCGACTCACGAATTAAAACCACCAAAACACAAATCAAGTTGTTGGAAAACGCGTTAGACCTATACAAATTAGACAACTTCACCTACCCAACCACCGAGCAAGGCTTAGAAGCTCTTATTACCAAACCCACCTCTAGCCCAGAGCCTAAAAACTATAAAGCCGACGGCTATTTAAAAGGCAACAGCGTGCCAACCGATTCTTGGGGAAATGAGTTTGTTTATTTCATGGAAAAAGGACGTTATGAAATTTTGTCTCTAGGCGCTGATGGGCAAGAAGGCGGTGAGGGCGAAAACGCCGATATTTCTAGCCTAGACAGATAAAATGCAAAAACTAAGAGCGTTTACTTTGCTGGAGGTGATGGTGGTGTTGGCCATCATCGGCGCTCTTATGGCTATGGCCACTCTTTCAGGTGGCGATCGCCAAGCAGAAGACCTAACCACCAGAACTGGCGAGCAAATTCGCACCCTGTTTATTGCCTACCAGCAAGAAGCCAGTTTTCAAAACATAGATTTAGGTGTAGCACTGGAAGGTGAAAACCTGCATCTTTTAAGCCTGCAAGACATTCGCACACAGGAAGTTCAAGCCAACAAAACACAAGAAGAGCTGGCTGCATTAAATGCAAACCCGTGGCAAGCCTACTCAGGCCCTTTGAAGTCGACACTTGAGTTACCCATCGAACTGTTTTTAACGCTGAAAATAGAAGGGCAAGAAATTGAATTAAGTGATGAACCCAGCAAGGATGGCCTAAAGCCAGTGCTACTGTTTTTATCGTCGGATGAATACACCCCGTTTGAACTGAGCTTGCACCACGAGGATGATCGACGTTTTTCGGTGGTGCTAAAAGGCGATGGGTTTAACCCTCCATTAATAGAGGTGACGCACTTTGAAGACTAACGCCGGTTTTACCTTGCTGGAGGTTATGATAGCTCTAACCATTTTTACAGCGATGGCTTTAACCATTAGCCAATCGGCCAGTCAAAGCGTGGACACCTTGCTCTATTTACAGGATAAAACGCTGGCCTCTATGGTGGCTGAAAATCACATGGTGGAGTTGAAACTCAATGGCGTTCCTCGCGTTGGTGAACGTAATGACCAAGTACGCTTTGCCAACCGCGAATGGCAGTTGCACAGTCGCGTCGAAAAAACCCAATTTCCTGATGTAAACCGCATTACTTTGCAAGTGGCCGATAGCCAGCGCAAAGATAACTCCCTTGTTACCCTAGTCACTATCATGGGAAAACAATGAAACAGCGTGGCTTTACCTTATTGGAAGTGCTGATTGCCGTTTCAATTACCGCCCTTATTGGCGTTGGTGCCGTGCAGCTTCTTTCCAATATCATTGATTCGCGTCGAGCCACCGAAATTCGCTCAGAGCAACTTGCCAGCTTGCAGCGTTTTAACATGGTGGTAGCACGCGACCTTGAGCAAATTATTAACCGCACTGTGCGCGACGAGTTTGGTAACGCTAAACCGGCCTTAGTACTTGATGGTGCAGAATACTTAATCGAATTTACCCGCGCAGGTTGGCGCAATTCTCCTTTTAGTGAATCGCCACGTTCAGAACTGCAGCGAGTAGCTTACCGCTTAGAATCGCTCGACTCTAGCGCCTGTGAAATTGCCAAACAGCGCTTGCAAAGCTGGGGGATAAACGATTCCAAAGGTGAATGCCTAGTGCGCTATTTTTGGCCAGTGTTGGATCAAAGCAATCATTCACAGCCCATATCGCAAGTGCTGCTAGAGCAAGTAGATGGCCTTGAAATAGATGTCTTAGCGGGCGCGCCTAGCGTGGATGAGCTTAACCCAGCGGCAAGCAAAGGTGAGTGGTACAGCCAATGGCCGGCCTTGGAAATGGGAACCACCAGCCATCCTAAAGCCATTCGCTGGCGCATTCGCCTGCCTAATTTGGGCGAAATTGAACGCTTATGGCTGGTTGCTTGGGGGGAATGGTAATGCCAAAGCAACAGGGTTTAGCCTTGATTACCGTGCTGATGATATTTGCCATAGTGTCGGTATTGGCCTTAGCCATAGTCGAGCGCCAAGCTAACGACACCCAACGCTCTGCCACTATGCTGGCCATGCAACAAGCCAAAGCCTATGTAATGGGCGCAGAAGATGCGGTAAAAACCGGCTTGTATTTAGCATGGCAGCAAAATAAAGACACAGTTCATGCTAACGAAGAGTGGGCACAAGACCGCAGCTTGCCGCTGCAACCTGGCATGGCTTATATCCGCATTCG
>JBASZG010000179.1:0-1808 GCA_049277875.1 Venatoribacter sp.
ACGGCTTTAACAATGCTTTGATCGCGGTTAGACAGCCCTAAATACCAACGTTTGGCTTGTTGCACGCTGGGCTGTTTATCGAGCTCTTGAATGGTACGGTCTTTAAGTTCAAAGAATCGGTTTAACCAAGTAAGGTTCATGCCTGACCTCCAATGCGCAAGCGCCCTTTTACACCGTCTTTATCGTTGGTTGCCGAGGCGATATCGGCTTGCACGCCGTTTTTAATAAGGGTTTGGCGCAGTGTTTGCAACTCTTGCAAGCTGCTGGCTTTCAGCTCAACAGTCAATTCATTTAAGCGGTCGTTATAGCGCAGCGAAACTAGCGTTATTTTGTCGGCAAGGTTTTGTTCTCGATACACTTTGGCTAAGGCGTAGGTGGATGCAACAAAGCCCACTTGTTCAGTGCTGCCACCTGTGGCCAGCTTTTCTCGAAATTGGCGTTCTAATGAACGAATGCGCTCGTTGGGGAATAACCCTTTATAAAGAGCCGTAGCCTGTGCTTGAACTTGCGCGGCTTGGCTTTTTAAACTTTGCACTTGGCTGTAAAGCGAGACAGTCCAGATAATTAAAGCGGCTGCAGCAACGGTTAATAAAGGTCGCCACCATGCAGTTGGCTTTTTTTCGCGCTGTACTTGTGGGGTAAAGCGCCCAACCAGCAGGTTAAGAGGCTTAGCGGCAATGGCGATTTCATCATGGCTGGCGACCTCTAGCTGCAGTTCGGTAATTTGTTCAGGGAAGCTGGTTTCCAAGGTGGTTTTCAGCAGTTTAAGCTCATCCAGTGATGGGCCAGTTAATTTAATTTCATCAAAATGGCTGTTGTCGCTGAAAATCGACTCAAGCACAGGGGTTAATGCTTGATCTGTGACATAGCCTTCAAAATCACCGGGCAAGCTGATTAACCAGCCATTAGCATCTCGCATAAATAGCTTCTGCATACCCAATAGCCAGGTTTCGGGAATGACTTCCTGCACCTGAATGTGATGCAAATCGCAGGCTTGCAAAAGACGGTCAAGCAGGTCTTCAGCTAGAACATAGGCTCGATGCGTTTTATGCTGGCTGCTGGCTGGAATAATAAGGTAACGGCTTAGGTCTTCAATTAAACGCTCTTCCAAGGCAAAAGGCAGGGCTTTGCTTAAATGCCTAGAGCTAACACCGGGTAAATTAACCCAATGCACCGAGTAGTTCTGCGCGCTTAAAATAAAGCGCACTTTAATTAAATCGGGCTGTTCATCGGCCCATTGCGCAAGGCTAATTAAGCCTTCGCTTTGTTCAACCAACCACTGCCCAAGCAAGGCATGCCACTGTATTTTTAACGTTTCCATATTCTTTTTATATTTACCTTGCTATTGCAGTGCTTGTTGCACGTCATCGCTATAATCGGCCACGGGTTGAGTTTGGGCATTGGTATCGGAACGAGCTTCTCGTCTTGAAAAATCTCGGTACAGCGTTGTCATCTGGCCACTTCCCGCATCACGTTTTAAGAGTATTTCACTGGTGGCTATTCTATCAGCCAAATCTACTCGTATAAATGCCGTAAAAAACTCAGATTTGAGAGTGAAATCGCCCTGCTCCCAGACAATTTTTTCGTTATCTTTGTTTGTGCTTGGCTCAACTTCGGTAAAAGGGCGCACCTCGGCCAGAGCCCAAAATTCATCTAATTTTTGAAAGCCTTTGGCCCCACGCGCAGCCGCTATAGCCTCACCTTGGCTTAGGGTTAAGCTGCTATCCAATGCGGCCAAAACCAATGCCGGGGCGGTATTAACGTTTAGCATGGCAGTGAGTGGTAAGCAGGCAACAAATGGCTCTAAA
>JBASZG010000180.1:0-14395 GCA_049277875.1 Venatoribacter sp.
ATATGAGGGAGTTCGTTTGCACACAGCGTTAGATATTCTTCTAATTGGCCGCTGCTAAAGTGGGTAGTGAAATGCTGCGAGGCAAAAAAGGCTTTATTATTTTTGTCGTAATTTAAATATTCTGGGCACAGTTCTTTATAGCTATTTAATAAGGTGGTTGCTGTGCTTGAACTGATATGAAGCTGATTTATCCAATAGTTTTTATTAAAGCGCCCTTCCCATAAAAGACTAAGTTCTAGCAGTTTAAATGCGCGCTTTTGTAATGGGGTTACGTTTGGTTTCATATTGCTAAAAACAGTCCTTTTCTTATTGTCGCTTAGGTCTCTTCCGCGCTCGATAGTACCAAATAACCCCAGGGTGTAGAATGCCGCCATGACCAACGAGCAACTGTTACAACTTAAACAAAAAATCCACACTTGGGCGAAGGAGTTAGGCTTCGCACAGGTGGGTTTTACCGATACCGAGTTGAACTTGGCGGCCGATCGTTTGCAGGAGTATGTAAACAAGGGTTATCACGGCAGTATGGAGTGGTTGGCCGATCCAGAGCGTATTGCTATGCGCCGCAATCCTAAGTTGCTAGAAAGCAAGGTGTTTTGCGTTATTTCGTGTCGCATGGATTACTTTCCGCACGAGGAAGGTGCGCCTTCTGAGGTGCTAAAAGAGCGCGCCAAAGGGGTGTTTATTTCCGAGCCTGCCAAGCAGCTTTTGCAGCAAAAAGATAAGGCTTATATCTCGCGTTACACCTTGGGGCGCGATTACCACAAGATGATGCGTAAGCGTTTGGCGCAGCTTGCCGAGCGTATTAAAGCCGAGGCTATTGCGTGCGAGTTGGCGCGCCCATTTGTTGATAGTGCGCCAGTTATGGAGAAGCCTTTGGCGGCCAAAGCAGGTTTGGGTTGGCAAGGCAAACATACCCTTGTTATCAATAAAGAAGCGGGTAGTTATTTCTTTTTAGGTGAGATTTACACCGACATTCCCTTTCCTATCGACTCGCCCGTCGAGGATCATTGCGGCAGTTGCAACGCTTGCATAACGGCCTGCCCTACAGGGGCGATTATTGCGCCTTATCAGCTCGATGCTAGGTGTTGTATTAGTTATTTAACCATTGAAAATAAAGCCAGTATCGACCCAGAGTTGCGCCCGCTTATGGGCAACCGCGTGTTTGGCTGCGACGATTGCCAGCTAGTGTGCCCCTGGAATAAATACGCCAAATTTGGCCCTCACGACGATTTTCAGCCACGCCACGGGCTAAGTCATATCAGTTTGATCGAGCTATTTTTGTGGCCTTATGAAAAATGGGATAAAAACACTCAAGGTTCGGCCATTCGTCGTGCAGGTTACGAAGGTTGGCTGCGTAATATCGCGGTGGGTATTGGCAATGGCCCATTTAGCGACGAGGCTGTGGCCGCGCTTACAAGCCGCTTGGGGTTTTCTGAGCTGGTAGACGAGCATATTCAGTGGGCGTTACAACGCTTGCAGGCGTAAATACGCCACTTCTTTTATAAAGGCCGTTTTCATCATGCATTTCGGCTTTTAGTGTCAATTCTGCTAGGCTGATTAGCGTTAATCTTCGCACAATAACAAAAAAGAAGTTTCTCTCATGACACAAAATACAACTCCCGATGTTCTTGTTTGTGGCGGTGGTTTAGCCGGCATTGTTACTGCATTAGAAACCTTACGCGCAGGTAAATCTGTAACCATTATCGACCGCGATACACCAGAGCGTTTTGGTGGTTTGGCGTTGTGGGCTTTTGGTGGCATGGCCTTGGTGGGCACACCCTTGCAAAAGAAAATGGGCATTCCCGATACCCCCGACGTGGCGTTAAAAGATTGGATTAGTTTTGGCGAGCTAGACACCAACGACACCCGCTCGCTCGATTGGGCGAAATACTACGTTTATAACAGCAAAACCCTAGTGCACGATTGGTTAGCGCAAGAAGGTATTAAATTTATGCCTGCGGTGAACTGGGTAGAGCGCGGTATGAACGGCGACGGCAACAGCTACCCTCGCTACCATGTGCTGTGGGGCACGTCGCGCCACATGACGCGCACCTTAATAGAAGCCATGAAAAAAGCCGGAGCCAACGGCAAACTCAGCATTTTGCATCAACACCGCGTTACCGAATTGTTGCATGAAAATGGCAAAGCCATAGGAGCCGTGGCAGTGAACGAGCAAACAGGCGAAGAAATACGTTTTCGTTCAAATAACGTGGTGCTGGCGATGGGCGGCATAAATGGCAGCCCAGAGGAAGTGCGTCGCAACTGGCCAGCGCACCGCGATATGCCAGAAACTTTCTTAAACGGCGCACACCCTTTTGCCGACGGCAAACTGCACCGCGAAGTGGCCGAAAAACTGAACGGCCAGTTAGTTGGCCTTGGCGAAATGTGGAACTACGCCGCCGGTTTTCCGCACCCTTTTCCCCATTTTGAAGGGCATGGCTTATCAACCATTCCTTGTAAATCGGCGTTATGGCTTGACCATACAGGCAAGCGCATTGGGCCGCAGCCGCTGGTTACTGGCTTTGATACGCATTGGCTGTGCAAGCAAGTGGCCAAGCAGGAAAAACCCTACACTTGGCACTTGTTGAACTGGCGTATTGCCGCTAAAGAATTTGCTATTTCAGGCGCAGAGCATAATGGCCGCATTCGTGATCGCCAGTTTATTCGCTTTGTGAAAGAGCTGCTGCTCGGCAATCACCGCTTAGTTAAACAAATGCAAAAAGAAAGCCCGCACTTCTTAGTGGCCGATACGCTGGAAGAACTGGCCGCCAAAATGAACGCGCTTACCAACAGCCACGATGTAAAAGCCGAAACCTTGCAGGCCGTGGCCGACGATTTTGACGCGAACTTTGCCAACGGCAGCAAGCTGGAAAACGACGAACAAATACGTCGTATTCTGCACGCTCGCCAGTGGGGGCCAGACAAACTACGCACCTGCAAACCCGCGCCCTTACAGAAAAAAGGCGCCGGCCCATTTATTGCCATTCATATGCAGCTTATTACCCGCAAAAGTTTGGGCGGCCTGCGTACCGACTTGCAAAGCCGTGTGCTCAACGCCAACGACACGCCTATTGAAGGCTTGTATTGCGTGGGCGAAGCCGCAGGCTTTGGCGGCGGTAACTGCAATGGCGTGCGCTCGCTGGAAGGCACTTTCTTACCCGGCTGCATTTTAACCGCACGCGCAGCGGCCAAAGCGATTAACGACGCACGCGATTAGTAGGTTCGGGGTTCGGGGCTTGGGTTGAGTGTCTACAAAAACGGCCTTAAATATCAATTTACACGACCTCTTTCGCCAATTCAGCTAAGCTAGTTGGCATTAAACTCCACTCAAGATAATAAGAATGCTAGGAGACTCAAAATGAATGGCGCTCAGGCCTTGATGAAAACCCTAGTGGATGCGGGCATAGAAGTGTGCTTTAGCAACCCAGGCACCAGTGAAATGCACTTTGTTGCGGCACTCGACGACGAACCTAAAATGAAAGCGGTGTTGGCGCTGTTTGAAGGTGTGGCCACTGGTGCAGCCGACGGTTATGCGCGTATGGCCGACAAACCCGCTGCGGTGCTTTTGCACTTAGGCGTAGGTATTGGCAACGGTATGGCCAACCTGCATAACGCTCGCAAGGGCAAAGTGCCTGTTGTGAATATCGTTGGCGATCATGCTACTTACCACGTTAAATACAACGCGCAGTTGCAGTCGGATATTGAAACCGTTGCGCGTAACGTATCCCCCGAATTTACTCGCACCTCAAAAACAACAGCCGAGCTAAGCAACGATACCGTCGATGCTATTGTGTCGGCCACCAGCTTGCCTAATAAGGTATCCACCCTAATTTTGCCTGCCGATGTTTCTTGGGGTGAAGGTGGTATTCCAGCTAAATTACCAGCTACGGTTGCCCCCGACCTAGCCAGCGATGAGCAAGTAGCCGAGGCCGTGGCTGCAATTAAAAGCGGTAAAAAAGTGGCCTTTTTGCTAGGTCGCCATGCACTGCGTGAGCAGGCGTTAATTATTGCTTCTAAAATTGGCGAGCACAGCAACGTAAAACTATTTCATGAAACCTTCCCCACTCGCCAAGAGCGTGGTGCCGGTTTGCCCAACCCCGAAAAAATTGCCTATTTAGCCGAGCTAGTAGGCGTGCAACTGGCCGATATCGACCACTTAATTTTGGTCGATTGCAAAGCGCCTGTTTCGTTTTTTGCCTACCCAGGTAAGCAAAGCTATTTAGTGCCCGAAGGTTGCCAAGTGCATACCCTGTGCCGCGACGATCAAGAAGCCAAAGGCAGTTTAGAAAAACTAATGAAAGCGCTTGGTGCAGAGCATACCGCTCCGGCATTGCAGCCCGCTGTACGCCCTAGCCGCCCCAAAGGCCGCCGTTTAACCGCCGAAAAAGTATGTAAATCGTTAGGTCATTTATTGCCCGAAAACGCCATTATCATCGACGAGTCTATTACTTCTGGCTTAATGCTTATGAAAATGACCGAGGGCTGCCCACGTCACGACTACATCACTCTAACCGGTGGTGGTATTGGTCAAGGCACGCCTAATGCCGTTGGTGCAGCCGTGGCCTGCCCCGACCGACCGGTGATTGCTTTAATTGGCGACGGCACTTCCATGTACACCATTCAGTCACTCTGGACTATGGCGCACGAAGGGCTAGACGTGACCGTGATTATTTTTAACAACGCTTCTTACTCGGTATTAAACATTGAGCTTGAGCGTGTGGGCGCAGAAAAAATTGGCGAGAAGGCCTTGTCTCAGCTCGACCTAAACGGCCCAGTGATTAACTTTGCACAAATGGCGCAAAGCATGGGAGTGCATGGCACTCGCGTGCAAACCGCTGAAGATATGAACAAAGCCTTGGAATATGCGCTTAGCCATAAAGGCCCACACCTAATTGAAGCTATGGTGCCCGAAGCTCTAAACGGCGTAAAACGTAAGGTATTACCTTGGATGTTGCGTTCGCTACCCAAACTGCCTTTGGGGGTTACTCGCGCATTGAAGAAAAAGATTGCCCCATAGAACCAGTTTGCCTCTTGGTGGGGCCTAGCGCCCCGCCCTTTTTAGTTTCCTTTTGTATCCCCTAGCTATAACGCGCCACCGAGTACCCTGCGGTGCTAATTTCAGTTGCATTACCTGCAATTATATCGGTTAGCAATTTGCCACTACCGCAAGCCATGGTCCAACCCAGCGTGCCATGCCCAGTATTCATAAATAAATTACGATAAGGCGTGTGCCCAATAACTGGGGTGCCGTCGGGTGTTGCTGGACGAAGACCAGACCAAAAGTTGGTGTTGCTGGTGTCGGCGGCATTGGGGAATAAATCTTCTAAAACCATGCTTAGCGTTTCTTCTCGATCGGGGTTTAAACCTAAATCAAAGCCCATAATTTCGGCCATTCCCCCCACGCGTATGCGATTATCGAAACGGGTGATAGCAACTTTGTAGGTTTCATCCAAGATGGTAGCGCGCACAGCACTTTCTGGGTGCGCAATAGGCAAAGTTAAGGAATAACCTTTAAGTGGATAGACCGGCAATTTAATATCAAGCGGCAACAGTAGCTCTGGGCTGTAACAACCTGCCGCCATAATATAAAAATCGGCTTGTTTTAATTCGCAACCAGCCCACACCCCTAGCAAGCAAGAATCTTTGCGTTCAAAACGGTTAATGCTGGTATTAAAAGTGAAGGTCACGCCCAGCTCTTTGGCTTTTTCCATTAAGCGTTGGGTAAACAAATAACAATCGCCACTTTCATCTTCGGGTAAATGCAGCGCGCCGGTCAGTTTGTGTTCTCTTGAGCTAAGAGCAGGCTCGACCTCGCCAATTTCACTGGGCTTTAACAACCGATAAGGCACGTTGAATCTGTCTAGAATGGCCATATCGTTAGCAACGTTTTTAAGCTGCCTTGGGGTGCGCAATAACTGAGTTAACCCCAATTCCCGCCCCTCATATTGAATACCAATTTCATCGCGTAATTGACCGATGCATTCGCGGCTGTATTCAGCCAAGCGCACCATGCGTTCTTTATTAATGTCGTAACGCCGTGGCGTGCAGTTGAGCAACAACTGCCACATCCATTTGTATTGGTTGATATCGGAAGTCAGGCTAATCGCCAAAGGAGCATGGCGTTGAAAAAGCCACTTAATAGCTTTAAATGGAATGTCGGGTGCGGCCCAAGGAGCAGAATACCCATACGAGAGCTGGCCAGCATTGGCATAACTTGTTTCAACCGCCGCCGAGGTTTGTCGATCAATCACTTCAACCTCTAGCCCCGCTTTTGCTAAGTAATATGCGGTGGTTACACCGACAACCCCAGCACCTAGCACCAAAGCACGCATAGTTCACTCCTTTTTGAATTGATGGCCTTAGTATAGGCTTGCTTGCTTGAAAAAAACTACGCCAATGCCTAATTCACAGGTTTAAAACCACTCGGATATTTCTTTAAAGTTAATATCGTCTGGGTATTTTTGAGTTGACCAGCCAAGACGCACTATCACTAAATCTTGCTCTGGAATAATAAACACGCGCTGCTCACGGCTGCCCTTAGAGCTATATACGCCGCTATTAAAACTTGGCCAGCGTGGGGTTTCCAAAGAGCTGTTCAGCCACCAGTTGTAGCCAAAGTCTTGCTCGTTGTTGGCCTCGTTAGGCGCTATAGAGCTTTGTACCCAGTCTTCTGACATAAAACGCTGGCCATTTATTTCGCCTTTATTGAGCATGAGTTGGCCAATTTTGGCCCAATCGCGGGCGCTGGCGTACATATAAGAGCTACCCATCAATAAGCCGCTGCTGTCGGTTTCAAAGACAATATCGCGCAGGCCAAGCGGCTCGAAAAACGCTTGTGCCATCGCATTGATGGCCTGCTCTGGTGTTTTGCCAAAACGCTCTTGCACCAAAGCCATCACCAAGTTAGTGCTGCCAGAAGAATAACGGTAATGCTCACCCGGTGCGGTACGAAGCGGCAGTGAAGTCATATATTGAGTGCTATCCGCCGTTTGAAACAGCATGGCAGGCGCAGCGTAGCCCGGTTGGTAGATTTCATCGTAAGCAAGGCCATCGGTCATTTGCAGCAGTTGCTTTAGGCTGATGGCGCTGCGCTCATCGTTTTGCCACGAATTAAACAGGTGGGTTTCTTCTACTGCGAGTTTGCCCTGTAAGTTTAAATAGCCTGCTAATAAAGCCGTTACGCTTTTGCTCATAGACCAGCCTAAAAACTTGCTTTCGGCGTTGTAGCCCGATGCATAGGCTTCGGCCACAACTTCGCCTTTATGCACAACCAGCAAGGCGCGAGTGTCTTGGCCGGCTTGGTTATCGCGTTCAAGAATGGCGGCAAGTTTGCGGTTCAATTCTGGATTTTGCGTGGCTACTTGGTTGCCAAGTGGCCAAGGCTGTTGCTGTTTTTCGAGGTTTAATTTTGGCCAAGCGTACTTAGCACGAGATTGCGGATTAACGCCTGAATAGTCTAAGTCGCAGCCTTCGCCTTCTATCCAAGTGGCGGTGCGCTTATATAACCCAATGGCGGCGCTGCTGGTTTTTTTAGCTAGGTCGAATTGGTAGTTGAGTAGCGCCAACATGGGAGAATAGGCTTTGATGTCTTTGGCAATTTGCGCCTCGTTATACCCCAGCACATAGTGCATAGAGCAAGACAAACGCGCGCCGATGCCTGCGGCAATGGAAGGCGCGTTATAAAAATAGGCCGGAGGAAAACCCGCCGCCCAAGCCGCAGCCAGCAAAATAATGAATGACAAGATGAGTGTTTTTATTATTTTCATGATGCTTACTTAATAATGAAAGCCGCTTTTTATTTTGCTTTATGGCGCCCAAAGGGCGCCGCTACGAAACTCACAAGCGCCCAGCTCCAAGCGCCCTTAAGCAAACTCTTGCATAAAGTCGAGGGCGGCTTGGTGGCGTATGGTGCGGCGGTGGTTGGCCCAGAGTTCTTTAATTTTGTCTTGGTTACATTGCTGTCTGTCTACCAGCACGCGGGTTTGCAGTTCACCTTTCATTTGGCCACCGGTGAGTGGCACTTTGGAGAACACAAACTGGTTAGAGATTAAATCCATAAAGGGGCCAGATTTGCTGGTGGGCATAATAAACAGCAGTTGCAAGCCAAGGCTTTGGGTGAGGTAGTTAATTACTTCTTTCGAGCGGGCTTCGTCCATTTTAGAGAAGGCTTCGTCTACCAACACCATGCGTAGGTGGGTGTCGCCTTCATTAAAGCGGAAGGCCGAGGTAATGGCCGCCGAGCGAATAATATAGGCTGGGGTTTCTAGCTGGCCGCCAGAGCCAGTGCCGTATTGGCTAAGGGCGATGGGCTCTTTGTTGGCAGGCTGTTTGTAAATCTCATACGAGCGGTAGTTGCGGTAGTCGGAGATTCGTTCCAGTTCGCGCAGGGCTTTTTGCTCGTCGTCGTCCAGCAGCATATTCATCAGTTGGTCGCGCACGCGCTGGGCGTTTTTGCTCAATTCGGCGTTAAACAGCGTCGCGCCGTCGGCCAATGAGGGGCTTTTGATAATTTCTTCAAAGAACTGCCAGTATTCTTTAAATTCGGGCACCCATTGCCAATCGAACCAGTAGGTTTCGCGGTCGGCACCAAAAGCGTGGTGCGCCAACTCTTTGTTTAGCTCTTCTAAAATAGTTTTGCCGTCGTTAATCGACTGGTAAATCGAGTGGCAAAGGTTGGTAACAAAAGCGTTATTAAAGCTTTCGCGCAGCAGGTGCAGCTTGTCTTGTTTTTCAACCAAGATGTTGTTTTTAAGGCGGTTATAAACGCGCTCTAGCTCCACTTCTAGGCCGCACACCGTTTTAAAGAAGTCTACCGAGTGTTCTTGGCGATAGTCGGGCAGGTACACAATGCTGTCGATGGTTTGGCAGCTTTGGTTGTGTTCGGTGATGGTGCGCTCAATTTCATAAGCCACCGAGTTAAGCTCTTGGTTAATGGCTTTACGGCGGTTTTCTACTACTTCGGCGGGGCTATCGCTGGCTTCTTGGTCGGCCTGAATTAAACGTTCTTCGGCGTTAAATTGCGGCCATACGGTGACGATATAGCGCAGTGCCGCTTCTTTTTGTTCGGCCACTTCCGAGGTAATTTCTTGCTGGTCGCTTAGCTGTTTGCATTGTTTTTCGCTGTCGTTGAGCTGTTGCTGCAAGCGGCCTAGCTCACCGTCGAGCTCTTTAATTAAGCTGTCGATTTCATCGGATTTTTCTTTCAGTGCCGCAAACTCGTCGTCTAGGGAAGAGAACTGAGTAACGTCTACAGCGTTCAGCACTTGCTCGGCTTTTTGCATTTGGTAGTGCGTATCGAGCATGGCTTGCATTTGGTCGGCAAAACTTAAATGGCGCAGCAGGTTCACGGCATCGAGTAGTTGTTGCGCTTGTTTGTATTGGAAGCTGGCCTCGTTTGCTTGCTCGTAAAGCTGCTCTAGCTCGACTTGCTTAGCAGCTAAGGCACGTTCACGCGCGCCCATGCCGAACACCAATTCGGTGTCGTCGATATCGCAGCGATACATAGCGTACGAGCCAGAACCTAAACCTTCTTTGGTTAAACCACGGCGGGTTTGGCGCAGGGTTTGGGTATCGGGCACTTGTTCAACCGAGCCGTAGCTGGCGTGCAAGTAGGCTTTAGCACCGGCGTGCTCAAATTGCATTAGGTGCAAGATAGAGTTGGCGGGTAGCTTTTGGCGTTCGCTGTCTTGTTTGGCTTTGCTGGCTTGAATCACTCGCGCTTTGCTGCCGCCTGCAATGCTGCGCAAAATATGTGCAGCTTCGGCTTCAAAGGCAGGCTCGACCAATATCCCAAAACGCGCGCCACCAATGTAGCCTTCGATGGCGTTTTGCCATTGTGGGTCGGTTACTTCAACGTAGTCGGCCAGTACCCTTGGGTCGGCTTGTGGGCATTCGCGGCGAATGGCTTCCAGTGCATAACGCACATAGGCTGGGTAGTTTAATTGGCGAGTTTCTAGGCTGCCAACGTCGGCTTGTTTTTGCTCTATGCGCTGTTTCAGTTGCTGTAGTTTTTGCTCGCGGCGGTCGAGTTGCTTGGCAATTTGGTCGCGCAGCGAAAAACCGCTGCCGTCGATTTCGCTGTCGTGAAAGCGTTCGCGCCATTGATTAAGCAAAGCTTGCTGCATACGCGCGTCGTCTAGGTGCTCTTCCAGTGGGCTTAGGTCAATCCAGTCTTTGCCCAAAAGTTTACGCAGGTCGATGGCGTTTTGGTCTTTAATGGCCAGCACTTCTTTGGCCATATCAATAATTTTGCGTTGGCCAAGTGCAGGAATATCCACCCCAATCGAGGTTTTTTGCAGTGCGCCATATACCAGCTCGGTAGCGCGCAGCGAGGCTTGCAGCAGGTGTTCTTGCTCTAGCAAAGGCACGCTAAGCTGCTGTAGTTTTTGCTTGCTTTGGGCTAGTTGCTCGGCGGCTTGGTCTTTGTTTTGCAGGGCTTCAATACCACGGCGTTGCGCTTCCATACCAATAAGCTGTTCGCGCACTTGGCGGCGGCGGTCGTGGGCGCTGCTGCGGTCTTTTTCGGTTTTGCTTAAACGCTCACGCAGGCTTTGTTGCTTTTCCTTGGCGGCTAAATAAGCGCGCTGGTCTTGAATAAAGCGGCTTTTAGCGGCGGTGTATTCCAGCACGTTGTAGTCAATCCATTGGTCGATATAGCGGCCACTGGCAGACTTACTGAGGTTTAAGCGAGCAATGGTTTCGGCCAGTAGGTTGGCTTCTTTATCCATTGCGTGAATGGTTTTCATTAGATCGGAAACCGTGCGAATGGCTTCGCCTAGGTCTTTTTCTTCAAGGATTTCGTTAGCGACAAAACCGTTGATGCTTTTAACTGGTTTGTAGGCCATAAAGCGCGAGAAAGTGCGGGCGGCGTTCATGGCTTCGCGCTCGGTTACGGCGTCGGTGCGGCCACGCAAGGCACCGTACAAACGGCGCAGATATTGTTTTTTGGTGTCGTATTTTTCGATTGCACCGGCTTCGATGCGAGCTTTCAGGTGGCTGCTAAGTTTGTTTAATTCGACCACTTGGCGCTCACTGCCCTCTTCTTTTAAGAAATCGCTAAGGGTGAGCTGCTCGTTAATAATGTAAAACTGCAAATCGTTTTGGCGCGCTACCGCTTGGTTGCCTGCACGGTCGATGCTGGCGTTAACGCCAATAACCGCCGTAAATGGCTCGCCGCTTTCGCCTTGGGTGGGGTGAAATACCGCCGCCAAATAGCCAATTGCGCCATTGGGGCGAGCATAGCTGCCGTCGTCGCAGCCCAGCACATAGGAAGCCAGAGTACGCACGTTTTTGCCACGTCCGCGTTGGGTGGCTTCGTCTTGGCCGGGGTTGTAGTGAAATAGAGTGTCGTGCGCGGCGGTCATAATGGTTTGCAGCGCGTCAGCCGAGGTGGTTTTGCCTGAGCCGTTGCCGCCTGAAAGCAGGTTAATTGGCCCAAATTCAAATTCAGTGGCGGGAATGTTGCCCCAATTTACATAGATAAACTTCTTTAAAAACATGGTGAGTTATTCCGCACTAAATAAGCTGTTGGTTGAATCTAGCGAGCTGTCGTCTTCAAGCTCGTCGTCGCTTTCCTGTTCTTCGGCTGCGCTTACTTCGGGTTGTTCTGGGCTGGCTTCGTGGCTGTTCATTAGCTCCGACAGCACTTCGTCTGAAACGTAGCTCATAATCATCGGGCGTATTTTTATCCAGGCATCGCCATCGCCCAAAGACTCGTCTTGGTTTACTTGAATTAACCGCAGTTTACGCAAGCGTCTAAACAGATTGGTACGCTCGGTTTGGTTTTCGGGCAAGGAGCGCTTGAGCAGGTTTTTCAGGGCGATATTAAGCGCCTCAAGCGACAGCATTACGCAGCCGTGTTCGTCTACACTGCCTTCGCGCAAGGCTTTGTCGTACTGTGCGCGCAGCACCAAAATAAGCGCCACTTCGTGTTGGTTTAGGCGGCTGCGAAAGGCTTGGTTGTGAAAGTTGCTTTCGCCTTCTGCAAGCCCAGGCACCTGTGCAGAAGGTGGAAATAAACGCACGTATTGAAAGCGAGCGTCGTGCAAAATACGCACGCCAATGAGCGATAAATAGTCGCCCACTTGCTCTTCTAGGCGCAAATAGCGGTCGTAAAGCTGCTGTTCTATTTGGCTTTCATCGCGGCAGATTACGCCGTAATCCAACAAACGAATGAGCAAGTCGGAAAACTCGCGCTGGCTTAAACCTTGTTGTTCTAAGTCTTTTTCTAGGGCCTGTAACATTATGCTTGCTCTTTCTCGACCAACTCAAAAATAAAGTGGTCTTTTTTAATAAAATAAGGGTTGTTGCTGCTTTGCTCTGCGCCTGCGTAGCTCACTCGAATCTCAAACTCGCTAGAAAGGCCATCGGCGGCACCAAGGCTAATGGCGTTGGCGACGGCCAAGAAATCTTGGGCGTTTTCGATAGGCAAATCGCTGCTGGTAATTTTGCGGCCTGCTTTTAGGTTGCGTTTAAAGTAATCGCGCAGCCCTTGTTGGTTGACAAAAAAGGCTTGGTCTAGCACCTGCTGCACATAAATATCGCGGCGTGCGTTGATATCCACTTCTTCTTTGCCTTCGTCTAAAGCGGCACTGGCAAGATGACGGGCGCGCGGTGGCGCTAGGCGCACTTGTGCTGGATCAAGCAGTTGTACTTTAGGTACAGCCATGTGTTCGGCCGCTTTTAACAGCAAGGTATTTTGTTGGGCTTGGTTTAGGCTGGCTAAATGCTGGCACACTGCCAGCACGTCGTTGTGCTGTTGGCTGGCCAGATAGCTCATTTGACGAATAATAATGTCGGCGCGTTTGGTAAAACTTTGCAACGATTTGCGCAGCGCCGGCAGCATAATTTCAGAGGCGTTACGCAGGCGCTGTTCGATGCCGTCTAAAATATGCCACAAAATAGATTGGTCGTTTTTTGCCAGCTCTGGCAGCAGTTCACGCAGGCGGCGTTCGCTTTCGGCTTTAAAGTGCTTGTCGCGCTTACGAATTTTTAAAATAAGCTGGTTAATGTAATCGCGGTGCTTTTCTACGTTGTCGGCGGATAAGCGCACCGACAAATCGGGCTGAAAGCGGTTTTCCATAAAGTCGAAAAAGGCTTCGCTGGCGTGTTGCACCATTAGCTGATCTTCCATTTCGCGCACTAAATCGCGCTTACGCTCTTCCAGCTCGGCAATAATATCAGTGAAGTCGCTGATAATGCGCTCGGAATACTCGAAAGCATCCAGCAAATCGTACACATCGCCACGTTCTAAAAACGCCTCTAGCGCGTTGCGGGTGTTGCGTGTATTACGATGGCGAGTGTGAGCAAGGCTGCGGCTTTCGTTGGTAAATGGCTCGGTAAACAAGCGGCCATAACGAGTAAAAGCAAAGGTGCTTTGCATGGTGGCTTGGTCTACTTGTTTTTCTAACCAGCCATGTTCGAGCAGTTGGTTAAGCACCCAAGTGGCTTGCTCGCGGCTGCTTTGAAAACGGCTGTCGTCGTCATCGTCTGGCCCAGCCAGCATAGGCGCACGCACCAAAGCCTCTTGAAAAACTTCGAGCAAGGTATCGCGCTGCAAGGCTTGGCCATAGTCGGCGTTGCTGGAGCTATACAAGCGCTTATAAAGCTCGCGCAGGCACTCGCTAATTTGCGCGCGGTACTTGCTGGTTAAGGGGCGAAAAAAGTGTTCGCGTTCCTGTTCAAAAAACATAGAAGGTACATATATCTAAGGAAAAATTAAGCCCGCTAGATTACTGAAAGCAGGCTATGATGACCAGAGCGCTTACCAAGTTTTTGCCGATAGGCGTATACTTCGCGCACTTTGTCCTATGAGGTTGGTTATGTCTGTAAATTATCTGCTTGGCGGCTATTTTGCCATCTTGTTAGTAATGGGCCTGTATAACCTTCTTTTGTTTTTTACTCAACGCGAGCGCAGTTACCTTTACTTTGTTGGCTTTGCTTTTAGCTTCTTTTTGTTTCATATCGAGTACGAAAGCTCGGCTCTCAAAGCATTTTGGCCCGACCTACCCGACCTGCATAACTACGGCCTGCCGGTTTTCTTAGCCATTAATATGCTGAGTATTTCACTGTTTGTGCCGGTGTTTTTACGCTTAAGAGAACAAGGTTCTGAAGTTTTTCGACTCTTTGGCGTATACAGTGCACTGGCCATTGTGAGTGTTTTGATGCTGCCGCTTATGCACCATAAAACCATTGTGCAGATTCAAAGCGTGTTAAACCTGCTTATTTACGTTTCGGCCTTTGTTACTGGCGCACGCTATTGGCTAAAGGGATTAGGCTATACCCGCTTTTTTAGCCTTGCTTGGGCGGTGGCCATTGTGGCGCTTACGCTTATTAACCTGCGCTCACGCGAGATTATCCCAACCAACCAATACACTTTTTATATTTACCAAATTGC
>JBASZG010000181.1:0-3917 GCA_049277875.1 Venatoribacter sp.
CCAAAGGTTTTGCCTGCGCCCATCACTTCGCCCGTGGATTTCATTTCTGGGCCAAGAATGGGGTCAACGCCTTGGAATTTATTAAAGGGGAATACCGCTTCTTTTACCGAGAAGTACGGAGGAATAATTTCCTTGGTAAAGCCCAGTTCAGATAGCTTTTTGCCCGCCATAACTTTAGCGGCAATAGCCGCCAAAGAGGTGCCGATGCACTTAGACACGAAAGGCACAGTACGCGAAGCGCGTGGGTTTACTTCAATGATATAAAGCACACCGTCTTGCAACGCCAACTGAGTATTCATTAAGCCCACCACACCCAGCTCTAATGCCATGGCAGTCACTTGCTGACGAATTTCATCTTGAACCTCTTGGCTTAGGCTATAAGCAGGCAAGGAACAGGCGGAGTCACCAGAGTGAATACCGGCTTGCTCAATGTGCTGCATAATGCCGCCTACTACTACTTGCTCGCCGTCGCAGACCACGTCTACGTCGATTTCGATGGCGCGATCTAGGTAGTGATCAAGCAATACCGGCGAGTCGTTAGACACTTTTACCGCTTCTTTCATATAGCGACGTAGCGAGGCTTCATTACTGACGATTTCCATAGCGCGGCCACCCAATACATAAGAGGGGCGCACCACCAGCGGATAGCCAATTTCGTTGGCACGAGCCACGGCTTCTTCGTCTGAGGTAACTGTGGCGTTTACTGGCTGTTTTAAGCCCAAACGCTGTACCATTTGTTTAAAGCGTTCGCGGTCTTCGGCGCGGTCGATGGCATCGGTGCTAGTACCGATGATAGGCACACCGTTACGCTCTAACTCTTCGGCCAGTTTCAGTGGAGTTTGGCCACCAAATTGTACGATTACGCCTTTGGGTTTTTCTAAATCGACGATTTCCAGCACGTCTTCTAGGGTCACAGGCTCAAAATAGAGGCGATCAGAGGTGTCGTAGTCGGTGGAAACGGTTTCTGGGTTGCAGTTCACCATAATGGCTTCGTAGCCCAGCTCTTTCGCCGCTAAGGCTGCATGCACACAACAGTAGTCAAATTCGATACCCTGACCAATACGGTTCGGGCCGCCACCTAATACGATGATTTTTTCGCGCTCGGTGGGATTAGCTTCACATTCTTCGTCGTAGGTGGAGTACATGTAGGCTTCGTCGGTTTCAAACTCAGCCGCACAGGTGTCCACACGTTTGTAGACTGGGCGCACATTGAGTTTTTGACGGTGCTTACGGAAGGCTTGCTCGGTAATGCCCAGCAAAGCCGCTAAGCGAGCGTCAGAAAAACCTTTTTGTTTTAGCTCGAACACGCGTGCCGCATCTAAGGCGTTTAGGCTTGACTGCGCTACCAAGGCTTCTTCTTTAACAATGTCTTCGATTTGCGCCAAGAACCAAGGGTCGATCATTGAGTGTTCGAAAATATCCTCAGTGCTCATGCCAATACGATAGGCATCGGCCACATACCAAATACGCTCGGCGCGTGGTGTACGCAGTTCAGCAATAATTTTGTCGCGGGCGCCTGGATCGGCTGGGTCTACTTTAGGATCAAAACCAACTGAGCCTACTTCAAGGCCACGCAGGGCTTTTTGCATAGATTCTTGCTGGTTACGGCCAATCGCCATCACTTCACCCACCGATTTCATTTGGGTGGTTAAGCGACTGTCGGCCTGTGGGAATTTTTCAAAGGTAAAGCGCGGTACTTTAGTGACCACGTAGTCGATGGTTGGCTCAAAGGCCGCTGGGGTGCGATTACCAATAATGTCGTTGCCCAGCTCGTCCAAGGTGTAACCCACGGCCAATTTGGCGGTGAATTTAGCAATGGGGAAGCCAGTGGCCTTTGAGGCCAGCGCCGATGAACGAGAAACACGCGGGTTCATCTCAATCACCACAATGCGGCCATCTTTAGGATTGATACCAAACTGTACGTTAGCACCGCCGGTTTCCACGCCCACTTCACGCAAGATGGCCAAAGAGGCATCGCGCATGATTTGGTATTCTTTATCGGTGAGGGTTTGGGCAGGCGCTACTGTGATGGAGTCACCGGTGTGCACACCCATTGGGTCGAAGTTTTCGATGGAACAAATAATGATGCAGTTGTCGTTTTTGTCACGCATCACTTCCATTTCCAGCTCTTTCCAACCAATCAAAGATTCGTCGATCAGTAGTTCGTTAGTGGGCGACAGGTCGAGGCCGCGCTCACAAATTTCTTCAAATTCTTCACGATTATAAGCGATACCGCCACCGGTGCCACCCATGGTAAAGGAAGGACGAATAATGCAAGGAAAGCCGATTTCTTTATTGACCGCCCAAGCTTCTTCCATGCTGCGAGCGATACCTGCGCGTGGGTTTTCTAGGCCAATATTTTCCATGGCCTTGGCAAATTTCTCACGGTCTTCGGCTTTGTCGATGGTGTCGGCTTTCACACCAATCATTTCGACGTTGTATTTTTTCAACACGCCCGCGTTTTCAAGCGCCAAAGCGCTGTTCAGTGCCGTTTGGCCGCCCAAAGAAGGCAGCAAGGCATCTGGGCGCTCTTTTTCGATAATTTTAGTCAGTGCTTCAAGGGTAATTGGCTCAATGTAGGTGGCATCGGCCAAGGAAGGGTCGGTCATGATGGTGGCTGGGTTAGAGTTCACCAGAATCACGCGATAGCCTTCTTCTTTTAAGGCTTTACAGGCTTGTGCGCCTGAATAGTCAAACTCGCACGCTTGGCCAATCACAATGGGGCCAGCGCCGATAATCATAATGCTTTTAAGGTCGGTACGTTTTGGCATGAGAGGCTCCTTTATTTGGCAAGTTGGGCAACAAAGCGGTCGAAAATTTCTACCATGCCATTCGGGCCGGGGTAGCGTTCGGCGTAGCCTTGCAAACCAAATGCAGGTTTGCCTTCCAGCTCAATGCCTTGCACTGAACCGTCAAATAAAGATTTGTGCGTTACTTTTACGAAAGCAGGCAAGCTGGCCGCATCTAAAGCAAAGCTTTGGTCTTGGCTGGTAATGCGCACACTTTGGTTAGCTAAATCTTGCACTGGGTGGTTGGCACCCTGCTCGCTAATTGCAAGCTTAGTGACTTGAGCGCCTGCGGCCACGCCAATCAGTTGCATACCAAGGCTTAAACCAAACACAGGCAGGTTGGCGTCGATAATGGCTTTGGCCGCTTCAATGCTGGCTGCACAAGCGCTGATATCGCCAGGGCCATTCGAGAAAAACACACCATCTGGGTTAAGTGCCAATACGTCTTTAGCTGAAGTACCGGCTGGCACCACGGTCAAAGCACAGCCTTTGCTGGCCAAGGCGCGCAGCAAACTGCGTTTCACCCCAAGGTCATACACCACCACGTTATGCTTGGCATCTTTTAGCTCGCCAAAACCTTGGCCTAGCTGCCAGTTGGTTTGCGTCCAAGTGTAGGGTTTTGCCGTGGTCACGTTTTTCACCAAATCTTGCCCGGCATTGCCAACAAAGGCTTTAGCAGCAGCAATGGCTTTGGCTTGGTTCGCTTCGCTCTGTGCATCGTTACCCGCCAAGATGCAGCCTTTTAATACGCCTTTGGCACGCAAAATACGAGTTAAACGACGAGTGTCAATTTTGGCGATGGCCACCACACCCTGCTCTTTTAAATAAGCATCCAGTGTTTTTTCACTGCGGAAATTGGACGCCACAAAAGACAAATCACGAATAATAAGGCCAGCGGCTTGGATTTTGCCTGACTCGTCATCTTCAGCATTAATGCCGTAGTTACCAACTTGGGGATAGGTTAGAGCAACGAGTTTTTGGGAATTGGATGGATTAGTAAGAGTTTCTTGATAACCGATAACGGCGGTATTAAATACGACTTCGGCAACAGACAGACCTTCAGCACCAATGCTGGTACCTTTGAAGATGCTGCCGTCTTCGAGCGCGAGAATGGCTGGCGTAGACAAA
>JBASZG010000182.1:0-1616 GCA_049277875.1 Venatoribacter sp.
AGTTTGAGTTTCCGATATTGGATTTAATCACCAACTTTAACCACAACACCGAGCAGGTAAACAGCCAGCGCTTAGGCGGCATGAAGCACCAGCAGCGCGAGCTGTATCAGCAAATTCACATTACCACCTTAAATTTAGATGACCGCGACACCAACCTAGTAAGTCGACGAGTGCGCGGTTGGCTGAAAACCCATGCCGCTGGAGATGAGAGAAAACTAAGCAGCAAATAGGCTTATTTGCCCTCTTCCCAATCGTCGAGGTTTGGCTTACCCGGAATTGCGTGTTCTTCGCTGGCCCAAGCGCCAAAATCAATTAGCTTGCAGCGCTCACTGCAAAATGGGCGGTATTGGTTGGTGCTCGACCACTGAACTTCTTTTTGGCAAGTTGGGCATTTTACTTTCATGGCAAACTCAGAGGGTTAGATAACGTTGATGCAGTGTCTGCAGTTGTTGATAAAGATTTTCAAGGCTGCCGCTGTTATCCACAATATCATCGGCAAAAGACTGGCGTTTAAGACGCGGCATTTGTACGGCCATAATGCGTTTAATTTGCTCAAGGCTGTTGGCGTCACGGCTGGCGGCGCGACTAAGCTGAACATCTTCGGCCACATCAATCAAAAGCGAACGTTGCACTAGCTTGGCTTGATCGGTTTCAAACAGCAAAGGTGAAGCCAAAATAGCGTAGGCCGAATTGGCTTGTTGTAGCTGGCGCAGCATACTTTCACGAATGCGTGGGTGGGTTTGGCTTTCTAGCCATAAACGCTGTTCTGGTTCGGCAAACACTTTTTGCCTTAGCCAAGCGCGGTTTAGCTCACCGCTGGCCAATAAGACGTCGTCGCCAAAGCGTTCTTTAATGGCTTGCCAGGCTGGTTGCTGCGGCTGCACCACTTCTCTGGCAACGATATCGGCGTCTACCACCACTATGCCTTGATCAATAAAAAATTGGCTGGCAGCGGTTTTGCCACTGCCAATGCCACCGGTTAAACCAAGAATAAACATAACTTTCCTAAATTAGGGGGCAGATGGTAAATCGGCTAACAAGGCTTCGACTTGCTGCACTAATTTGTCTTCGTTGGGCAAGGCAATATTCAATGAACGCCCAACCTGCTTATTTACCCCAACATGAAAGTAAGGGTTGTAATTTGGTGCTGGCCATTTGCCTTGCTGGCCTGCCGTTAAAATTTCGCTCAGGCGGCGGCTGGTATCTTCAATATTACTAAACACACTGGCCAAGGCACCGGCGCGCAAATAAGCAAACGTAGGGCCTATTAAGGGCCGGTTTAAGCGATAGGCGCTAATCAAAATCGTTTTAATGTTTTCGCTATTTTATAAATTGGAGTCGACAACACCAATTAATGCCGCTTCATTTTTTAAGAGCAAGTTAAATTGGCGGCTGAAACTGTCTTCCACGCCATATTGCTTTACTTCTAGGCGCTCCGCGCTCTGCTGATCTAACCCATAAGCGGCTAACGGCTGGTTAGCCAGCACCCCTATCGCCTGCTGGCCGCTTAAAATCACTCTGGCTAGAGCAGCCTGTTGTAGTAATGAAGGTTCGTAATAAATAGCACTTTGAATTTTTTTACGGTGCAGACTTACCAATGCCCGAGAGGCAAAAAC
>JBASZG010000183.1:0-9019 GCA_049277875.1 Venatoribacter sp.
CCGAAATAATGGCGGTTAGGCCTTCGCGTGCATCATCGCCAGTAGTGGCAATTTTGGCTTTTTTCGCCAAACCTTCTTGTTCAATATAGGTATTCAGTGAACGGGTTAATGCGCCACGGAAGCCGGCTAAATGAGTGCCACCATCGCGTTGTGGAATATTGTTGGTATAGCAGTGCACATTTTCTTGGAAGGTATCATTCCATTGCATGGCTACTTCCACGCCAATGCCATCTTCACGTTGCATATTAAAGTGAAAAACTTCGTTTAATACGGCTTTGCCTTCGTTTAAATATTTAACAAATGAACCTAAGCCGCCTTCAAATTCAAAGTGATCTTCTCTGTTAGCTCGTTCATCTTGCAAATGGATATGTACGCCAGAATTAAGAAACGACAGCTCACGCAAACGTTTAGCTAAATAGTCGTAGCTGAATTCGGTTTTGGTAAAGGTTAGCTTTGAAGGCAAGAAACGCACTGTGGTGCCTGTGCCAGTGGTAGGGCCAACTTCTTTAAGTGGATAATCGGGTACGCCATGTGAATATTCTTGCTCGTGCAGCTTACCGTTACGACGAATAGTAAGTTTCAGTTTTTCAGACAGAGCATTTACCACCGATACCCCTACTCCGTGCAAACCGCCTGACACTTTGTAAGAGTTATCATCAAATTTACCGCCAGCGTGAAGAATGGTCATAATAACTTCTGCCGCAGACACACCCTCTTCTGGGTGAATTGCAACCGGAATACCACGGCCATTATCGGAAACAGATACAGAGTTATCTTCATGAATAATAACGTCAACTTTGTCACAGTGGCCTGCCAATGCTTCGTCAATGGCGTTATCCACCACTTCAAACACCATATGGTGCAAGCCAGTGCCATCATCGGTATCGCCAATATACATGCCTGGGCGTTTTCTTACGGCATCTAGCCCTTTTAATACTTTAATACTCGACGAGTCATAAGCTTGTTCAGTCATGAACTTTTCCTCTGTTAAAGCACCTTGCTATCAGTAAGATGCTAAGCAATTTGGCTACTTTCTTCTATTAGCTTTCCCTGTTCCACGTGAAACAGGCGGCTACTCACGGGTTGCCATAAATCCGTAAGTTTTTCTTTATCTATGCTGGTTATAAAGACCTGACATTTTAAGCTTTCTAGCAGCTTACATAAAGCCAATCTGTGCTTTTCATCCAGCTCTGAGGCTAAATCATCCACCAGATAGATAGTTTGTCTTTTAGTTAATTCTTGGAACAATCCGCCCTGCGCAATTTTCAAAGCAGCAACTACGGCTTTTTGCTGCCCACGGCTTAAAATTTCAACCGCAGGTTGTTTGTCTATTTTAAAACGCAACTCGGCACGATGTGGGCCTGCTTGGGTATAACCCAAAACAAAATCACGTTCTTCTTGCTTGGCTAAAATTTCTGCTAAGTCGCTGTCACGATCCCAGCCTGGGTAATACGACATTTCAATGGAAATTTCGGGCGCCAATTTGTTTAACGCGTCGTTAAAAAACCACTTAAACTGTTCCAGGTATTTTTTTCGTCTGCTATCAATTTTCAGCGCGCTTTCAATAAAACCTTGATTCCAAATTGGCAGCCATTCTTTTTCATTTTGTTTAAGAATGGAGTTACGCTGTTTTAGCTGCTGCTTAAATACTTTCCACTCGTTGATAAATTCGTGTTCCACGTGAAACACACCCCAATCTATTAGCTGGCGGCGTTCTTCAGGTGAACCAGATAAAAGCTTAAAAGTGGTTGGATCAATAATTTGCACAGGCAAACGTAACGCAGCATCAGATTGAGCCGTTAAAACTGAACCATTGAATTTTAATAAGTAGTCGCCTGTTTTTAGTCTAAGGCTATCAAGTTGACCATTGCCTAGATTGGCGTCTTCTAAATCAAACAGCATTTCAATGCGGTCGGCATCGTGCTGCATAACGTATTTAAAATGATGGGTGCGAAAAGAACGGCCTGTTGCCATTAAAGCAATGGCTTCTAACAGGCTGGTTTTACCCGAACCATTAGCGCCATAGATAAAATTAACGTAGGGGTTAACTTCAATGTCCAGCGGCTGCAAATTTCGCACGCCGCTGATTTTGATGTGCCGAATTGGCATAAACTAAATTACAAACGCATAGGCATAACAACGTAGCGCGCATCGCTTGATTCAGACTCTTCAAGTAAGGCGCTGCTGTTAGCGTCGGATAAAATGATTTTAACCAAGTGCGAGTTTAATACGCCCAATACATCTTGCAGATAAGAAATATTGAAACCCATTTCCAATGGCGCGCCGTTGTATTCAACTGATACAACCTCTTCGGCTTCTTCTTGCTCTGGGTTATTAGCCACAGCTTTTAGGGTGTTGTTTTCAAGCAACAGGCGTACACCGCGATATTTTTCGTTAGATAAAATGGCAATGCGGCTAAATACTTGGCGCAATTCTGTTCGGTCGGCTAAAACAACGTTTTCACCATTGCGAGGGATAACGCGGGTGTAATCGGGAAATTTGCCGTCTACTAATTTAGAGGTGAAAGTAAAGTTATCTAAATGAGCGCGAATATGGTTGCCGCCCAATTCTAAGGTCACAGTGGCTTCGGCATCGGTTAAAAGTTTTGCCAGTTCTAGTACACCTTTACGCGGCACAATAATTTGCTGGCTTTGGTCTAGCCCTGAAATGGCAGTAACGAAGGTGGCCAGACGGTGGCCGTCGGTTGAAACGGTGCGCAAGCTTTTGCTATCCACTTCAAACAACATGCCATTTAAATAATAACGAACGTCTTGCTGAGCCATGGCAAAGGCTGTGCTATCAATGGCTTTACGCAAATCGGTTTGGTTTAAGCTGAACGTTTTTGGCTCCACCAATTCTTCGGTATTAGGAAAATCGGTGGCAGGCAAAGAAGAAAGAGTAAAACGAGAACGACCTGAAGTAATTTTTACTTTTTGTTCGTCGACGGCAATTTCAATTAAAGAACCGTCGGGCAAAGAACGGCAAATATCCAATAGTTTTTTGCCTGGCACAGTAATACGCCCTTCGGCTTCGGTTTCTTCTACATTAACACGTGCAACCAATTCTACTTCTAAGTCGGTACTGGTTAGGGTCAATTCTTGCTCTTCCAGCTCTAATAAAATATTGGATAAAACCGCCAAGGTATGGCGTTTTTCAACAACACCAGCCACAAATTGCAGAGGGCGTAAAAGCGATTCCCTAGAGATAGTAAATTTCATAGCGGTTTTTAATTCCTGTTGGTTTTGTTCTGCTAGGTGGTTAATGAGCGCAATAAGTTTTTATAGTCTTCACTTACATCCGCGCTGGTTTCCTGTAATTCTTTAATTTTTCGACATGCGTGCAACACAGTTGTGTGATCGCGCCCACCAAAGGCATCACCTATTTCTGGCAAGCTATGGTTGGTTAACTCTTTGCTTAAAGCCATGGCCACTTGGCGAGGTCTTGCGATAGAACGTGTACGGCGCTGTGATAATAAATCAGCCATCTTAATTTTGTAATACTCTGCAACCGAACGCTGAATATTTTCAATACTGACTTGTTTATCTTGAAGTGCAATTAAATCTTTTAACGATTCTTTGATAAAAGGAATGTTAATTTCGCTGCCTGTGAACTTGGCGTTAGCCAGCACCCTTTTTAGAGCACCTTCTAGTTCACGCACGTTTGAGCGAATTTTTTGGCCAATAAATAAAGCAGAATCGTCAGAAAGCTTAATTTTCATTTCTTCGGCTTTCTTTTTCAAAATCGCCACGCGAGTTTCTAGTTCTGGTGGCTCTACTATTACTGTAAGCCCCCAACCAAAGCGTGATTTTAAGCGGTCTTCAAGGCCAGCAATTTCTTTAGGATAGCGATCACAAGTAAGAATCATTTGCTTATTACCTTCAAGCAAGGCATTGAAGGTGTGGAAAAACTCTTCTTGTGAGCTGTCTTTGCCGGCAAAAAATTGAATGTCGTCAATCAATAACGCATCAAGATTACGATAAAAACGTTTAAATTCTGTTAGTGCCTTTAACTGAATGGCTTTGATCATGTCGGCAACAAAACGCTCTGAATGCACATACAAAATTTTGGCATTCGGATTTTTGTTTAAAAGCTCATTACCTACCGCATGCATTAGATGGGTTTTCCCTAAACCCACACCACCATAAATAAAAAGCGGGTTGTAAGAGCCACCGGCGTTTTCTGAAACTTGCTTAGCTGCCGCTGCGGCCAGTTGGTTTGACTTACCTTCCACAAAGGTTTTGAAGGTAAATTCAGAATTAAGGCCACTTTCGTGTTTTACACTACCACTTACCTGCACTTCCTTTTTAGGGCGCTTAGGTAATTCTATGATTTCTGCATTTGTATCGGTTCGTGCTGGTTGGTTGGCCACCAGAGGTTTTACCAAGGCAACCTCTGGTTTGCTGGGCTTTAATGGCATAGAAGAATCGTAGATTAACTCTACCTCTACTTTTTTGCCTTGGTTGAGTTCTGAAAGTATTTCAACCATGCGAGAAAGGTAGCGATCGCGTACCCAATCTCTAACAAAGCGATTGTGCACGCGCAGCACTATGGCGTTAGCGCTATCTTCTAACTGAATAGGACGAATCCAAGAGCTATATTGCTGATCTGGGATTTCGGCCTGAAGCCGTTCCAAGCAAGATTGCCATAAAGATGATAACGCCAATGTGTTTACCGTCGTTTGCATATAAAGAGCCGAGCATTTTAACCGAGACAGTGGAAGTTATCCACACCTCAAACCAACACTTTTGTTTAAGATTAAAATTTTTCTGTGGATAACTTTGTGATTAAGCTGCTTATAAGAGCTGAACATTAGGTTGATGAAAACTGTATAAAATTAAAACACCTAAGGTTATCCAGTTTTTGTACCGCTTAATCCAACGATTTTCCCAAACTTACTAGGGGGTTAATGAACAATCTTATCATTGTTTTAACTAATTGATTTATATACTTTTTTTAAACTTACACACAGATTTCATAGGTACCTATTACTACAACTACTACTAAATATTTATATTTATTTATAAATAATCTTATTGTTTTGGTAGTAATAACCGCGCCAACGCAAAAATTTTTTAGGGGATTGCTTAAGTTATTTTGTTCTCGTACAATTGCCGCCCTTTAAATTTACCCATTCACTACTCTTTGGAAGTTCATTATGAAACGTACATTCCAACCAAGCGTGTTAAAACGCAACCGTACTCACGGCTTCCGTGCTCGCATGGCTACCAAAAATGGTCGTCAAGTATTGTCACGTCGTCGTGCTAAAGGCCGTCACGTTTTAGTTAACGTTTAATCATCTGCTCGCGCCAAGTGTCTGAAGCCTCTTTTACTCGTGCCTCGCGTTTATTAAAGCCGGCTGAGTTCAAAAGAGTTTTTGATAACACTCAATGGCGCAGCAGTACGCCACAGCTTTTGTTGCTGGCGTGTGCGAATGAACAAAATCAAGCTCGTGTTGGTTTTGTTTTGGCAAAGAAACAAATCAAGTTAGCTGTTGAACGAAACCGAGTGAAACGCATTGTGCGTGAATCTTTTCGCCAACATCAAGCAAGGCTACCAGCCTACGATTTTGTGGTGCTGGGTCGTTCAGGTTTAACGACCCTAACCAACGCTGAAATTCGCACTATGATTGATGCTCTTTGGTTTAAGCTAAAACGCCCAAACAATGACCGACAAGCAAACGGCAGACGCAACGAAAAGCGTGTCTCTCAGCGCTAAGGTATTGTTGTTGCCCATAGCTTTCTATCGCACAGCGATAAGCCCCCTCCTTCCTAGTCGTTGTCGTTATTACCCCACTTGTTCTTCCTATGCTGAAGAAGCCATTCGTCGCTATGGTGCAGCTCGTGGCGGTTGGTTAGCAACTAAAAGACTGTTAAGGTGCCACCCTTGGGGCGCATCAGGCTACGATCCTGTACCTGATTTACCGCATTCCACTCACTGTTGCCATCGGAAACCCTAATCATGGATATCCGCCGTACAATTATTATTCTTGGTTTAGCCATTAGTTCGTATTTTTTAATCCTTGCTTACAATGGTGATTATGGACAAAAACCTGAAACAGCAGCAATTGCCACTATTTCAGAAGAAGCCGCGCTGGATGTTCCAGATACCAGCGATGCTCATCAAGCCCAAGCTGAGGCACCAAACCCCAACAATCCATTAGCTGTTCACGCGGTTGAAGCCAAGGCTGATAACACGAATTTGATTCAAGTTATTACTGATACTTTAGTGGTTACCATCAACCTGCGCGGCGGTGAAGTGGTGGCGGTGAAATTGCCTGCTTATCCTGCCTCAATTGATCAACCTCAGGTTCCTTTCTCTTTAATGGATAGCAGTTCTGAGCGTTTATACACAGCGCAAAGTGGTTTAGTAGGCCGTGATGGTTTAGATAAGGCCGGAGCGGCATTATTTACGGCAGAAAAATCCAACTTTGTTTTAGCTCAGGGCCAAGACGAGTTAAAAGTTGTATTAAAAGCGGCCGATGCTAAAACTCAGGTTGAAAAAGAATTCACCTTTAAACGTGGTGATTATCTAATTGGTGTGAATTACAAAATTCAAAACACCTCTACAGAACCTTGGCAAGGCGTGTTTTACGCTCAGCTAAAGCGTGATAATTCCAAAGATCCATCTGCTGGTAGCCAAATGGGCATGGCGGCTTACTTAGGTGCAGCCTTAACCACCAAAGACAACCGTTATGAAAAGGTTAAATTTGGCGATTTAGAAAAAGGCTATAAAACGGTAGAAACAGGTGGCTGGGCGGCCATGTTGCAGCATTACTTCTTGTCTGCTTGGGTGCCACAAGATCAAGAACAGCAATACACCTATAATGGTCGGGTTTTTAACGGCAACAATCTTTTTGGTTTTTACAGCGCACCAATGGTAGTAGCTGCGGGTGCCAGCCAAGAAGTGGGTGCTAACTTATACGTTGGCCCTAAAATTCAAAAAAGATTAGAAGAAGTGGCTCCGCACTTAGAACTAACTGTGGATTACGGCTGGTTATGGTGGATTGCTCAGCCTTTATTCTGGTTGCTTACCTTCTTCCATAGTCTAGTGGGCAATTGGGGGGTAGCGATTATTCTACTGACAATTTCCATTAAGCTGCTGTTCTTTAAGCCTTCGGCTATGAGCTATCGCTCAATGGCGAATATGCGCAAAGTAGCACCCAAAATGAACGCTATTAAAGAGCAATACGGCGACAACCGCGAAAAACTTGGCCAAGAAATGATGAAGCTCTACAAAGAGGAAAAAATTAATCCTCTGGGTGGCTGCTTACCTATCTTAATTCAAATGCCTGTGTTTATTGCTTTGTATTGGGTGTTGATGGAATCGGTAGAACTACGTCAAGCGCCTTTTATCCTGTGGATTAAAGACATGTCAGTGATGGATCCTTATTTCATCCTGCCCTTGATTATGGGTGCCTCGATGTTCTTCCAAATGAAGCTCAACCCTACCCCACCCGACCCAATGCAAGCGCGTGTCATGCAATTTATGCCTGTTATTTTTACCGTATTCTTTTTATGGTTCCCCTCAGGCGTAGTGCTGTACTGGGTAGTAAACAACGTACTGACGATGACTCAGCAGTACATTATTACCAAGCAGATAGAAAACTCTTAACTTTTGGCTTGGAGCTGGGCGCTTAGCGCCTGGCGCCTAGCGATGAGCCCGCCATGCAAATCCACCAAGATTCCATTTGTGCTATTGCTACCGCGCCCGGTCGTGGTGGTGTAGGCATTGTGCGTGTGTCGGGTAAGCTGGCACTTACTGCCGCTAAAGCGTTTTTAGGCTTTGAGCCTAAACCACGTTATGCCCATTACGGGCCTTTTACCGCACAAGACGGAACGGTGCTAGACGAAGGTATTGCGCTGTATTTCCCTAACCCTAATTCTTTTACTGGTGAAGACGTATTCGAGCTTCAAGGGCATGGCGGCCCTGTGGTACTGGATTTGCTATTAAAAGAATGCATTGCTTTGGGTTGTCGTTTAGCTCGCCCCGGTGAATTTTCGGAACGTGCTTTCTTAAATGATAAGCTCGATTTAGCTCAAGCTGAGGCTATTGCCGACCTAATTGATTCGGCCTCTGAACAAGCAGCACGCTGTGCATTACGTTCTTTACAGGGTGAGTTTTCCAAGCGTATTCAAGAACTTTTGCACAAACTTATCCACACCCGTATTTATGTCGAAGCAGCGATTGATTTTCCTGAAGAAGAAATTGATTTTCTTTCCGACGGCAAGGTTGCGGCTATGGTCGATGATATAGACCACGAGCTAAAAGCCGTACTAAAAGAAGCCAACCAAGGTGCTTTACTGCGTGAAGGTATGAACGTGGTAATCATCGGCCGCCCTAACGCGGGCAAGTCGTCTTTGTTAAATGCGTTGGCTGGCATTGATCGCGCGATAGTAACCGACATTGCAGGCACCACGCGCGATGTATTAAAAGAACATATTCATATTGATGGTATGCCACTGCATATTATCGACACCGCTGGGCTGCGCGATGCACCCGATGAAGTAGAACGCATAGGCATTCAACGCGCTTGGCAAGAAATCAAACAGGCCGATCGTATGTTGCTAATGATTGACTCTACTAGCAACGAAACCGACCCCGAACAACTGCTTCATGCCCTGTACGACGAGCAAGGTTTAGGCCACCAATTAAGCGAGCTTTTAAGCAGTGGTCGCTTAACAGTTATTCGTAATAAAGCCGACTTATCCACAGAAGCCGTTGGTATTTTTACTCACAATAATTTGCCTGTGATTAACCTGTCAGCAAAGTATGGACAAGGTGTGGAAACCCTACGCAACCACTTAAAACAGGTTATGGGTTTTGATGCTGCCAGCGAAGGCGGCTTTTTAGCCCGCCGCCGCCATATTGATGCGCTTAACCGCGCTCAACAAGCCTTGGATAATGGCCGCGCCCAATTAGAAGGTATGGGTGCAGGTGAGTTATTAGCTGAAGATTTGCGCATGGCACAAAATGCTCTGAACGAGATTACGGGCGAATTTACCGCCGACGACCTACTTGG
>JBASZG010000184.1:0-1561 GCA_049277875.1 Venatoribacter sp.
CAGGCCATTTTAGGCAAGCTTGCTGTTAATGCCGTTATCAACCCACTGACGGGCTTTTATCGCTGCAAAAACGGCGAGCTAGTGACCAACCCGCCATATCGGCAAAAGCTAGTGGCGCTTAGCCAAGAAGTAGCCGAGCTATACCACAAACTGGGCTGGCACTTACCCCAAGACCTAACCCAGCTTGTTGAAGACGTGGCAACCAAAACCGCAGCCAATACCTCTTCGACACTGCAAGATATTCTGGCCAATCGCCCTACCGAATTGGCCTATATTTCGGGCTTTTTGCTTGAACAAGCCCAAGCCATTGGCCACCCAATGCCCATCACTCAACAACTTTACGCTACCTTTAATACCCAACCTGCCAGAAACCTTGACCTGCCAAGCCCCTAGATATACCCTGCGCGCACTTAGGTTCCCTAACGCTTTCGCCTTAGGGTTAAACGGGAAGTTTGGTGTAAAGCCAACGCTGCCCCCGCAACGGTAAGTTAGCTAAGTCTAAGCACTGTGCCACTGTAATTTAAAATTATGGGAAGGCGCTTAGATAGTTTACGCCGAGAGCCAAGCGCCAAGCCCTAGGCGCCAAGCCCCAAGCTAAACAAGCAACAAGCCCGGAGACCGGCCTAACCATAAACCAATGTTGCGGTGGGCGGCTGGGTGGTGACTTCCTTTTCATCCCCCCTTCTTGTTATGGCCCACCTCTCCAATCTGCGGGTAGGCTGATGCGTTATTTTTTTACCTTGTTGTTATCCATAAGCTACACGGCTTGGCTGTGGGCGAGCGATGCGCAACTGGAAAACATAACCATTCAAGGGCAGTCGGTTTCTGCGCAAAATACCGCTAACTATCAAGTATTTTCTCGCCAAGAAATTGAAAGCCAATTTACCTCTTTGGCCGATTTTTTAAGCCAGGTAAATGGCGTACAAGTGCAGCAATTAAGCGGCCTTGGCAACCCTGCCCTTATTTCTATTCGTGGTGCCAGCAGCCAACAAACCAAGGTACTGGTTAATGGCATAGGCAGCGCCAACGCCCAGTATGGCGGCTACGATTTAAACCAAATATCGCTTAACCAAATTGAAAGCATCGAAATTATTCAAGACAGCTATTCAGGTTCAGAAGCCAACAACGCTATTGGCGGCACCATCAATATTATTACGCGCCAAAGCCACGATACGCAGTTGCGCTTAAAAGCAGGTTCTTACCAAACCTACACCGCAAGCTTGGTTCAGCCTTTGGGTAAACGCTTTGGCTTGCAGTTAGAACATCAACAAAGCGCGAACAATTATAAATACCCCGTGCCCAGCCCCGCCTTTGACAGCCAAAATCTTTATCATAAGGAAGCCTTACATAATGCCGATTTTTACCGCTATTCTGCGCAGTTTACTGGCGGCATAGACGAGATTTCCGGACGTGTGCAACTAAGCAAGCAGCGCAAAAACATTGAAGATTTTCAGCGCAACCACCCCGACAACAACGCCTATTTAGCCCAAGATACAGGCGTGTTTGAGCTATTTGGCAATCTGCATTTGGCTAATATGCAACAGCGCTGGCATCTTGGCCG
>JBASZG010000185.1:0-15904 GCA_049277875.1 Venatoribacter sp.
AGCCTTCTGCCGTTTTTAAAACATGGTATTCCTTACCAAGCACCTTATAGCTGGCCGGATTGCCCAGCACGCTACGCGGCTCTTCTTTGGGAATGGGTTCAGCCAGAGTGCTGATGTCTTTAGCTTCAGGAGTGAAATCTTGCTTGTGCGCATAACGCGAGGGAGTAAGCGAGCAAGCTGTTAAAACCAAACTGAAGCCAATTAAAAAAACAATTCTCAATGCAGTGCCTCACTCAGTTGGTACACCGCCATAGCGTATAAGCGGCTGTGGTTGTAACGAGTAATAACATAGTAATTGTATTGTGCCAGCCAGAACTCATCGCCTTGCTTGCCAATTAACTTCACTAGGCTGGCGGGTTGATTGGCATTGAGTTTGGGGCTACTGCTTACCCCCATTGCTTGCAGTTGGCCAACTGTCCATTGTGGTTTTAGGCTGTCGTTTACGGCTTTTTCATAGCCTGTACCCTTAACGCTGGCGCGTTGCACTACGCCCTCACCCATACGCCAACCGTGTTTATTAAAGTAATTGGCAACGCTAAATATAGCGTCTTTGGGGTTATTCCAAAGATCACGGTGGCCATCGCCATCGCCGTCTACTGCGTAATGTAAATAGCTAGAAGGAATAAATTGGCCGTATCCCATTGCCCCAGCATAAGAGCCTTTAACTGTGTTAGGGTCAACGTGTTCGGCTTGGGTTAAAGCAAAAAAGGCTTTTAATTCGCGCCAAAACAGTGGGCGTTCGGGGTAGTCAAAGGCCAGAGTGGACAGCGAATCGAGCACGCGGTATGCACCTTGGCGGGTGCCATAAAAGGTTTCAACGCCAATAATGGCGGCAATAACATAGCGGTCTACGGCAAATTTTTGTTCGGCTTCAAGCAGTAATGGCTCGTGCTTCTTAATGAACTCTTTGCCTGCTTGGATGCGCGCCTTGGTTAAGAAAATATCTTGATACTCGCGCCACTCTAAGGTTTTCTCTGCGGGGCGAGCAATGGCTTCTAAAACGGAGTCGAGCTTTTCGGCTTTGCCCAGCCATTGGCGTATGTACTCTGGTGGCAAGTTATATTCTTTGCTGGCTTCGGCAATAAAGGCTTCGGCTTTAGGATGGCTGTCGTAGGCCGCCGCCGCCCAGCCTGTGTGCAGTACGATTAAGGCGCTTAAGGTAAGTTGTTTCCATTTTTTTATCATAAAGATTCCTGTTTATTTGTGGGTGCTCATCGACATTAAAATTCCGAAGGCGGTAAGCAAACTAATGACGGAGGTGCCGCCATAGCTAATTAACGGCAAAGGTACGCCAACTACAGGCAGGATGCCACTGACCATACCCATGTTTACGAAAATATAAATAAAGAACATCATCGCCAAGCTTCCAGCTACCAAACGACTGAATAACGTTTTACCAAGATTGGCTAAGTACAAGCAACGCATAATAATTAAAGCGTAAAGCGTCAGCAGCAACAGCACTCCGACAAAGCCCAGCTCTTCGGCCAATACTGCAATAATAAAGTCGGTATGGCTTTCAGGTAAAAATTCTAAATGCGATTGCGTGCCAAGCAGCCAGCCTTTGCCTTGGATGCCTCCAGAACCAATGGCGATTTTCGATTGAATAATATTCCAACCAGAGCCAAGCGGGTCGCTTTCTGGATTTAAAAATGTAAGTACACGCTGCTTTTGATAATCATGCATCACATAAAACCACATGATGGGCGCGAGTGCAGATACCAAGGTAATCATGGAGATAATTAAACGCCAAGACATGCCAGAGAAAAAAATGACAAAAAAGCCAACGGAAGCTACCAAGAGCGCTGTGCCTAGATCAGGCTGTTTTAAAATTAATAGCGTTGGCACCACAATAATCAATATCGAAACCAAGATGCTTTTTAGCCTAGGAGGCAAAGGCTGAGTCGACATATACCAAGCCATCATCAGTGGTAGCGCAATTTTCATAATTTCAGCCGGTTGAAAGCGTGGCAAGCCGGGCAGCGCCAGCCATCGTTGCGCGCCTTTGGCTCCCACGCCAAAGAGCAACACGCCAATTAACCCAAGCAGGCTGGCAAGATAAACCCAAGGTGTGGCGATGCTGTAAAAGCGTGGCGGTATTTGGGCCGTAACAAAGAGCGCGGTAAAGCCAATGGCAAAGTGAATAAGTTGGCGGCTAAGCATATCGGGATCACGGCCGCTGCCACTGTAAAGCACAAATAGTCCAACGCAGGCCAGGCACAGCAACAGCAGCAGCAAAGGTAGATCTAAGTGAATGCGAGCAAAGAGCGCCTTACTGCGACCAAAGCTACTTTGACCACCCTGTGAGAGCGAACGACTGAAATCTTGGCTGGGCATTATCCTTGCGAGTCTCCCAAATATTGATTGATGATGCTTTGCGCAATCGGGCCGGCCGTACGCGAGGCCGATTCACCGTTTTCGATGATGACCGCCAGCGCAATTTTGGGTTTTTCGGCAGGTGCATAAGCAATAAATAGGGCGTGGTCACGCTGGCGCTCTTTGAGTGCCTCTGAGTCATACTTGCCATCTTGACTGATGCCAACCACCTGCGCGGTGCCTGTTTTCCCGGCAATGGTGAAGGGTTGCTTATAACTTAATTTATGAGCGGTACCGTGCACATCACTAACCACTTTGCTCATGGCCTGGTTCATGCGTTGCCAGTCGTTCGGGTTTTTCAGCTCAATATCAGGAAAGGGAGCCTCTGGAATACTAACTGGTATATCGTTGATGGCGCTAACCAGATGCGGAGTATTCCAGCGGCCTTTATTCGCCAACACTGAGGTGGCGGTGGCCAACTGCATTGGCGTAACCAGCGAAAAACCTTGGCCAATCCCCATATTTACTGTGTCGCCAGCAAACCAAAAACTGCGATAGCGGCTGCGTTTCCATTCTCGATCGGGAAGAATGCCAGACAGCGCATTGATGACGTCGTAGGTGGTGTCTTGGCCAAAGCCAAACTGCGCCAAAAACGGTGAAATATTATCAATACCCGCACGCACAGCCATTTCGTAAAAGTAAATATCACAAGATTCGACAATGGCGCGTTCTAGGTTGACTATGCCGTGACCACCACGCTTCCAATCGCGGTAAATACGTTCGTCGTTGGGCAGTTGAAAGCGGCCATAGTCGCGTACGGTTTCGCTCCAACTGGTGCTGCCAGAATTAAGCACAGCTAACCCCATAAAAGGCTTGATGGTGGATGCCGGTGGATATTGGCCGCGCACGGCGCGGTCGTAAAGTGGCAAATCGATGTCATCACGCAAGGCGCTGAAGTCTTTAAACGAAATACCAGTAACAAATAAGTTTGGATCAAAGCTTGGATTGCTGTAGTAGGCAACTATACCGCCACTTTCTACATCTATTGCTACGACGGCTCCGCGTAGGTGCTTCATTTCTTTTTCCGCCAGCAGTTGTAAGCGGCTGTCTAGATGCAGGGTTAAATCTTGGCCGGGCTTAGGCGGAATGCGATCAACCACACGTAGCACTCGACCACGCGCATTGGTTTCTACACGCTCATGGCCTACCTCGCCATGCAGCTCTTTTTCGTAGCGTTTTTCTAGCCCTAGTTTGCCAATGTAATGGGTGCCGCTGTACTGTCTTTTGCTCTCTGGGTCGGTGTCTAATTGAGCCTGCTCTTGTTGGTTGATGCGGCCAACGTAGCCCAGTGAATGGGCAAAGGTTTTACCCAGCGGATAATGTCGAATCAGTTGAGCTTCAATATCAATGCCGGGTAAAAATGCTCGGTTCACCATCACCTTGGCAATTTCGTCTTCATTTAAACGGTGGCGTAGAACAATGGGTTCAAAAGGGCGGCGACGTTGCTTTAAGTGCTGTTCAATCTGTTCTTGGCTGCGCTCGTTCAGACCAATCAGGCCATCTAAAAAAGCCAATGTTTTGTCGATATTGCGCACCCGCTCTGGCGTAAGAGTGAGGCTGTAAGAGGGAATGTTTTCGGCTAACAACACTCCGTTGCGATCGTAAATAAGGCCACGATTAGGCGTTATTGGGCGCAATTGCAGGCGGTTGTTTTCAGACAGGTTGTGATATTTCTCGTGTAGGGTAATTTGCAAATAGGCCATGCGCCAAGCCAAACCTATAAACATCAGCAGCATCACTAACCCCATAAAAATGCTGCGAGAGAAAAAAATGCGCTTTTCGTTTTTATGATCGCGGAAGGCGGGTGCTCTCATGCCATAGCTCACTTATGGTATGGGTGGCCTTGCAGAATGCTCCAAGCGCGGTAAAGCTGCTCGGCAAGAACAATTCTGACCAGAGGGTGGGGTAGCGTCAGTGGCGATAACGACCAACGCTGTTTGGCTAAGGCTAACAGGTCATCGGTCATGCCGTCGGGGCCGCCAATCAAGAGCGCCACATCGCCGCCCTGCATGCGCCAATGGCTTAGATTTTCGGCCAGTTGTTCGGTGCTCCAAGCTTTGCCTAATACCTCTAAGGCCACCACATGCTCTTGCGGGCGCAGTGCCTTGCGCAAGGCTTCGGCTTCTTGCTGCATGGCTTTTTCTTTGGAAGTGTTTTTAGCGCGATGACCAGGTTGGATTTCCACCAACTCTAAGGTGCAGTCATTGGGTAGGCGCTTGGCGTATTCGTTAAAACCTTGCTCTACCCAGGCTGGCATTTTGTGGCCAACGGCTAACATTCGCAGCTTCATGCGTCTGCTTGGCCTGCATCGGCTGTGTTACTGGTTTGGGCGCTGGGTTCGCCCCACAAGCGTTCTAGGTCGTAGAAGTGACGGGCTTGCTCCGTCATAACGTGAACCACTACGTCGATCAGGTCGATCAGCACCCAATCTGAGCCACCTCGGCCTTCTACACCCAGTGGTTGCAGACCAGCGGCTTTGGCTTTTTCTTCAACGTTGCCGGCAACAGCATTAACGTGGCGGCTGGATGTACCTGTGGCGATAACCATCCAGTCGGTGACGGAAGAGCGGCCGCGCACGTCTAGCACGGTGATATTTTGAGCCTTGATATCTTCAAGGGCGTCGACTACGAGAGTCTTGAGTTGTTCAGTTTGCATTGATTACCGGTAAAGTTGGTGTTGTTGAATGTACTCTAACACGCTATCTGGCGTGAGAAAGCGGATATTGTCGCCTTGGGCTAGGGCCTTACGCAAGCTTGATGCCGAAATATCGAGTGCTGGCCAGTGTAAAAATGAGATTTTACCTTGCTTGCTGCTTAATAGCTCGGCAACACTGGCTTGGCGTTCAGCCAGTTGCTGTGCTTGCCAAGCGCTGGTCTGAGTTTGGCCTGGGCGATTGATGACCAATAGGTTGGCTTGTTCTAGCAGGCTTAATGGTTGGTGCCAGTGTTCAAAGCCTTGCCACGCATCTTGGCCTAGTACCCAGGTGAAAGAACTCTGTGGATACTGCTGCTTAAGCTTGGCAATAGTAACACTGCTGTAGCTTGGCTCAGTGCGCTCAAGCTCAATATGGTTAACCTCTATGCCGGCTAGGTCTTGGCAAGCAAGCTGCAGCATAGCAAGGCGAGTGGCCGCTTTGGCTATGGGTTGTGGGCGATGCGCTGGCAGGTGGTTAGGAACGAGCAGCACCTTAGTAAAACCCACTTCGCGCAGTTGGATAGCAATGCGCAAATGCCCAATATGCACTGGGTCAAAGGTGCCACCCAAAATGGCCCAATGGTTATTTGCGGACTTCGCCATTACCAAAGACAACGTATTTTTGTGAGGTGAGGCCGTCTAGGCCAACTGGGCCACGGGCATGAATTTTATCGGTGGAAATACCAATTTCAGCGCCAAGGCCGTATTCAAAGCCATCGGCAAAGCGTGTCGAGGCGTTAATCATTACCGAGCTGGAATCCACTTCGGTTAAAAAGCGACGCGCCAACGTGTAGTTTTCAGTCACTATGCTGTCGGTGTGTTGCGAGCTGTAAGTGTTGATGTGGTTAATGGCTTCGTCGGCGCTGGCTACTACTTTTATAGACAAAATAGGAGCCAAATATTCGGTTTGCCAGTCGGTTTCGGTGGCGGCTTTGGCGTCGTGCAAAATTGCGCGAGTTTTTTCGCAGCCACGCAGTTCTACGCCGTGCGTGGCATAGGCTTCGGCCAGTTCGGGCAGTAATTCAGCCGCTACTGCTTGATGCACCAATAAGGTTTCCATGGTATTGCAGGTGCCGTAACGGTGAGTTTTGGCGTTTAGGCAGATATTAATCGCCTTTGTTTTGTCGGCCTGTGCGTCCACATAAACGTGGCAAATGCCGTCTAGGTGCTTAATAACGGGCACTTTGGCTTCACCGCTGATGCGTTCAATTAAGCCTTTGCCACCACGAGGGACAATAACGTCAACGTAGTCTGGCATGGTAATAAGCGCGCCAACGGCGGCGCGGTCGGTGGTTTCAACCACTTGCACAGCGGTTTCAGGTAGGCCAGCTTGCTTTAAGCCTTGGGCAATAAAACTTGCCAGCAAACGGTTGGCTTCAATGGCTTCAGAGCCACCGCGTAAAATGGCGGCATTGCCCGACTTTAAACACAGGCTGGCGGCTTCAATGGTAACGTTTGGGCGGCTTTCATAAATAATGCCAATTACCCCTAGCGGTACCCGCATTTTGCCTACTTGAATGCCACTAGGACGGTATTTTAAATCGGTAATTTCGCCTACTGGGTCGGGTAGGGCAGCGACTTGTTCTAGCCCCTCAATCATGGTGTTGATGCGATCATCGGTAAGCTCTAAGCGGTCGAGCAAAGCGGCATCTAGGCCATTTTGTTGGCCGCGCTGCATGTCTAATTGATTCGCTGCTTTAATGGCTTCGCGCTGTTCGCTAATAATGCGGGCAATGGCAAGTAGTGCGTTATTTTTAGCTTGGGTACTGGCACGAGCCGTAGCACGAGAGGCTAAGCGGGCAGCTTGGCCTAATTGGGTCATGTATTGATTTACATCCATTGGTGTCACCTATGCAATGAAAATAGCGGGGTGTAATAAATGTGCGCTAGTATACACTACAAAAATAACGATAACTCTTGATAGTTGAGCGCTCTTTTTATGGAAAAAACGCACTTTTACACGCTGGTAGTGTCGCAGGTGAAAATTATTTACTGCCTGTTGGCCGCGCTGGGGCTATTCACTATTTCGGCGTTGGATTTATTAGAGCTGAACTTTCATTTTGCTGCGGTTTCCGCTGGTTTTGCATTGGGGCTGCTGTTTTATGCTGGCTATCTACTTTGGACGCGCAATAAAAAACGCCCCTCTCCGGTGCCAGAGTGGTTGTTGGTTGGCTTGTTGTGGTTTTTTACCCTATTTGGCATGCAGCAGAGCACACAGGTGGCGCACTGGGTGTATTTTGTGCCGCTTTACACCTTCTTTTTAATCCCATTTCGTTGGGCCAGCACGGTTTTGGTGCTGTATTCGTTGGTGTTGGTGCTGGTGGTATTGCAGCAGTTTGGCATAGAGCAACGCTCACAAATTCTGTTTACCTATGTTTCTTGTTTTACCTTTTCCTTTGTTTACGCCCTAATCAACGAGCGTAATAACCGCCAGCTTTCTGAAATTTCTAATACCGACCCAGTAACCCAAGTATTTAACGAAAACCAACTGGCCAGCGATTTAGAGATTGAGATGAACCGTGCCGACCGCCAGCGTAGCCCGCTGTTGTTATGGGTTATAGCCGTACCCGATGCTTGGCGTGCAGAAGATTTAAGCGAGTTTGAAATACAAATGTTAGAACTTGGTAAAAATCTGCGTAAAGGCCTGCGCCCATACGATTCTTGCTATCGTCTAGATAGCAACGACTTTGTAATTTTAATGCCGCAAACCACTGAAGATGAGGCGCAAGCCCTGCAAAAGGGAATTATCAAACACACGGCTTTGGATAAACTCAGCAGCTCACTGGTGATGCAGTTAGTGGCCTATCAAGCCAATAATGACGATGTTGCCTCGCTGTTTGCTCGTATAAAAGGAGTGCTACATGCGCATTGATATTGGCCAAGATGAACTGCTGCCTAGGTTGCAAGTGGTGGTGTATTTGCTGGCTGCAGTTGCTGTGTCTGGGTTGATTTACGACCAGTATTTGCAGGGCTTGTACTCACTGGTATTGAGCAACGCAATCGCCATCCCGATTTTTTTATTCAGCGCGTTTTTTATCTTTTTAAAGCGCAACCAGCACAGCTATCGCCATATTAACTATGCACTGATTAGCTTGTTAGCGGCTTTGGCTTTGTATCAACTGCCTCATTATCCAGATCACGTTGCTCATTACTTGTATGCCTTCCCATTATTTTGCTTTTTTGCATTACCTATTGCACAAGCAACGGTCATTAATTTGCTGGTTTGGGCCGTGGTGGTCGTTATTATGTGGTTAACCCAAGACTTTTATAGCACCCTGCGCATCAGCACTAACTATGCGCTGCTGTTAGGATCGTCTTGGTGTTTTGCTTATTTAACTTTGGTAAAAAGCTGGTCATTACAACGTTTGGCCTTAACCGATCGTTTTTCTGGGGCTTATAACTACCGCCACTTTTACAACATGCTAGAACGAGAAAAAGCGCGCAGCCATGCCATGCACAAGCAAGTGAGTTTAATTGGAATTGAAATAGAAGATTACGAGCAACTGCAAAGCATTCATGGTTCGCGTGTGATGTCGCAGTTTTTACCCTTGTTTGTGGATGAAGTGCATCAGCTTACTCGTGCTGGCGATGAAATTTTTCGCTTAACCGAATCACTGTTCGTCTTGGTGCTGCCAATTTGCCCAGAGGCGGGGGCGCAGTCTTTGATGGAACGAATTAAATCTGAGCTGGAACAACGCAGTTGGGAACCATTTAACGAGCTGGTATTAGGCTGCGCTGCCATTGGCGTACATTTGGCAGAAAGCAGCCAAGAAGCAGAAAAGCGTCTGTTTGCCAAAATGCAAAAGAAAAAAGTGGCGACCTTGCAAATAGCCGCCTTTAAATAGCCTTAAGCCTTAGCTTGGATAATACGCACTAAGGTTGCTTGCTTAAGCTTGGGCAAACCAAGTTGCTGGTAGTAGTTGGCTGGGTCTTCGACTTTCACCTCACTAAACCCATCTTGTAAAAACCCCTCTTGAATGGCTTGGTCATTGCGATAGTGCAGTGGCCAGTCGCCTCCTGTTAAACGGCCAACTAACTTTGAGGTGAGCTTGACGTACTTGTAATTGGGATGCTCGATTAAATCGGGGTACAGATCGGTTAGGTAATAACCGGCAGGAAAGGGCTGCAGAGCCGTGGCCAAACGCGCCCAAACTCGGCGGATGGTGGCAAGCTCAAAGTAATTGACCAAGCCTTCACTTAGCACAACAGTTTTCTTCTTCTGGTCGAGCTGTGCCAGCAAGGTAGTAAGCGATTCATCGCCTTGCTCTGCCAAAATATTGCAACTACGCACCCCGTGACGTGCAGGGCGGTTTAGCCCTTGCAATAGTTCAGCCTTGCGCTTGGCCATGCCGGGCAAGTCGGTTTCAAGATAGCTAATATGCGGGTAGCGCTGGCTAAGGCGATAACCACGTGGCGACAAACCACAGGCCAGCTCAACAACCTGTTCAACCCCTTGCTCTTCAATTAACCGTTTTAGCAATAAATCCAACAATAAATGACGCTGTAGTAAGAACGTATCCATATGCGCGCCTGCAATCGTTTTCATAACCCGGTTCATGGGCGCGATAAGGGTGTTGGCTAGTCGCCCCATTGGGGTAACAAACTGGCTGCTAGACAGCCCATTTTTATACCAAACGTAGCCGGTGTAATGGGCGCTAATGCTAATGCGAGAGGTATCTTCCGTATTCATATTGTTATTTTTATTGGCTGGTTGAAAGTGGGCCTAAGCTTGCTGTTGGTAGTGTTTTAAATCGTTTTCGGCGCGAGTTAGTTTGAATTTAAGTTCTGCCACCTGCTGCTTTAAGGCTTTGCTTTGAGCTACCTCTTGTTGATGGAACGAAGCGATTTCAGCTAGGTTCTTTTCTGCTTCCACAACCTGCTGTTTCCATCTGCGGCTTAATACTAAGGCCACCAAGGCCGCACCCATGATAAAACCCGCAAAGGCGGCAAAGATAAAAGGCATGATTATTCTCGAAAACTGATAAACTTCGCCCTGCATAGTAAACCATGAGGTATGACGTGACTATTGGAGAATTAATTCAGCAACAAGGCTTAACCTTTCAAGTATTTGATATGGGTAGGCGAGTGCAATTGCTGGCGAATGAGGTTTTTGCTGCATTTGAAGCACAACTTAGCCCTTATCCTTCTCCATACCTTAAGCACGCCTGGCTGGCAGTGTTGGCTTGGCATCCAGAGCAGTTAGCGCAGCAGCAAATTTGGTTTTTAAAATTACCTTTAGATGAACAAAACAAGCTTGAAGCCAGTGCCCGCGATGCTTTTTTACGCACCGTGGTTGAACAGTTAGCGAATGCCGAGCAAGCCGCCAAAGACGCACCTTTTACCTACAAACCAGATGCCATGCGCATGGCGTATTTTCATGCCTTAGCTTTGAAACAACTGCAACAGCCAAGCACCGACTACTATCAGCGAGTGCAGCAATATCTGTCTGGCGATGGTGGTTTTGAAAACTGGCAAAGCCTAGGCGTGCAGGGGCTGGCCGAATTTGTGGTGCGCTTGGATGAAGCTCAGAATGCGGCGCATTTTGCTCGTGCTTTGCAGCGAGTACCATTGATTGTGCGTAACACACTGTTTGGCTTTCTGGAAAACCAAAACCCCAGCGCTTCCTTATCGCAGGTTATTTTTACGCTGTTTGAGCAAGATCGAACACAAGAGCGGCAAGTGGAAGATTTGGCCGCTTTTGTACGGGCGTTATCACACAGTACCAACCTTGCCTTGCGTCAGCGTTTTTTGCATGAGGTGTTGCAACACCCATTGGCTTTAGAAGTGGAGTTGTTGGCTGCGATAGAAAGCCGCTGTTGGCAAGACCTGCATGGCAAGGCGCTGCACTTATTTTTAGAAAATCTTGCCGCTAATTCGCAAGGCCAAGTAGTGTTTAACACCCTAGCCGTTGATTTGCTGGCAATGCCAGGTATTCGTGGTCAGTTTTTGCAGCTTTTGACTTCGCCTGCTTGCAGCACAACGTTAAAATCAAGTTTTAACGCCCTGTTGGCATCACTGCGTTAGCGCTGTTTTTTGATCATGCCAAGAGTCATCATAACCGTGCCAACGACAGCCAACAGCAACATGGAATTAACGAGCAGTGTATGACGCAAATAGAAAGTGCTAAAGACTGGTTGAGTTTCTTCGCATATTCCGGTGATAGCGTTATAGAATAAGCCCATTTGTTGACATTCAGTTGCAGCAGACAGCTCAATGCCATATAACACCAATAAAATAATGCCGGGAACGGCAAAGAGAATGGAACCAAAACGTAATAACATGGAATATCTCAATATTCATATGATCAAATTGATGTTATCTCACCACAAAACGCCAATGAGAAGAAGCCATTTTATGAAGAAGTTATTTACCGTTACCTCGTTATTTGGGTGCTTGTCTTGGTTTGCAAGCCCAGCTTTAGCGGCTCCCTCTCTTGAACAATTGCTTAGTGCAATCAAAGAAGACATCAGTGCTAATCGTCTGTCTAGCCCTGCCAATAACAACGCGCTAGAGCATATTAACCAATTTAGGCAACAAGCCCCTTTCGATTTTCGTGTGGTGCCTTTGGTGTATCAGTGGGGGGAAGCCTATGTGGCGTTAGCCAATAAAGCTATGGATAACAGGCAATATGAGTTAGCCGATGAATATTTGGATAAGGTTTATCATGTTGCCGCGCTCACGGCAGGGCTGGAAGAAGCACAAGATCGTCTCGATGGCCTGTATGATCCAGCTCAGGCTAAAACATTAGAAACGCAGCAGCCTAGCCGAGAAGATCTTGAGCGTCAGCGCCAATTGGAAGCCTTGGCGGCGGTAGAAAAAGCCAAAGTGGAGGCTGAAAACCGTCGTAAAGCTGAAGAGGATAAACGCCTAGCGCAAGAAGCGCGACGCAAAGCCGAAGAGGAGCGTAAGCACCGCCAAGAGCTTGAACGTTTACGCCGTCAAGAATTAGCCGAAGAGCAAGCGGCGCAAAAATTAACTGCCGAAACCCAGCCACAGCCAACAGCCATAGATAATAAACCTAAACGCACCTTGCCTCCCATGTTTAATCAAGCCGCTATCAGCGCTCACACTAATGCTCCTGTGGCCAGTTCAAGCATTGTAATGCAAGAAGATAATTCTGCCGTATTGGCAAGTTTTGATGTACCTGTTATCAAGGTGCGTGAACGCGATTTAAGTATTGCAAAAGATTTGGCACCAATCTGCCAAGCCGTGGTCGATAAAGACGCATCAATAGTGATTCAAACTGCGGATAAATCCGACTATCGCTGGCTTATTGTGCGCATGACCCTTTGTGTACGTGATATCGACCAAAATTTCCGTCTGCGTTATAGCCAGCAAAATAACCCCCGCGCCGGTAAAATTTCTATTAGTTTGCACCCTGCACGAGATTCGTCCTTAATTCGTATCCTGCAGGAATAGTGAGGCGTGTTACAATGCGCGCCTTAATTCATTCATCAAAATAAATAAGCAAACCTGTTATGCGTTTTTTAAGTTTAATTAGCTCGTTACTTTTCTCTTTCTCAGCGTCCGCTGCCGTTATCATTCCTAAGGCACCCGACCTAGATGCATCGTCCTATATTTTAATGGACGCAGTTAGCGGTCGTATTATTGTTCAGCACAATGCCGACAAACGCTTACCACCTGCCAGCCTAACCAAAATGATGACCAGCTATGTGGCATTGCATGAAGTTGTGCAGGGAAATGTTTCTGAAAACCAATTGGTGCCTATCAGCGTTAAAGCTTGGAAAATGGGCGGCTCTAAAATGTTTGTGCGCGAAGGCACGGAAGTACCAATAATCGACTTGCTGCGCGGCATTATCATTCAATCGGGTAACGATGCTTCGGTGGCTGTAGGTGAGTATTTTGCTGGCTCGGAAGAAGCCTTTGCGGGCTGGATGAATCAATTTGCAGCCCGCTTTGGCATGACCAACACCAACTTTGAAAACGCCACCGGCTGGCCATCTAAAAACCACTACAGCACGGCTCATGATTTAGCCAAACTTTCTTGGCACATTGTTAATGATCACCCTGCTTACTATTCGTTATACGCTGAAAAATACTACAGCTATAACGGTATTCGCCAACCTAACCGCAACACGCTGTTGTGGCGTGATAAAACCGTAGATGGTTTGAAAACTGGCCATACCGAAGAAGCTGGTTTTTGCTTGGCAGCCTCTGCCGAGCGCGAAGGCACCCGTTTAATTGCCGTGGTAATGGGCACTCGCAGCGAAGAAGCGCGTGCGCGTGAAACACAAAAACTGCTGGCTTATGGTTTTCGTTATTTTGAAACTCGCAGTGTTTATAGCGCCAATGAAAGCCTACAAACAGCCAAGGTTTGGAAGGGCCAAGCCGACCAAGTGGAATTGGGTTTAGAAAAAAACGTAGTTTTAACCTTGCCACGCGGCATTAAAGGCGAATTAGAAGTAAGTTTAAAAACTGACAACCAGATTGAAGCCCCTATTAGCAAAGGCCAAGTGCTTGGCAGCATGACCATTAGCTTAGATGGCGAAACTTTGGAAGAACGTCCGCTTGTGGCTCTCAATGACATTGAGGAAGCGGGCTTTTTTGGTCGCTTGCTGGACACCATTAAACTGTTTTTTGCTCGCTTATTTGGTTAACCCTGTCGGGTTAGCCTAAAGGCGACTGGTACTTGAATTTGGTATCATTTATAACCATATACCAAGCTTAGTTTTCAACGAGGCCAGCATTATGAGCCAAGAAGCCCCTAAAATTGAATTTCCCTGCCATAACTACCCCATCAAAGTAGTTGGTCGCGGTGCAGACGATTACGCCACCACCGTATTTGAACTGGTTCGCGTGCATGCCCCAGAGTGCGACTTCTCAAAAGCACAGGTGCGCGACAGCAGCAAAGGTAATTTCTGTTCTATTACGCTCTACATTACTGCAACTGGCATTGAACAGTTACAGCACTTGCATGCCGATTTAATGGCACACCAATACGTACACATGGTGATTTAAGCATGATACAGGTTCGCCACTTAGGCTTGCTGCCTTACGAGCCTGTATACCAAGACATGCTAAATTACACTCTTTTACGCAACGAACAGAGTGAAAACCAGCTTTGGCTACTGCAGCACACGCCGGTGTTTACTCAAGGGCAGGCAGGCAAGCCAGAACATCTTCTTTTTACTGGTGATATTCCCATAGTACAAACCGATCGTGGCGGCCAAGTAACCTACCATGGCCCAGGCCAGTTAGTGGTGTATCTACTGCTTAACCTTAAACAACTGGGGTTAGGCTCGCGTGCCTTGGTTGCAGCTATCGAACGCGCCATCGTAAGCACCTTAGCCTGTTGGAATATTACCGCTTACCCTCGTGATGATGCTCCAGGCGTGTACGTCAATGAACGTAAAATTGCATCATTAGGGCTGCGCATTAAACACGGCTGCTCATTTCATGGCTTGGCACTGAATATTGATATGGACTTAGAACCATTTCAGCGTATAAACCCATGCGGTTACGCCGGTATGCAAATGACGCAAATGCGCGATGAAACCACTAAACCTATCCACTTCGATGAAGTGGCCGAGGTATTAGCACAACAGTTGAAACAAGAGCTATTGGTAGAGGCTAAACATGAGTGAACAGAAAAAGTTGGTGCAAGGGGAAAAACTACGCGGTGCAGAAAAGCTTGCACGTATTCCAATTAAAGTTATCCCTACCGAGGAGCTGCCTCGTAAGCCCGACTGGATTCGCGTTCGCTTGCCTCGCAATGCCAGCAAAGTAAACGAAGTAAAAGCACGCCTAAAAGAACACAAACTGCACACCGTTTGCGAAGAAGCCAGTTGCCCTAATATTGCTGAATGCTGGGGGCATGGCACCGCAAGTTTTATGATCATGGGTGATATTTGCACTCGCCGCTGCCCATTTTGCGATGTTGGTCATGGTCGCCCCAATGCGCTGGATGAAAATGAACCTAAAAATCTTGCCAAAGCCATTGCCGCAATGGGGCTTAAATATGTGGTGATTACCTCGGTAGACCGTGACGACCTGCGCGATGGTGGTGCTGCACACTTTGCCGCCTGCATTAGTGAAGCCAAAGCCCTTAGCCCTAACCTTAAAGTGGAAATTCTTACTCCCGACTTCCGTGGCCGTATGGACATTGCCTTAGAAATACTTACCCAAACACCGCCCGATGTGTTTAACCACAACCTCGAAACCGTGCCGCGCTTATACAAACAATGCCGTCCAGGTGCTGACTACGCTTGGTCGTTGGAATTACTAAAACGCTTTAAAGAAATGAACCCAAGCGTGCCAACTAAGTCGGGCCTAATGCTGGGCTTGGGTGAAACCAACGAAGAAATCATTGAGGTAATGAAAGACATGCGTGCGCACAACATCGACAACATTACCCTTGGCCAATACTTGCAGCCCAGCAAAGACCACCACCCAGTAGACCGTTTTGTAACGCCCGAAGAATTTAAAGAGTTGGGCAAAATTGCCACTCAACTTGGCTTTGACAAAGTGGCTTCTGGTCCAATGGTGCGCTCAAGCTATCATGCCGATTTGCAGGCCGCCGGAATTGACGTTGTGAATTACAAAGATAATTAGTACTCTACAGTGCTAATTTATATTCACATTTATATTTTGTACAGGGATGTTCTATGACCGAAATCAAAATACCTAAAATTGAAGAGTTTCCTCAAGACGGCCAGTATTGGCGCATGGATTGGATTGGAGCATTTGTCCCCAATGCAAATATCACGACCGAGCCGTTCGTGCAGATATATTTAAGCCCGCTTGCTATAAGCCCAATGGCATCACCAAAAGACTTAGCTTCTGTGAATGCGGTGAATTGGTCTGGTCAGAAAATTAT
>JBASZG010000186.1:0-4792 GCA_049277875.1 Venatoribacter sp.
TGGCCAAGAGCCATAGCGCAGGTTGCTTGGAGGCCAAAGCTTTTTTCATACCCCACGCAAGGCCAGCAAAAAACAGCGCGCTCATTATTAGGCCAATGCCAAAGCCAAGGGCCAGCATTAAGGCTTGCGCGGAGGCGTTAGTCATGGTTTTGCTCCTTTGAGTTTTGTTTGTCTATCCAATCCCAGGCAATAAAAACACCCAGCACTATGCCGCCTAAAATAAGCACCAAAGGCCATGAGAATTGTTGCGGATAGGCGGTATTTAGCCAACCACCCAGCAACGCACCGGCCACAGTTGGCACGGCAACAGACCAGCCAATAACACCAAAAGCACTTAGGCCATGCAAAGGGCTTGGCGCTTTTTGCTTACGGCTTTGCTGCATACGCTTGGCGCTTTTCTGCATTTCTGTGAGTCGATCTTGCTCGTTCATAATTAGCTTTCACTTTTTTGGTTGCTGCGGCTGCGGATAATAAGCTGCTCGCAATAGCTTTAAGGTTCATACGAAGCAGACCCTGTGCCGCATGGACGCGGCACTGGAGCCTACAGGGACGTACTTGCGGCGAGTCTGCGCCGTATGAACCGAGAAGCTAAGAACAGCTTAATTGCTCTTAGCTCCCAACCGCGCCCTCTACCCTTTCCGTAATTCGCTAAAGCGTTTGGCCATATTTACTTCAAGTTTGGCTAGGGTGCTGCGTGCGGTTTTTTCGTCTTCGTCTTGCTGTTTAAACGTAGTTTCTAGCAGTTGATACAGCTCTTCTAATTCATCGCTTTGCACGGCTTTTTGTACCGTTATTGCAACCCTGTTATCACGTTTTACTAATAAGCCTTGGTCGATGCCAAAAAACAGTTCGTGGCCTTCTTTGTTGCTCACCACCAGCACCGAAGGTACTAAGGCGGTTACAAAATCGCTGTGCTTTGGCAGCAACCCCAAAGCGCCGTTTTCGGCTTGCGCGTTAATTTTTTGCGCTTGGCCGCTGTATATCAGTTGTTGTGGGGTGCGTATTTCAACCTGCATGGCGTTGGCCTGCATGGTTTAGCGCCCCAATCATGTAGTAGTCCATTTCGTTGTCGTTAAACTCGGTTTGGCTCAGTATCCATTCGCAGCCGTCTAGGGTGTCTTTTAGGGCAACGCGTTGGCCTTTGGTGCCGCTAAATATCTCGGTGGTGTAGAAGGGTTGAGTTAAAAACCGTTCAAGCCTTCTGGCGCGCGCAACTATGGCGCGGTCGTGACTAGAGAGTTCTTCTAGCCCCAGCATGGCAATAATATCGCGCAGGTCTTCGTAAGCGGCTAAGGTGCGGCGCACTTCTCTGGCGATGTCGTAATGACGCTGCCCCACCACCGCAGGGGTAAGCATTACTGAGTTTGAAGCTAATGGGTCAACCGCTGGGTACAGCCCTTCACTGGCGCGTTTGCGCGATAGCACCACCGAGGCCGATAAGTGCGAGAAAATATGCGACGCCGCTGGGTCAGTTAAGTCGTCGGCTGGCACATAAACAGCTTGAATAGAGGTGATTGCGCCGTTATGCGTGGAAGTAATGCGTTCTTGCAGGCTGGCCAGTTCGGTGGCCAAGGTCGGCTGATAACCAACGCGCGAAGGCATACGGCCCAGCAAACCCGATACTTCAGAGCCTGCTTGTACAAAGCGAAATACGTTGTCGATAAGCAGCAGCACGTCTTGTTTTAAATCGTCACGAAAGTATTCGGCCATAGTAAGCGCAGTTTTGCCCACCAAAAACCGTACACCTGGCACTTCGTTCATCTGCCCAAAGAGCATAATGGTTTTGTCGCGCACCCCGGCCTCACCCATTTCGCGGTACAGCTCTTCGGCCTCGCGTGAGCGTTCGCCAATCCCACAAAACAAACTCACACCTTGGTAGTGCTGAACTGTGTTGTTAATCAGCTCGGTAATAAGCACGGTTTTGCCTACGCCTGCACCACCAAACAGCCCAGTTTTGCCGCCACGTTCTATTGGCGAAAGCAAGTCTAAGGCTTTGATGCCAGTTTCCAGCACTGCGCCTTGCATACTGCGCTCACTGAGTGGCGGTGCGCTTTGGTGAATGGAGCGTTTGGGGAGATGATCAAGCGGCGCTTGGTTGTCGATAGGCTGGCCAAATACATTGAGCATACGCCCAAGCACGGCTTCGCCAACGGGCACGCTAATAGGTGCGCCTGTGGCAATAACGTTGCTGCCTAAACCCAAGCCACGCAAAGGCGCTAAAGCCATGCAACGAGCCACGCCATTGTCACGCAAAAGCATAACCTCAAGCGGAATATCACCTGCGTACAGTAGTTCTTGGATTTGCGGAGGCTGCTGCGCAAACGCAACGTCTACTACGCCACCGTGGATTTTTATAACCTTGCCTTGCTGCTTCATGCCGCTTCTTTTTAACTGAGTTGGTCATTATTAAAGCGCATTTTGCGAAGTGGGGGTATTGCTTAAACGCAAGATTAAGGCAGATAGATAACTTTTATAGCTGAAATAAAAACGGCCTCCGAAGAGGCCGCTGGGTTGTTGCTGGCAGTTAGAGTTTAACTGGAGCAGTGATGTAGTTTAGGTTTACACCTTCTTTCGGAATTTCTAAGGTCATGGTGCCTGCGTCTCTTTCAATTAAAATGTTGCCTACGACTATTTTAATTAAAATGGCTTCTACTTCTAAGCTCAAAGCTTTCTGACTTAGCTGTTCAATTTGCAAGCGGCCGTCAGGCAAGAAGGTCACATCGCCCTCTAGCTGCACCTTAAGCGGATAACTATGCAAGTTATGTTTTAACTTCAAAGCACCATATAATGCGCTTGGTTTTAGATAAGGTGCATCCAAGTAAACATCAAGCGTGGTTTGGAACTTAGCCTGACCATTTACGTCACGAATCCAACCCCTAACAGGTACTGGTTTACCATTTTCCTTGGCGTTACGGATACGCATGATTTGCTTACCAGTTGGAATAACCAAGTCTTCTATTTTCATTTCGAATAGCCAAAGATCTACTGATACTTTGCTGTATACCGTAGCGCTAGAAGTAACCAACTGTGTTGGGTGAATATCTACTTTAACTGCGCCCTCGGCTTCATCGTAGCCAAGAATATCTACATTTAAAGCACCACTCATATAGATGTAAGAGTCGTCTGGGCAACTGCTCGGAGTTTTACAGCCAACAGCAACCGAACCAATCAAACCTGATGTTTTAGTGCCAACCAATTTGGTGGTGTTTTTAAGCATATTAATATCTTGGCTAGGAGTAACTTCGCCTACGCCATGCTCAAAGCTACCGTCTACGTCGGAGGTTGGAAGGTTACGCAAAGACTGTTGTACATGCTCAGCGGCAGGCGCACCTTTAAAGTACATGGTTAGTGCAGGGCCGCCCTGATCGTAGCCAGGCTCTTTTAAAAGAGCGGTTAGCACTGGATGCGAATTAGTAATACCCCAACCACAAACTGCTGCACCGTTTTTGCACACTTGATTGTTCTTGGTGTAATCGGCCGATTTTAGGGTATAGCGGTACAGGGTGTTTTCTTCCCAAGCGCCTAAAGGCATAAATTGGATATATTTACCCGCTACCGTTACTTCACCCTCTACGTTTTGCGCTTGTGAGCAGTTACTGTTTAAGCACTTTTGCACGACAAAGCTTTTATCCATTTGCACACTGGCTTTATCCATAATTTGCGAGAAAGTCAGCATAATGGCGCGGTCGGCTGGCATGGGCTGAATAGGGATAATATCATCACTGCTCTTACCGCCGTCACAACGGCCATTGTTAGTACCAACACTTACACCTGTGGTTGCACAAGGGAAACCAGGGTAAGCCGATAAGATAACTGGTGAATGACCTGTAGTGCTTACGAATAAAGGCATTTTAAAGGTAAGGGTATCGCCATCAACCGCATTACCGCTTAGGTCAGTAATGGTGTTGCTGTATTTCACTTGGAAAACCATCGGCTTGCTTGGTTGGCTGTATTTCAATTCATTGGTGGGCTTAAGCACCAGCGCAGCGCCATCTAAGTACCAAGTAAATGGCTCGGCATCGCCATTAAGAGTTAGCTTTAGGCTTTCTTCGTTAATACTGTTGATATCCAACGGTTCGCTGAAGTTAAGAATAATTGGGTCTTGTGGTTGAATTAGCGTGGCCACATTATTGTTATCACCAAGCTCAACCGTTGGCTCGTCACCCGCGTATTGAGGAACGGCCTGCCCTACCACACCTGGCACCCAAGACATCAGTTTAGGGGCGGTGGTATCAATTGCTTGCGAGGGTAAGTTTTCAGCGTCGGCATAGGCTTCCATATGGAAGTTGAGCATGCCATAACCATTTTCAGCACCTAACACGCTTGGCTCTACAATACCAATGGCATCGGCAACAAGCTGCCCGGATTTGTTGGCTTTAGCCGTGCCCACCAAGGAGACATGCAATAGGTCTTGCGTAAAGGCACCACCTGCACGTGGGTCGGCTGTAACCATGGCTACGTCCATATTTAGAATGAGCAGTCTGGCGGCTGAGGCATGAGAGGTGTATGGGTTTTCAAGCAAATACCCTACCGCATCAGAAATAAAGCTAATACTCACTGCGCCAGAGTCAAAGCCTGCTGGCACATGACCACCAATGTTTACTTCAAGTGCGCCACCTTGTAGCAGTTGTTTCTTTTTAATCCGCAGTGGTGTGGCTTCAGCAAAATTGGGCGCAAAACCCAGTTCAATAAACATATCGCCAGACTGTTTAGAAACTGTTTCGTTACCTAATAACTTGGCAATAACTGGAATGCAGTTCACCGCATCGCCAGTGTATTTGGAAATAAACTC
>JBASZG010000187.1:0-3249 GCA_049277875.1 Venatoribacter sp.
CCCTGACCTTGAGCGGCTTCGTTACGGAGGCCACGGGTGCCGGTGGCAGCCTCGCCATTATGAGTTTTTCGTTTATCTGCATATTTGAGTAGGTATTTTTGCTAAGTTGTCTATACTTTGCCCCATAAGGATTAAGTAGTAGTTATCCTGCTTTCTTGCCGTATGGAGGCTGGTTTGTTTGAGTTAAATAATTCCATTTTGCTGCCATCCCTTATTGGGATGAGCCTCTTTGTTATCGCGTTGGTGATTCTAATTCTGTATAAATCACGAATTAACCAGCAACTTATTGAAACACTCAAAGAAAATGAAGATATTCTGAACGTTCTTAAAGAAAGCGAAGAACGCCATCGTTTATTGGCGGATAACGCCACCGACGTTATTTGGGTGATGGATCTAACCGGCAAATTTACTTATATGAGCCCCTCTGTGGCTAAAATGCGTGGCTATAGCGCAGCCGAAGTATTGGAACAAGAAATAGAACAAACCTGCATGCCTGAATCGGCAGCCATTGCTCGTAAAGGCTTAATAGAAATTGTTACAGCCATTCAGCAGGGCGACGAGCCACCCGAATTTTGTGAAGAACTAGAACAAATTCACCTTGATGGGCATGGCGTTTGGACCGAGGTGCGCGCCTCTGGTATTCGCAATAAAAATGGCGAATACATCGGCATTTTAGGAGTGGGGCGCGATATCAGTGTTAGGCGCAATGCCGAACAGCAGGCCATCTACCTTGCTCATCACGACCCTCTAACTGGTTTGGCTAATCGTGCTTTGTTTAGCGATCGTTTTGAGCAAGCTCTTAATTTAGCTAAGCGTGAGCAGCGTTTGCTGGCGTTGATGTTTCTCGACCTAGACGACTTTAAGCCCATCAACGATACCTATGGCCATGCCGTTGGCGATATTTTACTTAAAGAAGCCGCACAGCGCATGGAGCAAAGTGTGCGCAAGTCAGACACAGTGGCGCGTTTGGGTGGTGATGAATTTGTTATTTTACTACCAAGCTACAATGGTATTGACGATGCTTTGTTGGTGGCAAACAAGCTTATTGTTTCTCTGTCTGAGCCTTTCTTTATTGATGGCAAGAATATGACTATTTCGGCCAGCATTGGCGTAGCTACTTACCCTGAGCATGGCGATGATGCTTTTATGTTATTTCGCCATGCCGACCGTGCCATGTATAAAGCTAAAGAGCTGGGGAAAAATTGCGTCCAGTTGTTTGAATAATAACGTGTAAACGCCAAGTAAAAGCTGCTTTGGCCCTACATTGCATAAGCATCTGTGTGTAGAATTACTCGCAATTAAATTAAAGAATAAGAACTATGCTAAATACTCGTTTTCTTCTTGCTTTGGCCGTTGCCGCAACCTTTGTTTTTACTGTTAGTGGCTGTTCTGGCAATAATAAATCCTCTTCTAAAAAACCTGCTGTTACCTATGTGGTTAAGGGCACGATTGGTACAGGTAATGTATCGGATGCTTTGGTTTATGCTTCTTTGATTGACGTGCAAGGCCAGCCCGATATTGCTAATGCTCGCAAAATCTCCACCTCCAATATCGGCACCTTTCAAACACAAATTGCTAAAAACGAACTCAATCGGGCGATGATTTTTAGAGCCGATGCCAAAGAAGATGGCGCAACTAAAATACGCTGCGAACTGGTAGAGGGGTGCCTAAACGCGAATTATAAAGCAAGTTATGCGGCGGATTCTGATCTTAAATTGGTGGGGGCGGTAGGTCAGGCTTTGGATGGTATGAGCTTAAATATTAACTGGATTACCCACTTAGCCTCTTACCATGCTTACTCTACCTACATAGATAAAACTGGAAGCGGCAGTGCAGATAGTGGTGTGGATGCCATGTATACCCCTTTTACCATTGAACGTGGCAACCTAACTATCAGCAGGCTACTAGGTATTGAGGATATTATTAGCGTATTGCCCGCCACGCCCAGCAGCGGCGGTGCAAGCATCAGTGGTTCGGCAGCGGTAAAGCAGCAAAGCATTTTATACGGTGCGCTAGTAGCAGCAGGCCAAAAAATGGCAAAAGACACCAACCAAACCGACTCTGCTTGGCTTAAAACAGTTACCGACCAATTGCGTGCGCATCAAGGCCAACTTTATTTAAACAAATCCGGTGAGTTTTCGTTATGTGGCTTATATACCGCTGCCCACGATCTTTTAAGCACTAATAAATTCACAAATAACCTTTCAGGTGCCATAGATAATGCTCTTAACTCGCTGGCTGGCACCAGAGATGGCCACTGCGCACAAGCCGATGGCACATTAAGCGACATTCAAGTGAATGCCGATGAGATTAGTGATTGGGCCGACCGTTTTGCTAACGCTAAGCGCTTTTTAGACGATTTAAACACTCGCCTAGTAAACTTTTATTATTTGGCTTCTGGTAATAGCAATTACGATTCTAGCGTTCCAAGCTTTGTCGAGGCTGATTTTTATAATAAATCTAAGGGCTATTACGATGCGCTTGAGGATCTCTACCAAGGCTCTGCCCCCAACTTCGATAGGCTTTTGCAACAAATGCGTGATGATCTGTTTGAATTTGTAAAATGCATTAACTCAACCTGCACAGGCTCAGGCACTTATAACGCTACCGATAAAAGCTACAGTAAAGACAGTCTGGTTTACACTTGGGTGCCCAAAACTCTTGGTTTGGAGATGGAAACAGGCGATACGCCCAAATACAGCGCGTTTGACTTTGTTGTTACTGGTGAACGCACAATAAACGGCCAGCAATTCAAATTTTTAACCAAGCAAATAACCGGCTTAGATGGCAAAGAAACCGATGATCCCAACTTTTTACGAGTGGTATACAGCACAGTAGATGGTTTTGTTAAGCCACCTTTGACTGAAATTGAAGGCAGCGGCGCTTTAAAACCAGACTATGTAGAGCCTTTAGGTTTTGAATTTCATTTTCCAGAACTGGAAACCTCGTTGGGTAATGGTAACGACAAGCAAGATCTAACACTTTATTTTGTAACCAAGCTCATTGGGGTTAAACCCGTATTAACGGCAGATAGCAACTCCCGCTATCACTACAATATTACCGAGCTGTCTTTGGGGTTGAATATTCGCGGTAAAAGAGTAGAAACAATTAAAAAAGACGGAAAAGACTACGACTTGCGTGACCTTTCCGAGCTAACTATGACCGCCAAAACCAGCGATGCGGCTAACTATTACTCGCCCAATCTATGGCCTAAAACCAGCAATTTCTTTGATGTCAGTTCACAGTCAG
>JBASZG010000188.1:0-14502 GCA_049277875.1 Venatoribacter sp.
CCAAGCGCGAGCAGTTCTTCAAGCATTACCGTTACTTTTTGGCCGTTAGGTGTAGCCAATGAATAAAGCTGCAATGGGTGCTTGCCTACGGGCAGCTCTTTTTGCTCGCGTGCGCCTGCGGTGGGGCGGTTAATGCCTGCAAACTTGCCGCCGTTGCCTGCTTCCCATTGCCATACTTTTGGTGGTTGATAATCGCTCATGCTCGTTCCTTATTCTTAAATAACCGATAAGTCGCTGTTAAAAACTGGCTTACAACATAGCATAAATATCGCTTAACAGGCTTTCGGTTTCTTGCCAGCCAAGGCATGGGTCGGTAATGGATTGGCCATACACTAAGTTGGCACCGTCGTTTTGGCGGCCTGCAGTGATATGGCTTTCTAGCATCAAACCTAAAATACCCAAGTTGCCAGCAACGCGCTGTTCTACCACTTCTTTGGCTATGGCAATTTGGCGTTGGTGCTGTTTGCAGGCGTTGGCGTGGCTGCAGTCTACCAATACTTTTTCGCGGCATTGACCTTGGGCTAAGGCCGCTAAGGCTTCTGCAATCGATTTGGCATCGTAGTTGGTTAGGCCATGACCGCCGCGCAATACTAAGTGAGTATCTGGGTTGCCGGGAGTGTCGAGCATGGCTAGGTTGCCATCAACGTCTACGCCCAAGGTGTGGTGGCTTTCTTTAGCGGCCAGCATGGCGTTAATAGCGTTTTGGGCGCTGCCGTCAGTGCTGTTTTTAATGCCCACAGGCATAGGCAAGTGGCTTACCATTTCGCGGTGGGTTTGCGATTCGCTGGTGCGCGCACCAATGGCTGTCCAAGCAATAAGGTCATCAAGGTAATTCATAACCAAAGGATTAAGCGCTTCCGTAGCCAAAGGTAGCCCCATCTCTATAAGCTTAAGCATGATGGTGCGCGACAAACGAACGCCCTGTTCCATATTGCCCTCGCCGTTGCGCTCTGGGTCGTAGGCTAACCCCTTCCAGCCAACCGTTGTGCGAGGCTTTTCAACGTAAGCGCGCATAACAATCAATAATTTATCGCCTAGCTTTTGGTTAAGTACGGCTAAACGCTGACCATAATCAAGCGCCGATTGTTCATCGTGTAACGAGCAAGGCCCAGTAATAATAAGCAGGCGCTGGTCTTTGCCTTGCAGGCAATCTTTAATGGCTTGGCGCTGGCGTTCTAGCTGCACGGCCAAGTGCGCAGCCAAAGGCAGCTCGGCTTTAATTTGTTTGGGCGAGCTAATTGCCCGCACCGCCAAGCGGCTGCCGGTGTGGGTAGTGCTGAGTAGGTTTTCCATCGTATTCCCCTTAACTGTTAATACCTTGGGCATGCAAGACATTGGGCGGGGCATAAAAAAACCCCATTTGCCAACTGCAAACGGGGTTTTCTTCCGAGGCAGTTGGCGTAACGCCGAACTGCCTGAATGCAAAAATTACAGGCGGCTCGGCTCCTGGCTAAAGTAAAAGCCATAGTCAAACTGCCAATAAGAATGCGTAATTAATTTGTTCATGCGCGAAAATATACCCCTAAGCTTGAGCAATGACAACCGCTCTTAGCGGTGCAGGATAACCTTCCGCAGTTTGATTGCGATCATTAGGGTTTAAAAAGTCGGCCAGCGAGTTAAAACGCATCCAGTCGGTGCGGCGCTGCTCTTCTAGGCTGGTTTGATTAATATCAACTACTTTGGCGTGTTTAAAACCAACACGACGGCACCACAGCAAGAGCATGTCAACACTGGGGATAAACCAGACATTACGCATCATGGCGTAGCGGTCTTCGGGCATCAGTGCGGTGTGGATATCGCCTTCAACCACTAAGGTTTCAAGCACCAGCTCACCGCCTTCGCGCAGTGCGTCTTTTAGCTCTTGCAGGTGTTCAAGCGGCGATTTGCGATGGTAAAGCACACCCATAGAAAACACCGTATCAAAGGCGTGGAGTTTGGTAGGTACGTCTTCCATTTTAAGCGGCAGCAGGTCGGCGGCAGGCGTAATGCCACTGGCGGCTAGGTATTTTTTATAGGCTTGAAACTGCATTAAAAACAGCCGTGAAGGGTCTACCCCTATCACTCGTGTTGCGCCTTCGCCGAGCATGCGCCACATATGGTAGCCAGAGCCACAGCCGACATCGAGCACCACGCGGTTTTTAAGTGGGCTGATATGAGGTTGCACTCTTTCCCATTTCCAATCCGAACGCCATTCGGTGTCTATTTTGGTGGTAAAAAACTGAAATGGCCCTTTGCGCCAAGGCATCAGCCCACGCAAGCCCTGCTCTAGTTGTTGCTGTGCGGCAGGGCTGATATCAGGGCTACTAAGAGCAAGGTTGTGGGCTTGGAGGTTGGCTTGCACTTGGTTTAGCTCTGGCAGGCTGTTTAGTGCCGCCAGCCAACGCTCTTGGTCGCCATGTTCGTGTTCAAACAGCACTTGGTTAAGCTGCTTCGGCAGTATTTCTGCCCAAGGCGCGAGTTCGTTTTGCTGCATAAAGGAAAGCAGTTCGGCAAACCAGTTTTTCATTTATTTAATCGCTAAAAAAGAAACAAAGTTAAAGCATTGATACCAGCGAATAACCTGAGAGAAGCCCGCTTGTTTTAACCGCTGGACATGGGTTTCGGCGGTTTCGGGGATAAGGAAGTCTTCAATGGCGCTGCGTTTTTGCGCGATTTCAAGCTCTGAGTAGCCATTGGCACGTTTAAAATCCCAATGTAATTCTTGTTGTAAGGCTTGCTCATCGGCATCAAAGCAAATCTTTTCCGACAGAATAAACGCCCCACCTGGCACAGTGGCTTTGGCAATCTTACTTAGCAGAGTTAAGCGCTCGGCTGGGGCAATAAATTGCAGCACAAAGTTAAGCGCACTCACCGAGGCGTTTTGCAGTGGGTAGTTCAGAATATCGGCACAAACCAGTTGCACTGGCGCACTGGCTTGGTCGAGAGCGATATGGTGCTTGGCGCGCTCAAGCATAGATTCGGAATTATCTATGGCAATAATTTGGCAATCTTTGGCGGTTAGTGCATTACGCATCGCCAAGGTAACTGCGCCAAGCGAGCAGCCCAAATCGTACAAGTTGGTGCCAGTTTGAGCGTAGCGGCCAGCAATAATGCCCGACATAGCCACGGTTTCGGCGTAGCCTGGCACCGAGCGTTTAATCATATCGGGGAAAACCCGCGCCACCGCTTGATCGAAGCGAAACTGCGGCACTTGTTCTAGCGGGGTTTGGTAAATGTTGTCGTTATCGTTCATTGCTTCCTTGCCTCATTAAACCAGCCAGCCGCCAAGCGTTGCTACGGCTACCATCACCATTAAAATGGACAAGCAGCGCAGATGCAGATGTTCCCATTCTTTTAGCTCGCACAAGGCAGCATTAATATCATCGGTTTCACTGCTTTGTTGGCATTTTTGACTATCAGCGGCCACGGCTTGTTCGGCAATAATAAACAGAAAATCGGCGTTGGTGATTTTCCAATTAAAAAACTGTTCTTTCCAAGTAGGTAGCGTGGCTAAAAGATTTCCAGCCAAGCCAAAAGTAATAGCCAACACTCTTGCAGGAATAAAGCCCAGCCAGTGCAAGGCTTTTTCGGTGAATTTATTGTGTGGCTGCAAATAAGAGAATTGCACTGTTAACCAAGCCAGTAGCAGGCCTGCAACGTCGGCCACTAAATACCAAAAAACCACAAAGAAAAAGTTTTCAAACCAACGCATCAATAATGCCCGAATAACTTGCTCGTTCATTGCAAGACCTTGGTTAATGGGCATGTAAGGCAGAGCCAAATGGCGCTCGGCGCATTGATAAGCCGAGACTAAATCGTTCTGTTGCAAGCGTTCACGATAGTGCTGCAAATGCTGGCTCACATCGACGTGCAATAAAATATAAATCAGCAAGCCTGTTTCTAAAAAGAAGCTAGGCAAGCCCCACGCATAACGGTCGGCATAATAAAACGCTGGAGCAATCACTAATACTGGAAATACTGCCATGAAAAAATAGGCTAAAAAACCAGTGTTGTTTCTTACCCAAGGAAGAAGATTAATGCCACGCTGCCAGCGCGCCACGCTAAGGCTTTTAAGTTCAAACTGCGGTAAGGGTAAACGCCACTTTGCCAGCAAGGCTAAAAATAACACTAAGAATTTCATATTTTTTCTCGTAAAGATTGAAAATAACGCTGCCAATCAAAGGCATTGCCTGGGTCGGTTTTGCGCCCTGGAGCAATCTGCTCATGACCGGTAATACGGGTTTTAGCAAGATCTGAATAGGTTTGTAAAAGCACCTGAGTTAACGCCGCTAACGCTTGGTATTGCTCATTGCTGTAGGCTAGGTTATCGGTGCCTTCAAGCTCGATGCCAATGGAAAAGTCGTTACAGTTTTCTCGCCCTTGATAGTAAGACTTACCTGCGTGCCAAGCTCTATCGTTAAGGTTTACAAACTGCACAAGCTGACCATCGCGTTTAATTAAAAGGTGGCTAGAAACCTGTAATTCGGCAATTTCGGCAAAATAAGGGTGAGCTGTTTTATCTAATTTATTTTGAAAAAAATGTTCAATAAAACCCCCGCCAAATTGGGCGGGTGGCAAGCTAATATTGTGAATCACCACTAATGAAATTTCACCCTCAGGGCGAGCATTAAAGTTAGGCGAAGGGCACCACAGAGCAGGTGAAACAAATCCGTCTTGTATGGCAAATTGATGCTTCATGCTAGTCATTAAAAGACAATAGTTTTGTTGCCATGCAGCAGCACTTTATCTTCTAAATGCTTACGCACCCCATGCGCCAGCACCATTTTCTCAACGTCTTTACCTAGGCGCACCATGTCATCGACTGTGTCGTTGTGGCTAATGCGAATTACGTCTTGCTCGATAATAGGGCCAGCGTCTAGGTCTTGGGTAACATAGTGGCAGGTGGCACCAATTAGTTTCACCCCTCGCTGCGCGGCTTGATGATAGGGTTTGGCCCCCACAAAAGAAGGTAAAAAACTATGGTGAATATTAATAACTTGGCCGGCGTAACGTTCGCATAATTCTGGTGGCAAAATTTGCATATAGCGCGCCAGCACTATGGTGTCGGCTTGGTATTCTTCAACCAAATGGGTTACGCGTTTAAAGTGTTCTTCTTTATTGTTTTTATCTACTGGTACATGGAAAAACGGAATACCGTGCCACTCCACCAAAGAGCGTAAAGTATCGTGATTGGAAATAACGCAGGGAATATCGCAGGTTAATTCTTTGCTGTGCCAACGGTGCAATAAATCGACCAAGCAATGGCCTTCTTTGCTGGCCATGAGAATCACTTTTTTAGGTACGCCGGTATCGACAATTTTCCATTTCATGGAAAACTTCTCAGCAATAGGCGTGAATTTTTCTTTAAATTCTTCAAGGCCAAAAGGCAACGAACTGGCACGAATGCAATGGCGCATAAAAAACTGCCCAGTTTGCACGTCGGAGTAGTGATTGGCTTCGGTAATCCAGCCGCCATGACTGGAAATAAATTGCCCCACGCTTGCAACAATTCCAACCCCGTCTGGGCAGCTAATGGTTAGGCGGTATTCGCGCTCCATAATTTCATCTCTTATAAATAACTGCGCGATTCTATCACTAAAGACTTTGTTCGCGCAGTGCATCTATACTAGGTCTTTTTTAGGCTAAATGAAGAGGATGCTATGGCTCTGGTGGTCTACGACATGGGTGTGCGCATCGACAGCCCAATTCGCCCTGAACCAAAACGAGTGCAGGCCAGCGCAGCGGCGGCCGCCATTCATGCGCTTAATAACAACACGCAATCGGCAACAGCCCAAGCATCGGCGGCTAAGGCTTATTCGGCGGTAGAAGAGCGCGCTCCCGACGAAGTAGCGCAAATCAAAGATATTTTGCGCCGCGAAGTCATCACCTTAAAACCAGAGCAAACTCTAAGCGATGCATGGCTTGTGCACCAACAAACAGGCTACCATCACTTTCCAGTTGTAAACGATGAACGTAAAGTGCTGGCTATGTTTTCGGATGGGGATTTATTGCGAGCCTTAGTAAAACAAGCACCGCACGAACTGAGTGAGTTTTGGAAGCAGCAGGTTATCAGCTTGGCTAATCATCCCGTGCTGTGCGTACAAGAAAATACCGATATTCGCCAAAGCAGCAACCTATTATACGAGCACAATATTGGTGCGTTGCCCGTGCTTGATAACCAGCATCGGCTGTGCGGAATAGTGACCCGTGGCGATATTTTAAAATTATTAAGTCATTACGGCCCAATGCAGCTTTGGGCTTAGCCATAAGGAGTAAATATGGCCAAACACTATGAGGTGATTCACCCTAAAACCAACATGCGAGTTCTATCGCATTATGAGATTGAACAACTGCGTGATGCCAAAAGCGGCACCTACGACATTGTTCGCCGCTGCTGCTATGCCGTGTTAAGCGCTGGGGCACACACAGACGATTACTTAGAGTTAAAAGATGAGTACGCCAAGTTTCATTTAGAAGTGCAGCAAGAAGACCGAGGAATTTTGTTAAAGCTTATTAACCCGCCGCAAGAAGCCTTTGTCGATGGAGAGATTATTCGCGGTGTGCGCGAGCAACTCTTTGCGGTGCTGCGCGATATCTTATACGCACAGGAATCGGTATTGCGTGGCGGCCGCTTTGACCTAACCAAAGGCGAAGACATCACTAACGCCGTCTTTCACTTGCTGCGCAATGCCAATGCACTGCGCCCAGAGCGTGAGCCTAAATTAGTGGTGTGCTGGGGTGGGCATTCTATCCCACGGCATGAATACGAATATACCAAAGACGTGGGTTACCATCTTGGCGTGCGCTCGCTCGACATAGTGACAGGCTGCGGCCCAGGTGCGATGAAAGGCCCAATGAAAGGTGCCACCATTGGCCACGCCAAACAGCATATCCGCGATAGCCGCTATATCGGCATTACCGAACCCAGCATCATCTCTACCGAAGCCCCGAACCCAATGGTGAATGAGCTGATAATTTTGCCCGATATTGAAAAGCGCTTAGAAGCCTTTGTGCGTATGGCGCATGGCATTATTATTTTTCCTGGCGGCCCAGGCACTGCCGAAGAAATTTTATATTTGCTGGGTATTTTGTCGCACCCAGATAACAAAAACTTACCCTTCCCCGTTATTTTAACTGGGCCTGCCACCACCGAAAGTTACTTGCGCGATATCGACCAATTTTTGTGCACCGCGCTTGGCCCACAAATTCGCAAACGCTATCAAATTATTATTGATGACCCAGAAACCGTGGCTCTTAGTATGAAAGAAGGAGTGGCACGAGTGGCCGAGTATCGTAAGCAACGCAACGATGCCTACTTTTATAACTGGGGTTTAACTATTGATCCTATTTTTCAAATGCCCTTTGACCCAACTCATGCAGCCATGAGCGCGCTGAATTTAAATAAAAATCAACCTCAGCATGAGCTGGCCGCTAACCTGCGCCGTGCATTTTCTGGCATTGTGGCAGGCAACGTAAAAGAAAAAGGAATTTTACGCGTGCAAGAACACGGCCCTTACCATATTAAAGGCAGCCCTGAAATTCTGGCGGGTATGGATAAGTTGCTTAGCGCTATGGTGCAGAATGGCCGGATGCGATTAAGCGGGGAGTATGTGCCCTGCTATAAAATAATTAACGATTAAAATAATGGCGCCCATTGGGCGCCATTGCGATATCGTAGCGGCAGCCTATGGCTGCCATATAACGCACAAAATACCTTATTACGAGATTTCCTTGGCGTTGATTTTGGCAAACCACATTTGAGGGCCAGTTTTGTGTGCGCTGTCGCCTTGGCTGTCTACGGCTACCGTTACGGGCATGTCTTTTACTTCAAACTCGTAAATCGCTTCCATACCTAAATCAGCAAAGCCAACTATTTTAGAGGCTTTAATGGCTTTAGATACCAAGTAAGCAGCACCGCCTACCGCCATTAAATAAACAGCTTTGTTGTCTTTAATGGCTTCGATGGCGATATCGCCACGTTCGGCTTTACCAATCATGCCTAAAAGGCCAGTTTTCTCGATTACGGTACGGGTAAATTTGTCCATGCGAGTCGCGGTGGTGGGGCCTGCAGGGCCAACCACTTCATCGCCCACAGGGTCAACTGGGCCAACGTAGTAAATAAAGCGGCCTTTAAGGTCGACGGGTAATTCTTCACCACGGGCAATCATATCTACCATGCGTTTATGCGCAGCATCACGGCCAGTTAAGATTTTGCCAGAGAGCAGTACAGTTTCGCCTGATTTCCATTCTTGTACGGCTTCTGGGGTAATGTTGTCTAGGTTTACACGACGTACCTTGTCGCCTAACTCCCAGCTTACTTCTGGCCAGTCTTCTAGATTTGGCACTTCAAACTCGGCGGGGCCTGAACCGTCGAGCACGAAATGAGTGTGACGAGTGGCGGCGCAGTTAGGAATAATGGCGACAGGCTTATTGGCCGCATGAGTTGGGTAATCCATCACTTTTACGTCTAACACTGTGGTTAAACCGCCCAAACCTTGAGCGCCAATGCCCAATTTGTTTACTTTTTCAAAGATTTCTAAACGCAACTCTTCAGCGCGGTTTTGTGGACCACGCGCTTGCAGTTCGTGAATATCAATAGGTTCAAGCAAAGATTCTTTGGCCAGCAGCATGGCTTTTTCAGCCGTGCCACCAATGCCAATACCAAGCATACCTGGTGGGCACCAGCCCGCACCCATTTGTGGCACCATTTTTAGCACCCAATCAACGATAGAGTCGGAAGGGTTAAGCATGGCAAATTTAGATTTAGCTTCTGAGCCGCCGCCTTTTGCCGCCACATGCACGTCAACGGTGTTGCCGGGGACGAGCTTCATGTGAATAACAGAGGGGGTGTTATCTTTAGTGTTTTTACGCGCGCCGTCTGGGTCGGCCAATACTGAGGCACGCAAAACGTTGTCTGGGTGGGTGTAAGCACGACGCACACCTTCGTTGCACATGTCTTCTACACTCATATCGCCTTCAAACTTCACGTCCATGCCAATAGTTAAAAACACAGTAACAATACCGGTATCTTGGCAGATGGGGCGGTGGCCCATGGCACACATGCGTGAGTTAATCAGGATTTGCGCCATAGCGTCTTTGGCGGCTTGAGATTCTTCTTTCTCGTAGGCTTCATTCATGGCTTGAATGAAATCTTTAGGGTGATAGTACGAAATGTATTGCAGGGCGTCGGCGACGCTTTGGATTAAGTCTTCTTGCTTGACCACTGTTACTGTCATGGCGAGTTCTCTCTTAAAGCACGGATTTTAAGTGCGCGCAGTATACAGCAAGAGAGGCACTCGCCCTAGCACTACCAAAGTAATGCTGTTTATTTGCAAGCTAAATACTTACCAGAATTTCCACCAAGGTTTTTTCTTAGGTGCAGGTTCAATGATGCGCAAACTGCCTTCAAACGAGCCGTTATCTAAGCTGTCTTCGGCTGCCGGTTTAACCACCTCTGGCTCAGGCTTAACTGCTGGAGCTGGGGTTGGTTTAGGTGCCGGGGCCAGTTTAGGGGCGGGAGTTGGGGTTGGTTTAGGCGCCGGGGCCAGTTTAGGTGCCGGAGCCGGGGCTGGTTTTACCACGGGTGCCAAAGCTGGTTGAGTAGCTACCACTGGAGCGACAGCTTCCGCTGGCGTGCTGTCTGGTTCGGCTTCAGCACGAGCTGCCAGCAGCTTACCACTGCGGTGCAGCAGCTTGGTTTGTTTTAATTCGGCTAAAGCCAGTTCGGCTGAAACTGCTTGTAAAGGGCCATTAATCAACACATTGGTGCTTTCATCTGGCGTGTCTATTTCTGAATAGCGCAGGTAGAAAACCTTACCTGGCGTAGCTTCAAGGTGCATCTCGGTAATAGTGCTGAGGTTGTAATTATTTACCCCTTCAAAGCCCAGTACGCCTCGGCGCATAACAATATCGTAAAACCCAGGCTCTAAAAGATACCAAGTGTAAGCGCCGCCTTTAATATTAAACACGCGCTTACCGTTTACATTAAAGCTGGGCGATTCAAACTCATCATTCGACCATTGTGAGGCTGGGCGATACACATAAAGCAAGGCTTGTTGAGCTTTATCCCAGTCGGTAACTGGGGCAAATTCTTGTCCGTGTGGCTTGCGTACGGCAGAGCCAAAACTATCACCTATAGATTGGTTTACAGTGCAGCCACTTAATAAAGCAGCAAAAAGGGTGACTATCCAGGTTGAGCGGCTTGTTATCATTATTGTTACCTGAAAATTGCTTGAGGATTACGCATATTCAGCCAAAAGTTGAGGTTTCAGCTACAAATATATACACGAAAATAATGACTTGGTATGATGCCACAAGTGTTAAAAATAACAAAAACAAATGATGTTAGGTGTTTATATGAGATCGCTACTATTCGGTTTCTTTATTGCAAGCTGTTTATCCACAAGTGTTATCGCAATAGCCATTGATAACGACGACTACTATTCGCAAGACGTATCACGAGCCGTTGAGGCCGCTAAAAAGCATCCCACCAATTATGGTAGCCAAGCTAAACGCTATAGCCGTTCTACTTCCAAAAGCATTCAACTACAGCACCTTGAAAATACCGAAATGGAAGATGCCTTAGTAGAAACACCTGCTTTGCCCTTTGAATCTGCATCCACCAGTCAACAAGCCAAAGCCGCCAACTCTGACGACACGAAATACAAAGACATTAAAATTATCAGCACGCCCGACTCCATGAGAATTGTGGCACCCACAGAGAAAATCAACATCATTCCACCATCGCCGGTTTCGGCCAGCCAAGGTTCGGCCCCCCTACCTACGCCTTAACTAGCCCTGTCCTAATTTTACTGCGCAGCGGTGCCGTAAGTTGCAACAACATGGCATCGCGCTGCCAGATGCGTTGCCACTGAGCAGGCAGTTGCGCCGCTAATTCAGACAACAGCCCTAACCCAGCATCAAAGGCATCCAAAGCCGCCAAAGTATAATAAGCAGGCTGCCTAGCAAACTGCTCTTGCAACTGCTGAACGGCCAATTCCAGCCTTTCATCTACCTTTAGCAATCGAGATTGAAGCCAAGCGGCGAGTGCAATGAAAACGTGCACATCTTCCCAATAACGAAAAGGCTTGTTGGCCTTTTCGTGAGCATCTTCAAGGAACAAACAACTGGGGCTAATTTGCAGATCGAACTGCATGGGGCGATGAGGCACATCCACCATAAAGGGTTGGGCAGCAGCCTCTAAAAATTGGATTTGCCCATTTAAAAAATCGTCTTCTTTAAGCTTTAGCAAACACAGCTTAACTGGGTTGCTATCGGCTCGCTTAGCCAAAATATAGTAAACATTCAGCCCTTGCCCGGCTTGCATAACAAAAGACTTCTGACCTTTAAGCTGACCAGTAACTGGCTGGTATTCGGTGGTAATTAAAAAGGGCGAACGCACCCCTTTTTCAGAAACACAAAATGCCCCCCAATCTGTGTTTGGCAAGCTTGGGTCTAAGCAGCGTAACGCCGCTTGATATGCGATAAAAAAGGCGACCCCGGGGGTTTCGGCCTGCGCTCCTAAAAGCCAGCACAGATCGGTGGTGGAGTGCTGCAAAAAAGCACGAGCCAGCGCCTTGCGCAAAGGCTCATGGGGTTGCATTGCCAGCATCAAGTTAGTTCGCTGGCTGTGCTTGTGCATTCACTTGGCTTTGTACTCGCGTCAAACGCTTAGAAATATCAGCCAACTGTAAACGAATATCGGCAATATCCGAGGCTGTATTGGCTTTTTTCATGCTGGCCACATCGGCATACAAAGACTGCAAAGTTTCACCCTGCTGGGTTAAACGAATGTTGGTTTCATCCAAGCTTTGCAAACGTACTTCGCCCTTGTCTAAGCGAGCAGCCATCACTTTATCTTCTGCTGCCAATTGCTCGTTTAATTTGGCTTGTTTGGTTTCAAATTCGCTCTGTTGTTTTTGCAAGGCGTTCTTTTCTGCAACCAACGTATTTAACGACTTTTTAAGCGCTGCAATTTCGTTGGTGTTTGCCACAATTTCTGGACGATTACGCTTATTGGATAAATCCCACAATTTACGGATTTCACTGTCTTGGTCTTTTACCACCACGCGCAAAGAGTCTAACGACATATTGGCATTAGTGCCTGTTACGGAAAGGCGCTCTTTTAAATCGGTCAAACTGTCATTTTGGCTGGCTAGAAGCTGCGAGCTAGCAGCCAGTTGCTTTTGCACGTCTTGCAGTTGCATAAATAGAAACGCACTGAACGCAATTAAAATAAAAATCAGAATTAATGAAAAAATACCGCCATTAGAACTGGCGGGTTTATTGGTTCTGGCGCTCACTGCTTTAGCTGCCGCAATTTTGCGTGCCTGTGGATTAGACGAGCGCGTGTTGGTGTGCTCGTCATCAACGGTTGGGAGCTCACCAAAAGTAGGTTCGTTTTCTTTGTTCATTGACTGCCCCATAACATAAAACTCTCACATAGCCCTAGATAAAAATCGGGCTAGTATAACGATTTAAACGCAAATGCGAAAACCAATTTGCTCCAGCTATTACCCAGATAGGAGTAGCTAATTAGCGCATTAGTGGAAGCGGTGCTATTATTGCGCCCTGTGTTAACCAGATAACAAATCTAATTGATGGAGAATAATCATGGCTTTTGAATTACCAGCCCTGCCCTACGACAAAACCGCTTTAGAACCACACATCTCTGCCGAAACTATCGATTTTCACTACGGCAAACACCACAATGCCTACGTTACCAACCTAAACAACCTTGTCCCTGGTACCGAATTTGAAGGCAAAACCCTAGAAGAAATCATCAAATCTTCTACTGGTGGTATTTTTAACAATGCGGCTCAAGTTTGGAACCACACCTTCTACTGGAACAGCCTAAGCCCTAACGGTGGCGGTGCTCCTACTGGCGCAGTCGCTGAAGCAATCAACAAGCAATGGGGTTCTTTCGAAGCCTTCCAACAAGAGTTCAACAAATCTGCCGCTGGTAACTTTGGATCAGGTTGGACTTGGCTAGTTAAAAACGCTAATGGCTTAGCTATCGTTAACACTTCTAACGCAGCCACCCCAATCACTGAAGCAGGCGTGACCCCTCTGCTAACCGTTGACGTATGGGAACACGCTTACTACATCGACTATCGTAATGCTCGTCCTAAATACTTAGAGAACTTCTGGGCTCTAGTAAACTGGGACTTCGCTAACCAAAACCTAGCCTAAGCTGCGTTTTAGCGATAAAAATAAGGGTTTGGTTTACTGCCAAGCCCTTTTTTATTGCCCTTTATTTAAAAAATGATGATGCGCTTATTACTTGCCTCCAGCTCCGTTTATCGCCGCCAACTGTTACAACAACTGGGCATTCCCTTTGACTACGCTGCCCCAAATATTGACGAAACCCAGCTTCAAGATGAAACACCGCAAGACTATGTAAAACGCCTAGCCATTGCCAAAGCCCAAGCCTTACATCAGCAATTTCCGATGCACTGGATTATTGGCAGCGACCAATGCTGCGTTGTAAATGGGCAAATTACCGGCAAGCCACTAACGGTAGAGCGTGCTATCGCACAACTATCTTTATGTAATGGTCGCAGTGTTGAGTTTTTTACTGGGCTAAGTTTGATTTCCCCTGAAGGAGAGGTATTGAGCTTAGTCGAGCCTTTTACCGTGCATTTTCGAGAGCTGACTCTGGAAGAAATAACTCGCTATGTCGAGCGAGAACAACCGCTCGATTGCGCCGGCAGCTTTAAAGTAGAAGGATTAGGCATTCATTTATTCAAGCAACTGCAAGGCCGCGATCCCAATGCCTTAATAGGCCTGCCGCTCATTGGCTTGCTGGATTTAATGCGAGAAGCGGGGATTAAGCCGCTGGGGTAAAGTCGAGGAACTGGGGGTCGAGGGTCTAGACCCTAGACCTCTAGCGATTAACCGGCAGCCCTTTGAATAAGTCGGTTACGTTTTTATCGTCGTTGTTACCAATTTTATCCGACACGGTAAACTCCCAAATGCCGTCGTACTTATCCTTGGTGATGGTGCCAACGGTGCCGCTGTCATTCACTATGGTGGGGCGTAGAAATACCATTAGATTGCTTTTTACTTGCTGGCTGGATTTCGATTTAAACAACCAACCCAACAGCGGAATATCGCCGAAGAACGGCACTTTACTTTCTACTTCGTGAACATCGTCACGAATTAAGCCACCCAGCACTATGGTTTCTTCGTTGCCAGATAAAATCATGGTTTTTAGCGATCGTTTATTGGTAATTAAGTCGGCGCTGCCAGCGGTAGTAGGCGAGCTAGGAGCAACCGATTCAGAGGTGGCCTCTACCTCTAAGCGAATCGCTTTGCCGTCGTGAATATGCGGCTTAACCTTTAGGGTCACGCCCACATCTTCACGCGAAATGGTCGTAAAGGGGTTGGTATTGGTACTGGAAGAGGTAGAGCCAGTAATAAAGGGGACATTCTGACCCACAATAATTTCAGCTTCTTGGTTATCTAAGGTCATGATGCTGGGGGTAGAGAGCATATTGGCTTTCGAATTTGAAGCTAACGCCT
>JBASZG010000189.1:0-3054 GCA_049277875.1 Venatoribacter sp.
TGCTTCAACCACCGCCACGGGGGCGTATTGGGCAGGGTTAGGGGTGGGTGATGGCGCGGTTTTTAAGGCCGCAACCTCGGTTTTTAAGGCCGCAATCTGTTCGGCCTCATTCGCCGCTTTGGCTTTCAGCTCGTTAATGGCGGCGGTAATCTGTTCGTCGGTGGCATCGGCAGCAAGGCCAAGCAACGCGATTAACTGTTCGCGATCCATAAAGGACTCCTTGGGGTGGTTAGAAAGAGAGGGGTTAGAAAGAGAAGAAAAATCAAACTTGGCGGCGGCCAACTGGCTAAGCCCATCAAGGCCATCAATGGCGGCATAATTAGTCAGCGCACCCATCGCCACGCCCAGCACTTCACCCGTTTTTGGGTTGTACTCAATCACCGGGCTGAAATAGCGATACTCTTTAGCTTCAAGAGCCGCTTTGGCAGAGGCCGTCCACCACACATCGGTGGCATACAGGCCATCCGCACGCCATTGCAATAAGCGTGGGTTAAACCAACCCGCTGCAGGGGCGGGCTTGCCATTAGCTTCGCTGTTCAGGGTTTGGTGTTCGTAATCAATAACGGCGTCATCTACACGCAGCTTGGCGCGCTGAATCAGCCTATGCGCAGCATGAGTGTCAAGGTACCAGCCATCGGGCAGCTCATGTGGGCGGCCATCACGCGCTTTAAAATGCCCAGCGGGCAGCAAACGCAACTCGCTAGGGGCGCTAGAAGCCAACTCAACGCGCAAGGCGGCAATGGCAAATTTAGGTGTGGGGGTGTTGGTCTTTTTCATGCCGCCAGAATAAGGCGGTAAAAGATGCGAGGGGTTTAACCCGTGTTTGAGCGTTTGCCCAGCAGAAAATCAGATAATAACCGCGAAATGCATAAAAAAGCCAAGACGCATTTAAACGCGATTTAAGCGCAAATAAGCGGGTAATGGCTATAACGGGGTAAAAAATAATTTAAGGCTGTTTATAATGGCTAAAAACCGCGTTAAACGCTGGGTGTGGGGGCTTTGCGCGTTAAAGATAGAAAGAAGAGCATTCGTGCATAAAAAAGCCGCATCGCGCGGCTTGAGGCTATATAGATAGCAGGTTAATGGCCATAAAGCATTATGGCTGAATAGCCTCTAGTTCAATAAGAGTAGGAATATATTGTTTTTTCCCTTTTTGATATCGACTGACTATTGTTATATCTGCTTGAACCTGAGTGCGCCCATGCAGCTTTTTGGGATCTATGCCTTCAGCCAAAATAATTTTCACACGCTGTTCAGCAACTCCATAAGCAACACCAGCCCATCCTTTATCTGTGTTATCACGATCACTGGCTGATATAAGTATCTTAATATTCTTATAGCGTTCGCTTTTTTCTTCTGGCAATGGGGGTTCGTAAACCTCGGGAACTGATAACACAACATTAGATGGCACTGTCAAAACATCTAGCCCACCCATCGCTATAGAGGAATTTTCTTTTTTTGCGGGATAAATAGCATCAATCGCTTCCTTGGCCAGTTGCTTTTTATCCTTAAAAGAATCTAATACATCACTTATTGCCTCTGGCGTTACCTAGTGTTTGTCTATTTACACCAGTAACACGACTTAAATCAGAGTCACTTTCAGTCCTTAAAGCCACTTTAAGGCGATCTAAAACATCATTCGCAGTCTTTTTATTTATTTTAGGTAAATACCTGTTGATTTCTTAGTTTTAAAGAATTAAAGTAGACGCAATGTGTACAGATTAACAAAGTTTGTACAAATGAGCCGCATTTTTTAAACAGAGGAGTATGACTTGTGTATAGCATCCCAAGCCCTTTACCTAATAACGCCCAGCTACGAGTAGTTAATAGAAACCAGCGCATCTCGTTCAAAGGCAATGAATACGATGCTGCCCCATTGAAGCTTACTGTTGGCTGCACGGTTGCAATATCAGAAAGCCAATCCTTTGAAGGAGAGGTATGCGCATTTGTAGAAAATGACATCGATACCCTTGAGGTGGTTTTACGAAAAATAACAAAAGATGAATGGGGCTTTGATGTTGACGGCCAAGTAATCGGAACCAAGGAGTAACTCATGAGCACCTTAGTGGAAGACCGCCGCAAGCCCGTCAATAGCCGCACTTTTCGTCGCGCACAAGCGGCACTGGTAATGAAGGGCTACAGCTATCGAAGCTGGGCGGAAGAAAAGGGCTACGTGGCACGCACGGTGATTCAAGCGGTGCACCGCTATGCAGGCACGCAAGATCAGCCGCGTGGGCGACTTACTTGGAAAATTTTATGCGATTTAAGCCGCGACACAGGCATTGAGCTAGTGCCTGGCAGCCTGAAAGAGGCCGCATAAGGAGATATTTATGACCGACAACACCCGCACATCGAGCGCTGCCTTAAAGGTTCTGAACGTGCTGATAGCTTTGCAGGGGCACTGCTTAAACGGCCTAAGCAATACCGATTTAGCCAAGGCATTACGCGAAAGCCCCACGACCATTAACCGCTGCTGCAACACATTGATAGCCGCTGGCTTGGTCACGCAGCTGGAGAATGGCCGCTTTGCGCACAGCGTGAAGATGTTGCAAATAGCACAAAGCACGGCTAACGAACTAAGCCGTGGTAGCGAGCGTATTGCCGAGCTAACCCAACGCATTAATCGTTTTTAAATTATTAAAAAAAACAAGGAGCCACCTATGGCACGCACACCCACTAAAACAGTTAAGCCAGTTGAAGTAGAAGAGCTGGACGGCAGCAAGCTGGATGAAATCCAAAACACTGCTGCGGCGTTGATTGGTGCCCAAAGCGAAGAATCGGCATTGGTGAATCAGCTATTAGGCCAAGTGCAAATGGCCGATGCGTTTTCTAAATTTTCGGCGACGGTCGCCACTTCTAAATTGGCACATGTTAAAGAATCCAAGGCTTACAGGGCTTTATCTGGACAAAAAACTGGCGACGGTCGCCAATTAGAAGGTACTTGGGATGAGTTTTGTAACTTATTAGGAAAATCTCGTAGGTCAGTCGATGAGGACATACAAAACCTCCGCGCATTTGGCGAAGCAGCATTAGAAAACATGAGCCGTATTGGAA
>JBASZG010000190.1:0-2382 GCA_049277875.1 Venatoribacter sp.
TATGCGTCGGTATAACTAAGGTACTCAAGATGATCAATGAATCTTCATCCGTTAATGCGCAGTTGGACGCCATTCCCGAAGCTCGGAAGCAAATTATTATTGCACTTAAAAAGCACGGTAAAGCTTGTGCCTCGACTCTATCTAAAGAATTGAACCTTACTCGTGAAGCTTGCCGCCAACAGCTACAAATATTGCAGCAGCAGGGGCTTATTGATAGCCACAGCGAAAGCCAAGGAGGCGCAGGTCGGCCAAAGCAGTTATTTAGCTTAAGTAACAGTGGCGAGCATTTATTTCCTAAGCACTATGATCAGCTTACGGTGCAAATTATCGACACAGTGCAAGAGCAGTTAGGCACCGAGCAGCTTAAGGGCGTGTTAAGTGCCATTAGCCAAAAACAGGTAGCGCAGTGGCGCGATAAGATGGTGGGCTTAAATCTAAAAGAAAAGCTGCACGCGCTGAAAAATTTTTATTTTGCTAATGACCCCTTTACCGAGGTGGTCGAAGACGACGAGGGGCTGTGGCTTATCGAAAAGAACTGCCCATTTTTAAACCTAGCCAGCGAACGCCCAGCCCTTTGCAGTGTTACGGTATCCACCTTAATGAGCTTGCTTGGTGTAAAAGTGGTGCGTGAAAAGCGCTTTCAAGCCGGCGATGGCCATTGTGCTTTTCATGTTTTTCCTGATCAGCCCATAGCCCCAGACTTTGTGTTTGAACTTGAGTAATGCACAATTCCACTGCTTTAACCCCTTGTTTATGGCTGTCTGTTAATAGCAAATGTGTCTAAACTAGGCCCTTAGTTAATCATTGTCAGGGAGCGCGCATGAATCCAATACAAAGTGTTTTGGTAGTGGAAGACTTGCCCGAAGTGAGTGCTTGGCTTAAAAGCTGTGCGCAAACTTGTCTGCGGGCGCTTAATGTTAAGCAGGCGTACAGTATTGCCGAAGCCAAAGCCTTGTTGCAGCAAGAAAAGTTTGATTTAGCCCTATTTGATTTGGGGTTGCCCGACGGTAACGGCATTAGTTTAATCCCACTGTTTAAGCAGAATAACGCCAATAAAAAGTGCGTTATTACCACTATTTACGACGATGCCGAGCACTTGTTTGATGCTCTGCGTGCAGGAGCCGATGGCTATTTGTTGAAAGACAAAGGCGATGCCGAGTTTGAAGCGCAGCTAAATGGTATTTTAGATGGCCGCCCACCTCTTTCGGCTTCAATCGCGCAACGTTTGTTGCAGCAGTTTCAAGCTCCAGTCACCGACACCAAAGACATAAACGCACTAAGCAACCGTGAAAAAGAGTTGCTCACCTTAATTGCTCGTGGTTTAAGCGTGCGCGATGCCGCACAAAAACTGCTGATTTCCTACCATACGGCAGCCAGCTATTTAAAAGATATTTATCAGAAGCTCCAGGTTCATAATCGTGCCGAGGCAACGCTTAAGGCCGTGGAAATGGGACTGGTGGCGCGCTAACGCGCCACCATAAGAAGGTTACAGGCTGTAATACATCTCAAATTCAAGTGGGTGAGTGGTTTGCTCAACACGGTGAACTTCAGCCATCTTCATTTTGATATAGGCTTCGATAAAGTCTTTACCAAACACTTCGCCTTCCATTAAGAAATCGTGATCTGCTTCCAGACTTTGCAAGGCTTCACGCAAGCTGCCACACACTTGTGGAATGGCTTTGGCTTCTTCTGCGGGTAAATCGTAAAGGTCTTTGTCGGCTGGGTCGCCTGGGTGAATTTTATTTTTCACGCCATCAATGCCCGCCATTAACAACGCCGAGAAGGCCAAGTATGGGTTAGCCGTTGGATCGGGGAAGCGAGCTTCTACGCGCTTGGCTTTGGGCGATACCACATAAGGAATGCGAATGGATGCGCTGCGGTTGCGTGCCGAGTAGGCCAGCATGACTGGTGCTTCAAAGAAAGGCACTAAGCGTTTGTACGAGTTGGTGCTTGGGTTGGTAAAGGCATTCAGTGCTTTGGCATGTTTAATAATGCCGCCAATAAAATACAAGGCGGTGTCGGATAAACCGGCATAGCTGTCACCGGCAAATTGGTTAACACCGTCTTTCCAGAACGACATGTGCACATGCATACCAGAGCCGTTGTCGCCAACTATGGGCTTGGGCATAAAGGTAACGGTTTTGCCGTACGCGTTAGCCACGTTATGCACCACATATTTAAGCATTTGTACTTCGTCGGCTTTTTTTACCAAGGTGTTAAATTTAACCCCGATTTCGTTTTGTCCGGCAGTAGCGACTTCGTGGTGGTGCACTTCCACTTCTAAGCCCAAGGCTTCTAAGGTGTTACACATGGTGGCACGAATATCGTGGTGGCTGTCGGAAGGTGGCACAGGCAGATAACCGCCTTTTACACCAGGGCGAA
>JBASZG010000191.1:0-2200 GCA_049277875.1 Venatoribacter sp.
ATGGCAGGCGCCTGAGTGTTACACAGTTCGATAGCATGAAGAGCACCGCCGCTTTCCAGTCCTTGTTTTAAGACAACCTGCAACTGCTGCCCAAAGCCCTGCGTTTGCTGCTTGGCTTGCTGTTCAAAGCTGGCGACATCTGCTGCCAATACTTGCACAGAGAATAATGAGGCCAACAACATCAATTCTTTTTTCATAACTCATCTCCAATCCAAATTACCGAATAAGCATACAGATATTCACCTTGTTTGCCAGCAAAATGATAGGCCGCCAAGCCTTAGGTTAAGTTGCCAAGCGGCTAATGATAGACGCGCCACAACCATGTATAATTTGCGCTCATTTTTTTACGAAAACGCTTGTTATGCTTAAGTTTTTATTTACCGCTGCCGCTTTTAGTTTGCTCACCGCCTGCTCTATTGGCAATTTACCAAACAATTTATCTCGCGCCATGATGAATCAAGACGACCCAGCCATTGTAGAAGCTGGCGCCCCTGCTTACTTGCTGCTCTTGGATGCACTGATTCTTACCTACCCAGATGACGAAGACTTGCTGATGTCGGGTGCCAAGCTTTATGGCGCTTATGCTGGCGTCTTTGCAAAAAACCAAGAACAGGCCAAAACCATGGCAGACAAAGCCATGAATTACGCTCGCCGCGCATTAACAGAGTACGATGACGATGCCATAACATTGATTGATGGCCCTCAGGATAAGCTGGCTGCGGGGCTACGCAAGGAGTTTGGCAAGAGCGATGTCAGCATGATTTACGGCTTTGCCGCTGCTTGGGCTGGCTGGATTCAAGCCAACAGCGATAACTGGAATGCCATAGCTCAACTTGGCAAGGTTAAAACGCTGATGGAATGGTCGGCAGAACACCAACCCGACTACGACAATGCCATGGTGCAAGTGTATTTGGGAGCGTTAGAAACTCAACTGCCTCCTTCATTGGGGGGCAAACCTGAGCTTGGTCGAAAATATTTCGAACAGGCCATCGCCATGAGTAATGGCCATAACCTTATGGCTTACATTATGTTTGCCAAGCAATACGCCCGCTTGATGTTTGAGCAAGAACTGCACGATCGCTTACTAAAAGAAGCCATTGCAGCCAACCCGGTTTACGAAGGGCTAACCTTAACCAACCGTTTAGCTCAGCGCCAAGCTGAAATTCTCTTAGCCCAATCTGCTGATTATTTTGAGTGAGCACAGAATGAAACTACTATCTCTTTTGGCCGTGACGGCTGCCCTACTAATAGCCCCCTTAACTCAAGCCAATACCACCCTAAAAATTGCCACCATTGCCCCGGATGGCACAGGCTGGATGAAATTAATGCGTCAAGCCGCAGATGAAATTCAAGCAAAAACCGACGGCCGTGTAAAAGTGCGCTATTTCCCTGGCGGCATTCAAGGAAGCGACAAGAGCGTGTTACGCAAAATGCAAATTCGCCAATTGCAAGGCGGTGCTGTTTCAACTGGCGCACTGGCACAGATTGCCAACATTACCCAGCTTTACAGCATGCCGTTTTTATTCCGCAACTTAGATGAAATTCGCGCTATTCGCCCAGAATTTGACCCAATGATTGAGCAAGCCTTAGCCGAACAAGGCTACACCTTGCTAGGCCTTTCTGAAGGCGGTTTCGCTTACTTAATGTCCAATACTCCACTGCGTTCTACCACCGACGTTCGCAGCAAAAAAGTATGGGTGCCAGAAGGCGATATCATCAGCCAAACCACCTTTGAAAAAGGCAAGGTTGAACCCATTTCCCTTCCCGTTTCAGACGTCTACACCAGCTTGCAAACCGGTCTTATTGATACCATTGGGGTTAACCCCACCACCGCTATTGCCCTGCAATGGCACACCAAAGTGAACTATGCCACCGATTACCCGCTGATATTCCTCTTTGGCGCGTTAGTGGTGGACTCGCGCGCCCTAGATAAAGTCTCAGAGGCCGACAAAAAGGTAGTGCGTGAAAGCATGAAAAAAGCCTTTGCCGATATGGACAAACAAAACGAAAACGATGAGCGGCAAGCACGCGAAGCATTAATCCAAAACGGTGTGCAGTTCGTGGAGCTGACCGATGAAAACAAAGCCGACTGGCGTAACCTAGCTCAACAGAGTGTCGATGCATTACGCGCCAAGAACATTTACCCAGTTGCCGTTTATCAAAAATTACTCGATCGTCTACAGCAATTAAGACAACAGGC
>JBASZG010000192.1:0-2850 GCA_049277875.1 Venatoribacter sp.
GCGCTGTTTCCTAAAAATGTGGGTTTATTGTTTTTTAATCCCCAGCCTGAACAGTTTTTTCCTGTTACTCAAATTGATGTGGTGTATTTTCCTGAGGGTGCTGGCGGCGATCACTTTGAGGAAAAGATATTCAAAGGCCCATTGGGGCGTATTACTCGTGATGCCTTAAATTATATTAAAGCGCAGTACCTAAAAGAATTTGTGGTCAAGCACCCAGACCGCGCTGAAGCCGAACGCTTTTGGAATTTTCCTTATGCCGCCATCGAAGAGGCAGTAGTGAATGCGGTGTACCATCGTTCGTATGAAATTCGTGAGCCGGTTGAAGTGCGTATTTATAAGCATGAACTAATGGTGCTAAGTTTTCCTGGCCCAGATCGCTCAATTAAATTGGAAGATTTGCAGCAAGGTAATGCCGTTAGCCGCCGTTATCGTAATCGTCGCATCGGTGAGTTTTTAAAAGAGTTGGATTTAACCGAAGGCCGTTCAACAGGTTTGCCGAAAATGTTTGAAAAAATGGCACATAACGGCTCACCTAAACCTGTCTTTGAAACTGATGAAGACCGTACTTATTTTTTAGTGCGTTTGCCTGTGCATGAGAAAGTGGCGGAGTTGGAGCAAGCTAATGAACAAGTAACCCACCAAGTAACCGATCAAGTAACCGATCAAGTAACCGATCAAGTAACCGATCAAGTAAAACTTGCTTTATCTGTGTTGGAAGATATAGAGCTTGGAACCAAAGATCTAATGCAAAAAGTTTCTTTGAAGCATCGCCCGACCTTTATGCACAATTATTTATTGCCTGCGCTAGAGCACGGCTTAGTCGAAATGACCCAACCCGATTCGCCACGCAGCCCAACTCAAAAATACCGTTTAACCCAACTCGGCAAGCAGGTGCTGGCGGTTAATAGAGGCGAATAGCCTAGGCTTGTTGTAAAACACACTTTACAAAATTGGCTTTATTTTTATAAGTGTGATTTACGCATCCAGATTTTTCATCTGAAGTGCACAGCTGCCAAGCGCTAAATTGCACATTAAGTTACGCTTTTCGTCACTTGGTGTATAAATTCAGTCTTTCACTAGACGCGCCACTCATACTTCGTTTATATTAAGATTCCATCGTAAATCACACGCAATTTATTATGTATATTCCTCGTCATTTGCACAACAGGCTTCGTACTTTGATGCAGCAATTCCCTGCGGTTTTGGTGACTGGCCCTAGGCAAGTGGGCAAGTCGACCTTGTTGCAGCATGTCGCTCAAGATTATGTGTATGTCAGTTTTGATGACCCTTTATTGCTTGCTCAAGCTAAGCAAGAGCCGCAGTTATTTTTATTAAACTATCCCGAGAACGTTATTTTGGATGAGGTGCAATACGCCCCAGAACTGTTCTCGCTCTTAAAATTAGCCATAGATAAGCAACAGCGAAATGGCCTGTTTTTGCTGTCGGGTTCGCAAGCGTTTGAGCTAATGCAAAATGTGAGTGAAACCTTGGCGGGGCGTGTGGCCATTTTAAAGTTGTCGGGCTTATCTTTACGGGAAATAGAACAAAACGATTTTGCTTTGCCTTTTATTCCTAGTGCCGCGTATTTGCAGCAACGCGAGCAATGCCCGCTTAAAGTCCATGCGCTGTGGCAAACCATTCACCAAGGCTATATGCCAAGGTTGTATCAGCAAGAAACTGATTGGCACACTTATTATGCGTCTTACGTTGCCACTTACATTGAGCGTGATGTGAGGCACATAGCCAATGTTAGCAGCAGTTTAGATTTCACCCGCTTTATGGTGGCCATTGCCGCACGCAGTGGCGAGCTGCTTAATTACAATAAAGTAGCGCAGGATGTCGGCGTGTCGGTGGATACCATCAAGCGCTGGGTCAATATTTTACAAACGTCGGGCATTATTTATTTGTTGCAGCCTTATGCCAATAATCACCTTAAACGCGCCATTAAAACGCCCAAGGTTTATATGCTAGACACCGGCTTAATGGCGTGGCTGACGAAATGGTTAACGCCTGAAACAATACAGCAGGGGGCAAAAAGCGGGCAGTTTTTTGAAACCTTTGTGGTAAGCGAGATTATCAAGTCTTTTTACCATCAAGGAAAAGAACCCCCGCTTTACTTTTATCGCGATAACGATCAGAAAGAAATTGATTTAATTATTGAAGATGGGCGTATCTTGTACCCTATTGAAATAAAAAGTACTGCCAACCCAACTAAAAAAATGGCTAAAGCGTTTGATGTATTGCGCAATCACCTACCTGCCGACGAGTTAACTATTGCTCATGGAACATTAATTAACCAATATCCGCAAAAGCTTTGGTTGGCAGAAAATTTAGTCGCTTTGCCTTTAACCTATTTGTAGAACTAACCAAGAGATTTTGACATGAACACCGCTTCCATCGTTTCCCGTGTTTGGAGTTTTTGTACCACTTTGCGTGATGACGGCGTGGGCTATGGCGATTACTTAGAACAACTCACTTACCTTATCTTTTTGAAAATGGCGGATGAATATAGCAAGCCGCCTTATAACCGCGATGTGGGCATACCTGCGCGTTATAACTGGCAAGCGCTAACCAGTAAAAAAGGGGCCGAGCTGGAAGTGCTGTATGTGGAAATTTTGCGCGAGCTAGGCAAACGCCAAGGTATGTTGGGGCAAATATTCACCAAAGCACAAAATAAGATTCAAGATCCCGCCAAGCTGTTTCGCTTAATCGACATGATTAACAGCACCAGTTGGCTGGTGATGGGCGCTGATGTTAAAGGCGATATTTATGAAGGCATTTTAGAGCGCAATGCCGAAGATACAAAATCGGGCGCAGGGCAGTATTTTACGCCGCGTTCTTTAATTCGTG
>JBASZG010000193.1:0-3058 GCA_049277875.1 Venatoribacter sp.
TTTCGAAGCTGGTTTCAGCGGTTTCTTCGCGCCATTTTAGTAAGTTGGCGTCGTCGTTAGCCCAGTCTTCCATCATGGTTTTAGAGAAATGACCAGTCATGATGTCGTCTTGGTGTTTTTGGAACAGAGGGCGCATCAATTCTTTTAATTCTTCAGAAAGATCAAAAGCAATTAATTTAGCTGGGTTAGATAGGCGGTCCATCATGTTGGTGATGCCACCGTATTTCAGTGCTTCAGTTACCGTTTCCCAACCGTATTGGATTAACTTGGCTGCGTAAGCTGCATCGATGCCATCAGCAATCATTTTTTCGTGAGCTAAAATTGCGCCAGTTTGTAACATGCCGCACAGAATGGTTTGCTCGCCCATTAAGTCAGATTTAACTTCAGCTACAAAAGAAGATTCAAGTACGCCAGCGCGGTGCCCGCCAGTACCGGCTGCCCATGCTTTAGCAATTTCTAAGCCGTCGCCGTTAGGGTCGTTTTCAGGGTGAACAGCAATAAGAGTAGGTACACCAAAGCCGCGTTTGTATTCTTCACGCACTTCAGAGCCTGGGCATTTTGGTGCAGTCATCACTACGGTAATGTCTTCACGAATTTGCATGCCTTCTTCAACAATGTTGAAACCATGGCTGTAACCTAGAGCAGCGCCTTGTTTCATTAAAGGCATAACGGCGTTGATAACTGCAGAGTGTTGTTTGTCTGGAGTTAGGTTGATAAGCAGGTCAGCGGTAGGAATTAGCTCTTCATAAGTACCAACGGTGAAGCCGTTTTCGGTAGCGTTTTTCCAAGATTGACGTTTTTGTGCGATGGCTTCAGCGCGTAGAGTGTAAGAAACGTCTAAGCCAGAGTCGCGCATGTTCAAGCCTTGGTTTAAGCCTTGAGCGCCGCAACCGATAATAACGATTTTTTTGCCTTTTAAGTAATCGCAGCCTGATTCAAATTCAGAGCGATCCATAAAGCGGCAGCGGCCAAGTTGGTCTAGTTGCTGACGTAGGTTCAGCGTGTTGAAGTAGTTATTACCCATGATGATCTCCAAAAGGGTGAGTGGAATTTAATTCGGCGCTTATATTAGGCCAATAAGCTTGTTGCGTAAAATGCTATATTTGCCAGAATGTGTTGCAAATAATGCAATTCGAGGTGGGTGTGGATTTAAAAGATTTACAGGCTTTTTTGGCGGTAAGTAATTGCTTACACCTAGGAAAAGCCAGTGCTCAACTGCATATGAGTGCATCGACTCTCAGTCGGCGCTTAAGCCGTATTGAGGCAGAAGCGGGGGCTAGATTATTTGAGCGCGACAGCTCGCCTTTGCAAATAACCCCAGAAGGTGAGGTGTTTAGGCACTACGCCGAGCACAGTTTGTTGGCTTGGCAGCAGCTTAAAAATGCGTTAAGCACCAGCGTGAGTAATTTATCAGGAAGCATTACCTTGTATTGCTCGGTAACGGCCAGTTACAGTTTTTTAACCGAGCTGCTGTCGCGTTTTCGGGAAAAGTATCCTAATGTGGACTTGCGCATTCACACTGGCGACGCGGCTGAGTCGATTCCACGCGTGCAGTCTGGTGAGGCGGACGTTGTTATCGCTGCACGCCCAGAGCAATTACCCGATGCCCTCACTTTTAAAGGTATGGCAACTTCGCCTTTGCTGTTTATTGCGCCTAAAAATACGTTGGCTATTTCTGAATTAAGTTTGCCAGCAGTCGATTGGTCGAAAGTGCCAATGGTGTTGGCTGAAACTGGCTTGGCACGCACAAGGGTAAATCGCTGGTTTTCTGCTCAGGGAATGAAGCCGCAAATTTACGCTCAGGTTACCGGGCATGAAGCCATTGTTAGTATGGTGGCTCTTGGTGTGGGAGTGGGGGTGGTGCCAGAGTTGGTGCTGAAAAATAGTCCATTGGCAAATCGCGTGCGAGTGCTGGCGGTTCAACCTGAACTAGAGCCTTTTTCTATAGGGCTGTGCGCCCAAAGCCAAAGAATTAATGAGCCTTTGTTGCAAGCATTATGGAAGACAGCGATTTAATAGAACATAATGACAGCCTGTTTGTTTATATAACTTTTATTTGAGCTATCAACATGAATCAAGACGAAAAAGAAATCATTGATCTGACATTAAATGAAGATGGTGTGCCAGCTAAAGACCCATCACGTTGGACAGGTCGCAAGGGCATTTATTTATTACCTAATCTATTTACCACAGGGGCGCTGTTTTCGGGCTTCTATGCCATAGTGGCGAGCATGAATGGTGACTATGTTAATGCTGCTATTGCCATTTTTGTTTCCATGATTCTTGACGGTATGGATGGTCGCGTAGCGCGCCTAACCAATACGCAAAGCGACTTCGGTGCAGAATACGATAGTCTTGCAGACATGGTCTCTTTTGGTGTGGCTCCGGCGTTAGTTGCTTTTAGCTGGGCGTTGCAAGATTTAGGCAAGATTGGCTGGGTAGCTGCTTTTATTTATGTGGCTGGTGCAGCGCTGCGTTTGGCGCGCTTCAACACTCAATTAGGTACGGCTGATAAAAACTACTTTACTGGCTTGGCCAGTCCAGCCGCCGCAGCAATGGTAGCTGGCACTGTTTGGGTATTTAGTGAAACGGGCGTTGATGGTGCCGATCTATCTTATTTAATGGCCTTTATCGTACCTTTAGCGGGTATCTTGATGGTGAGTAACTTTAAGTACCACAGCTTTAAGGGCTTAGATTTGCGCGGCAAAGTGCCCTTTGTGGCGCTACTCTTGGTGGTTTTAGGCTTTGTGGTTGTATCTATTGACCCAGCCAAAATATTGCTAGGCATCTTCTTGGCCTACGCATTCTCTGGTCCTGTTTATAGCTTATGGCTGAAATGGAAGGGCCAATAGCGCTTTAACTCTTTCTGTAATACTAAACAGGCGGTGCAGTTACAAAAAACAACAATGCCGCCTGTTGACCTCCCAGAATAACTCCCTATAATGCGCGGCTCTTGCAAGGCAGCAACCTTTTCTAAGTTTCTTATATTTCGTTGAATCAGTCGGTTCAAACCAAAATTGAAAGAATTTTAAAAAACAAGTTGACAGCAAATTGCAAC
>JBASZG010000194.1:0-15886 GCA_049277875.1 Venatoribacter sp.
TTAATAGGGAAACACGATAGAATCCGAACAGCACCTGAGGTGGTTTTATAAAACAAGGATTTGCTTGTGTTGTTACTCACACGGCCAGCAAAGGTGCCCTCAAGCGGTGCTAATGGATTGGTATTACCCATTAGCACACCGGCCAACGCCATGACGCCATACAGGAAAAGCGCCCAAGCAATGCCTTTCACTGTGCGCGCAACCAAGCTGGTGGCTGGTTCAAACGCACCAAGCACCACGGCATAAACAAGGCTTAGCACTGCCCATAAAAGCAGCTCGATGCTGGCTGGAATTAAGCGCCCAATCAGCCAAATGGCCACAGCTATCAGCATTACGCCAAAGAATATTTTAACTTGGTTCATCCAGTTGCCAGCCTTAGGCAAAATAGATGCGCCCGTGGTGCCAAGTATTAACAATGGCGTACCCATGCCTAAACCCAGTGCCAGCAGCGCCGCGCCGCCTAGCAGAGCATCGTTAGTCGTGCTGATATACATAAGCACCGCAGCCAGTGGAGCGGAAATACAGGGCGATACAATAAGCGCCGACAGCGTCCCCATGATAAAGACACTCAGCCCTTTGCCGCCTTGTTGTTTGCTGCTGATGTCGTTTAAGCGATTGCGCAAACCAGATGGTAGTTGTAATTCATATAGACCAAACATCGACAAAGCCAAAGCCACAAACAGCAGAGCAAAGGTAATTAACACCCAAGGCGCTTGCAGCCAAGCTTGAATATTTGCGCCCGCCCCCAGTAGGCCAATGGCAACCCCAGCGGCGGAATAAGCTAAAGCCATACCTAACACATACAAGCCGGAGAGATAAAAACCGCGTTTAGCACTGTGGCTGCCTTGTCCTAATACCACGCTGGTCAGAATAGGCACCATGGGAAGCACGCAAGGGGTGAAAGTAAGGCCCAAACCCAAAACAAAGAACAAACCTAGCACAGCTAAGGTAGAGCGGTTACTAAACCAATTACTATCCTCTGTGCTTGGCTTGGTGGCTGTGCTGCTTTCGGGGTTGCTGCTAGTGTTGGTTTCGGCTGTGGCAAGGTCGCTTGCGCTTAACGTGATAGAGAGAGTTTGAGGCGGATAACACAAACCTGCGTCGGCGCAGCCTTGATAATGCAGCAATAATTCGCCAGCTTTTAAACCCGTTAAATCAAACTGAGCTTCCAGCGGGCCATAAAAAGCCGTTACCCAGCCAAAGGCTTCGTCTTCTTTTTCTACTCCAGCTAATGACAGATGCACTGGGCTTCGCTGCTCATCACCCTGAGTAATAAAAATTCGATGTTTATACAGATAATATTTTGCGTGGGTTTGCCAGTTGGCAATAAGCAGCCCGTCGTTGGCTGCGGCCTGAACCGGAAAGGCTTGTTCTACAGGCAGAAATTTTGGCTCAGTATTGTTGGTAAAACGATCCAGCAGCCCAGCCTGAGCGCTGATACTAATTAACAGCGCAAAAATGACAGAACCTAATTTTCTCACCATCAACCCCCTAGGCGTTACGTTGCACCGCAATTAGGGCCAATGCCTCCAAAGCATCGCGCTCTGGTGATGGTGGCAACACCGCCAGTTGAGCGCGGGCGCGGTCGGCGCACGCCACGGCTTTTTGACGAGTGTATTCAATCGACCCAAGTTTATGCACTATCGACAGCACTTGGTCTAAATCATTCAAACCACCTTGGCGAATAACGCTGCGAATAAGTTTGCGCTCTGCGTCGCTGCCATTTGCCATAGCGTGAATGAGTGGCAAGGTTGGCTTGCCTTCGGCTAAATCGTCGCCCACATTTTTCCCCATAGCATCGACATCGCCCTCATAGTCGAGAACATCGTCGATAAGCTGGAAAGCTAAACCCAGTTCGCGGCCATAAATACGCAATGCTTCGCGTTCGGCTTCAGTGCGGTTAAGTAAGCTGGCTATACCCCAAGTGGATGCCTCAAATAGCATGGCGGTTTTGCCGTGAATTACTTCGAAGTATTGTGTTTCACTGGTATCGGGGTTTTTCACGTTGGTGAGTTGCAACACTTCGCCTTCGGCTATCACGCTGGTGGCCTTGGCTAAGATGGTCATCACTGGCATACAGGCCAGTTCCACCAACATCTCAAACGAGCGGCTGTATAAAAAATCACCCACTAAAACACTGGGGGCATTACCAAATTTGGCATTGGCGGTGGCTTTGCCACGACGCATATCCGAGGTGTCTACCACATCGTCGTGCAGCAGCGTGGCGGTGTGTAAAAATTCAATCACGGTAGCCAGCTTTACTGCACGCTCATCGCATTCACCCAACGCACGCGCAGTAAGTAGCACTAATAACGGGCGAATACGCTTGCCGCCGCTATTGATAATGTATTCAGCAATTTTTTCTACTAAGGGCACACGAGAAGCCAGTTGTGCATGAATCAACTCATTAAGTTGTGAAAACTCCGCCTCAACTAGCTTGAGAACATCTTTAATCTGCATGAACGGGCCTTAGCTTAAGTAGAAAGGCCACGATTTTAGCCGTGCTTGCTGCTGTGGTCTAGCACCACTCTGTTTACGCCGAGGAACACTTAAAAGCCTCATTCAGAATTAAGGATGAAGACTCAATAAACAATGTTCTGAGTTGGCCTAGTTCTTTTTTCTGTTATTAGTGAAAAATAAAACCTTCACCGTTGAAATTAATTCACTAATAAACAGAATGCGCGCGCCTGACTTATCGGGCTAACGTTGTAAACAAAAGGACATTTTATGAAAGGCTTGAACCGTATTCTCACTTTATCTGTATTTTCCAGTGCCTTCCTGCTTACTGCCTGCGGTGGTAGCAGCCATGACAATAACAATAATAACGCACAAGCCTCTAATCCACCGGTGGTTGCACCAAGCACGCCTGCTGCTGAAACTAGCAATAGCTCCTCGGTGCTGGCTGAAATTCAAGAGCAAAACTCACAAGAGTTACCCGGAGCTGTTTTTAGCGAAGATAAAAAGCAGCAAATTATGGACGAAACCCTGAAGCTAGTTCGTGGCTCGATCACGTTCGATTCGCTGGATCAATTCTCGACCACGCGTGATGCAACCACCATGATTGACACTCTGCAATACGCAGTGCTATCGCCTAATGGCGGCCTTACTGGTGAAGTGGCAAGAATGGTTATCGGTGTCATGATGAGCGGCGTTAGCATGGCATTTAATGGCAGCGTATTTGACCTGTTTAAAGACGGCATGGAAGTGCCATGTCTGGCTGGTGGTAGCACTACTACAGTGATTAAGCCTGAATTTTTTAAATCCAAAATGCGCATGGAATTTAATAACTGCAAAGGCTTAAGAAAATTGCCAGCGGTGGTTGGCTCGGCAGAAGTGAATATCGCTTTTAACGAATTTTCTTTTGAGCTGGATGGCATTGAATTTTGGGCACCCGACCTTGGCCTAGAAGAACCTGCGGTAATCAATGGCTCTTATAAAGTGTCTGGCATCGACTTTAACAACCTAGGCTTGTTTCACGACTTCTTTACCACCACTTGGAGCTTTGATGTTAAAGACGACAACCAGCCATTAAAAGCCGCCATCGAAGGCAGCATTAACTGCAATATTCTAGGCTGCAAAGCCGTCAACTTAACCAATGCCGACTTCACCGGCGTGCTTGGCACAGATTACAAAATCCGTGACTTAGACGTGCGCTACAAATTCTTAAAACCAATTACTGTGACTGCGCAGCTTTACACCTCACAGCTTGGCTTATACGACTTTGAAGCCGAAATAAAACGCCCATGCCTATCTTTGGTCGCGCCTTTTGCTGGCACAGTGAAGCTAACCGACGTAAATGGCAACCAAGTGATTTACAAAAAAGATATGTGCCTATTGCCTGCCAACTACATCTTTATTCATAACTCATAATAAAAAAATAAAACCAAATTAGGAGCGCTAAGAAAAATCTAGCTCTCCTTTTTTTTGGCAAAAAATTGCTCAACCTCGGCAAGAAATTCATCCTTACCATTAATGCGTTTAACCTGCTCAAACAGCTCACTAAACTCATTAAAATTATGCGTGAAATAAAACAGCCATTGTTTAAGACGAGCCGTTAATTGCTTTTCAACAACGCCCTCCAATTTAGGCGGCAACTGTAAAAATAACTCTAAATGCTGCTGCCAAGAAAATGCCTGATGCTGCACTAAATTAAAATCATGCTTAATTTGCATGCCCAAATCGGGCATAGACACCAAACCACGACCAATCATTAATAGGTCGCTGCCACTTATTTGCATACAGCGCTTGGCATCCTCAACATTCCAAATTTCACCGTTGGCCAGCACCGGAATACTCAGTTTTTCCTTAATCAGAGCAATATGCTCCCAGTAAGCAGGTGGTTTATAACCTTCGGTTTTTGTACGGGCGTGCACACACAACCACTGAATACCCGCCTCGGCCAACGCAATCGAATTTTCAACGGCAGGGCTTTTATCGGTGTAACCCAAACGAATTTTGGCACTAACTGGAATATGGCTTGGCACCGCCTTGCGCACGGCCCTAGCAATATCGTGCAGCAAACAAGCGTTTTGCAATAGCACCGCGCCGCCTTGGCTTTTATTAACGGTTTTGGCTGGACAGCCAAAATTCAAATCAATGGCTGGAGCACCTAATTTCACCGCTTTCATTGCATTTAACGCCATCGCCTCTGGGTTAGAGCCCAACAACTGCACATGCACAGGCGTGCCAGAAGCCGTAAGCCCATTATTTTTTAGCTCTGGGCAATAGCGATAAAACACTCGCTCTGGGTAAACCTGATCCACCACCCGAATAAACTCGGTAACACAATGGTCAATACCCCCAACGCGAGTTAACACATCGCGCAAATTGGCATCCATTACCCCCTCCATTGGAGCCAGAGCAATATAAGGGCGAGCTTGAGAAAACGGCAGAACGCCAGAAAAGGGTGCAGGCATGAGGTAGACAGCTAAATAAAAGGCGCTGCATTCTAAAGTTTTTTATGAAATAAGTCAGTCTTGGAGTGGCTTAGTAATAAAGCATGAGTTTGCTTGGCGCTTAGTATTAAAGAGCACTCCTGCCCAGTATCATGCGCGGCTTTTCAACTCATAGGGATTCTCCATGCTAAAACGTATTAATTCGACCGGCTTGCTCGTAGCTGTCCTGGCTGGCAGTTTGTTATTAACAGCCTGCGGTGGTGGCAGCAGCAATAAAAAACCAGCAACGGCATCTGGGCCAGTGCTGGTAACAGATGAAAATATTGCCTCTTTAATTAAACTAGAAGGCGCAGAGCAGGTAAGCTTAAATCTTGAAGAACTTTCAAGTACTCAGCGTGATGCTGTAAATAACATTGCAAGCGCTAACAATATTCCTGTTACCACCAACTCTAGTTTTAAACTGCGACTTTACACCAATGCCCCTCAGGGAAAAAAAGTAGCAGGCTATGTTATTGAAATGCCTGACGGCTCTCAGCATTTTGTGCATGCTAATCAAGAAGACGGCATAACCACCCAAGCTTTGGCCTTTGTGCAAGAAGAGCAAGTGGCTCAAGAAAAAGTGCGCAAAGCCCTAAATAAAAAACAAGTGGCAACAGACGAGCGCACAATCCAATCAGAAACCGCTCCTCGTGTTGGTGAGGCCGTTATTAAAATTAATGGCTGGTCTAACTCTGAAGGCACACTAGAGCAAGATTTAAAAAATCTAGCCATTCGCATTTTGCCTTTGTTTGTGAATGCAACGGTTGAAAACGTAAAGGGCATGACGTTTAACCAGATTACCGCCGCCGATGGCTTTGAAATGAGCTTAGAACAAGAGGTGCAATTGGTGGTTGAAGCCGTTGCCACCAGCGTAATCCAGTTTACTTTGATGTGGGATACTAAAACCGATATCGACTTGCATATTTTTGAAGCCGGCCAAGCCGTAAATTCAGGAAAGCGCATTTACTACGGAAATAAAGTATCGAACCAATCTTTAGGCTGGTTAGACCGCGATAACGTCGAGCAGTATGGCCCAGAAAACATTACCTTTAACTACAAAATGCCAGAAGGTGAATACCTAGTGGCGGTTAACTACTACAGCGGCAATCAAGAAACTGAATATTCCGTAACCGTAGTGATTGATGGGCAAGAACCCCAAATTATTACCGGTAAATTTAATGCTGAAGCCAGAAACTTTGATAATTTTTCTGATGAAGCCGTAAGTGACAACCAAGACCCTGCCAAAGGCAGTCATATTGTTTATCGTTTGAATGTTGATGCTAATTTAAATGCAAAACTGGCTGAGCCAATTCCGCTATCTCAGTACCAAGGTGTTTGGAGTCGTCCGGAAGGGGCTTCTGGTTATGGTTGTGTTTCCGTAAACGAAAGCAACATTTCTGGTATTTCTGCCTATGTTTATGACTTCGATTATTTCCCAACCGGGTTCCGCGTTCGTGATGGCCAGTTACAAGCAAGTGATGCAATGCTGGGTGATGGTATGGACGGCTATAACTACGCTTATCGCACTTTAACTCCTGCTGCTGATTCAACTGATTGCGACAACTATGACGGCGGTGAAGGCGGTGAACCGCAGTAACTAAAACCAAAAAAGCACCCTAGGGTGCTTTTTTTTTGGCTTGCGGTAAGAAGTATTACAGCATTTCAATAGCTACAGCCACGGCTTCGCCGCCACCGATACACAATGAAGCCACACCTTTTTTACCACCGGTGTTTTTCAAAGCGTTCATTAGGGTAACGATAATACGAGAACCAGTAGAACCTACAGGGTGGCCTTGAGCGCAAGCGCCGCCGTAGATGTTTACTTTGTTTTGGTCTAGGCCAAGTTCATCGCAAGGCATCATAGCCACCATGGCAAAGGCTTCGTTGATTTCATACAAATCTACTTCGTCTTTGTTCCAACCGGCTTTGTCGAGTACGCGTTTTAATGCGCCAACAGGAGCGATAGTAAACTCGCTTGGGTGTTGTGACTGAGTAGCGTGTGCCACGATGCGAGCGATCGCAGTAGCGCCTTTGGCTTTCGCGGCAGATTCACTCATTAGCACTAAGGCGGATGCGCCGTCAGAAATAGACGAAGCGTTGGCAGCGGTGATGGTGCCGTCTTTAGCAAAAGCAGGGCGCAAGCCAGGGATTTTTTCGATGTTAGCGTTAAAAGGCTGTTCGTCGTTATCTACTACCACGTCGCCTTTGCGAGTTTTAACAGTAACAGGCACGATTTCAGCGGTGTTTAAGCCTTTTTCGATGGCCTCTTTGGCGCGAGTTAATGAGCGAATAGCGTAAGCGTCCATTTGTTCACGAGTGTAGCCACGGTCGTTAGCGGTTTCTTGAGCGAATGCGCCCATAAGTTTACCGGTTTCAGCGTCTTGCAGGCCGTCTAAGAACATATGGTCTTGTGGTGCTTGACCTGCGCCCATGCGATAGCCAGTGCGAACACCTTGTAAAACATAAGGAGCGTTAGACATAGATTCCATGCCGCCTGCCACGCCAATATCAATAGTGCCTGCTTTAATAGCATCGTGAATGAGCATAGTGGCTTTCATGCCAGAGCCGCACAGTTTGTTGATGGTGGTTGCGCCTGTGGCATCCGGAATGCCGGCTTTACGCATTGCTTGGCGTGCTGGGCCTTGGCCTAAACCTGCAGGTAACACGTTACCCATAATCACTTCTTGAATATCTTCAGGGTTTAAACCAGAGCGATTTAACGCTTCTTTAATAGCAATAGCACCAAGTTCGGTAGCCGTAACGCTGGCTAAAGAACCTTGAAAGCCGCCCATTGGGGTACGAGCACCCGCCACAATGACAACAGAATCAGACATATCTTGCCCCTAGTTAGAGATAATGTGTTGGTTATTGATAAAGGCCTGCATTTTACACGCCTAGCCGTGGCGCGTCTTGTTTAAAAGTGTAATGACTTAATTGCTGTTATACTCAACCCAAATTAAAAAGGAGATGCGCCATGCCCGATTCCACCTTAAAACATCAGTTAAATGAGCTGCAAAAAACCTTAGCCGAACACCCACAGCTTGATGCTGAAAGCCTAATAGCCTTACAAAATATCGCCGCCGAATTAGATGAAATGGGCATTAATGCCACCCCAGAGTTAACCGACCTTGTGCAAGAGCAGGTGGTTAATTTTGAGCAAGATTACCCAACTCTAGCGGCTGTTTTACAAAAAATTGTCAGTACGTTAGCCAGCATGGGCATTTAATTTTAAGCATGTTGAGTTTCCTGCGTAACAAACGCTTTGTGCCACAAACTATTGGCCTAATTTTAACCCTGTTGGGTCTTGTTCTCGTGTTGCAAAGCGCCCAACTGCAATGGCTAAAGCGTTTGGATTACCTCTTCTACGACATGCGCTTTAATGCCACCCTCGCCCTTCAGGAATCACCCGCTTTAGAACACAACATTGCTATTGTTGATATAGACGAAGCCTCTTTAGCCCAAGAAGGGCACTGGCCTTGGTCGCGCCATCGGTTAGCCGATTTAGTCCATAACCTAGCGGCTATGGGCGCGGCAGTCATTGGCTTTGACGTGGTTTTTTCCGAAGCCGAACGCAACCCAGTGCTGGAACTTAAACGGCTTTTACCACAGGCGGCAAGCATTCCACTTGAATGGAAAGATGAAGTGGATGCCGACCACGATTTTGCCAACAGCTTTGCCGCCACCGATGTGGTGTTAGGCAACTTTTTTCTCGACCAAGACAACATTCACATTGGTCAATTACCCAACCCGGTTTGGCAATTAAATAAAACTCAAAAAGACAAATTAGTGGTTATCGAAAAGCCTGGTTATGTGGCTAGTTTACCCATTCTAAAAGAACAGGCTGGTGGCGGTTTTGTTACCACCTTTGCCGATTTAGATGGCGTGGTGCGCCGCACGCCCTTAGTCATTAAATTTCAAGACTCCCTTTACCCATCACTCAGCTTAAAAATGGTGATGAAGTATCTGCTTATCGACGACTTAAACTTAGAAACCAGCCAAATTGGCGACGCACTCGCGGTTCGCAGCATTACCGTTGGCGACAAAAACGCCCGCACCGACGCAGTAGGACGAGTAACAGTGCCATTTCGTGGTGGCGGCTACTCGTTTCCCTACTACTCGGCCAAAGACGTACTGAATCAAACACTGGCTGCCAACGCTCTCGACAACGCCATTGTCTTAGTAGGCACCTCATCCATTGGCTTGGCCGATTTGCGGGCCACCCCAGTAGGCACTCAATACCCTGGCGTTGAAGTGCACGCCAATGTCATTGAAGGCTTACTAACGGGTCATTTCTCATATCGCCCTGAATGGGAAATCGGGGCCACCGTCACTCAACTCTTAATTATTGGTTGTTTATTAGCCTTAGTATTGCCGCGCCTAGAACCACTAGCCGCCATTGGCTTAAGCGTGTTTATGGCGACTTTAGTTGTGCTTGGAAATTACTACCTTTGGGCGGTATTAAAACTAGATCTACCACTGGCCATGCAACTGCTGCTTACCCTTACGCTTGCTGTTTTTAACATGAGCTATGGCTTTTTAATTGAAAACGCCAACAGGCGCGCACTACGCGGCATGTTCGACCAATATGTGCCACCGGCGCACATTGAAAAAATGATGAATTCGCCCGACGACTATGTTTTAACCGGCGAAAGTAAAGAGCTGACTGTGCTGTTTAGTGACGTGCGCAGCTTTACCAGCATTTCGGAAAAACTAACCGCACACGAACTAAAACAACTGCTTAACCAATACTTTACCCCCATTACCAAATGCATCTTCGACTACGACGGCACAGTGGATAAATACGTTGGCGATATGGTTATGGCATTTTGGGGCGCCCCCATTGACGACGAACATCATGCCCACAAAGCCGTGGCCTGTGCCTTAGAAATGCAAGCCATTTTGGCAACGCTGCGGCTTGAGTTTGCGCAAAAAAGCTGGCCAGAAATACGCGCTGGCATTGGCCTAAACACTGGGGATATGAACGTAGGCGACATGGGCTCAGCTTATCGCCGCGCCTACACCGTATTGGGCGATGCGGTAAACCTTGGCTCGCGCCTAGAAAGCCTAACCAAATACTACGGCGTAGAAATACTGGTTAGCGAAAGCACCAAAAACCAAGCCGCCAATTTTATCTACCGCTACATCGACTGCATACAAGTAAAAGGCAAAAGCGAACCGGTTAATGTGTTTGAACCGCTGGGCAAAACAACAGAAATAACCCCAAGCACCCTTGAAGAAATAAACCAATTTAACCAAGCCATACACCTTTATAAAAATAAACAATGGCAACAAGCTGTGCAGCAGCTTCTGCAACTAAAAGCCCAAAACCCGCTTAAACTTTACGATATTTATTTAGAACGCATAGCCCAGTTGCAAGAGCAAGAACTTCCCGATGGTTGGAATGGCGTGTTTACCCACACTGAAAAATAATGGCGGCCTGTGGCCGCCGCGAGCACTTAAACCAAGCGCATGGATAGGTCGATGGCTTTGCAGTCTTTGGTGAGTGCGCCAATGGAGATGTAGTCAACGCCTGTTTTGGCGTAGGGCACTAGGGTGTGGTCGTTGATGTTGCCAGAGGCTTCAAGTTTCACTGTGCTGCTTAGTGAGCGCGCCAGTGCTACGGCTTCGGTCATGGCTGCGGGGGTGAAGTTGTCGAGCATAATAATGTCGGCACCGGCGGCGATGGCGGCCTGCATTTCTTCCACGCTTTCTACTTCTATTTCTACTGGCTTACCTGGGGCAATTTTTTGCGCTTGTTTTACTACGTTGTCCACGCCGCCTGCAGCCATAATATGGTTTTCTTTAATTAAAAAGGCATCGTACAGGCCAATGCGATGGTTGTAGCAGCGGCCTTGAGTTACGGCGTATTTTTGGGCAATGCGCAGGCCAGGAATGGTTTTACGGGTGTCGAGCAGCTTTACCCCGGTGCCTGCTACTTTGTCGGCGTATTTACGGCATAGGGTTGCGGTGGCGGCTAGGGTTTGTAGGTAGTTAAGGGCGCAGCGTTCGCCTGTTAGCAAGGAGCGAGTAGGGCCAATTAGCTCAAATAGCACTTGGTTTTCGCGTACCCATTCGCCTTCGTTTACGCGCCAAATAACTTGCACTCGTGGGTCTACTTGGCGAAACACTTCGTTTACCCATGCTTTGCCTGCAATAATGGCGCGCTCGCGGGTAATAACGCGGGCTTTGCCTTGTTGTTCGGCAGGAATCAGCTGGGCGGTGATGTCGCCAGTGCCAATATCCTCGGCCAGTGCTTGGCGAACCTGATGGATGATTTCTTGAGAATATTGGCGTAAGTCCATAATTGGCTCCGAATGGGTTTTGTAAAGGCGCGAATTATACACCAATTCATCGAATAAGCAGGGGCAACTCTGGACTAAGCCCCACAGATACTAGACACTAAGCCAAGATTTTTTTAGAGGCACGAACATGGGTAAACGCCTGCATATTCTGGGTATTTGTGGCACTTTTATGGGCTCGTTAGCGCAGTTGGCTAAGGCGCAGGGGCATCGCGTAACGGGTAGCGATACTGGGGTGTATCCGCCTATGAGCGACCAGCTTCGCGCCGCAGGCATTGAACTGAGCGAAGGCTTTGCCCCCGAAACCATTCCTGCCGACACCGATTTAGTGATTATTGGCAACGCTATGTCGCGCGGCAACCCAGCGGTGGAGTATGTGCTAGAGCGCAGTATTCCTTATATTTCTGGCCCGCAGTGGCTCAATCAAAATGTGCTGCAAGGCCGCTGGGTGCTGGCGGTGGCAGGCACGCATGGCAAAACCACTACCGCCAGTATGCTGGCGTGGATTTTAGATTTTGCCGGCATGAAGCCGGGCTTTTTAATTGGTGGTGTGCCTCAAAACTTTAGCGTTTCGGCACGCTTAGGCGACTCGCCTTTTTTTGTTATCGAAGCCGACGAGTATGACACCGCTTTCTTTGATAAACGCTCTAAGTTTGTGCACTACCTACCGCGCACCTTAATTGTGAACAACCTAGAGTTTGACCACGCCGATATTTTCCCCGACTTGGCCGCGATAGAACGCCAGTTTCATCATGTGGTGCGGCTGGTGCCGAGCACTGGGCAAATTATCCTGCCTGAAGGCGAAGCCGCTTTAGAGCGTGTGTTAGAGCAAGGTTGCTGGTCGAGTGTTAAACGCTGCGGTAGCTCCGACGAGGCCGATTGGCATTATTATTTGCACGAAGAAGACGGCTCGGCCTTTTCGTTTTGCCGCGCCAACAGCGAATATAAAATACGCATAAATTGGGCATTAACCGGCCTTCATAATGTAAAAAACGCCCTTAACGCCATTGCCGCCGCGCACCATGTGGGTGTTGCCCCCGATATTGCCGCGCAGGCTTTAGAGGTATTTCATTCGGTAAAACGCCGCATGGAATTAGTGGGCCAAGCGCAGGGCATTAAAATATACGACGACTTTGCTCACCACCCCACCGCCATTGCCACCACCTTGGCGGGCGCGTGCAAAAACCTGCGTAAAGCCAACCCTAATGGGCGTGTATTTGCGGTTATCGAACCGCGCTCTAACACCATGAAGCTGGGCATTCATAAAGAGGAACTGGCCGCTTCGGTAGTCGAAGCCGACAAAGCCTTTTGGTTTCAGCCCGACAACATTAGCTGGTCGTTGGCCGAGGTTGCTGCCAGCAGTGCCAAGCTTGGCGCTTGCTTTAGCTCGCACCAAGACTTGCTGAATGCAGTGCTGCAAGAAGCGCAAAGCGGCGACAGTATAATAGTGATGTCGAACGGCGGCTTTGCTGGTATGCCGCGCAAGCTTTTGGCAGCCTTACAACAACCAACCGAGTAAACCATGAACAATCGTATTTGCATTGCCATTACTGGCGCATCGGGCAGTTTGTACGCCTTGCGACTCATTGAGGTGCTGCTGCAAGCCGGCCGCGATGTCGATGTGCTGATTTCTAAAGCCGCGCAGTTGGTGCTGGCAATGGAAGTGAATATGGCCATTCCGCCAAAACCTCAGGCGCAGGCTGAATTTTTGCGCTCGCATTTTAAGGTGGGCGAGGAACGTTTGCGAGTGTATGGCCGCGAAGATTGGCTTTCGCCTTGGGCATCGGGCTCGGCGATTGGTGAGGCGGTGGTGGTGTGTCCTTGCAGCACTGGTACGTTATCGGCCATTGCCACTGGGGCGAGTAATAATCTGATTGAACGTGCGGCCGACGTGGCATTAAAAGAGCGGCGCAAACTTATTTTGGTAACGCGTGAAGCGCCTTATTCGGAAATACATCTAGAAAACATGCTTAAGCTCACCCGCATGGGAGCGGTGATTTTGCCCGCTAACCCAGGCTTTTATCACTTGCCAACCAAAATCGAAGACCTCATCGACTTTGTAGTGGCGCGTATTTTAAATCAGCTTGGGTTAGAGCAGAGCTTAATGCAGGCTTGGGGCTATTCGGCACAAAGCTCTGGGTAAGCCAGCTTCCACATTTCATACCCCCCTTCAAGGCTATACACCTGTTCATAGCCTTGGCCATCAAAAAACTGTGCGGCACTTACGCTAGAACTACCGTGGTAGCAGCACACAATAAGCGGCTGGTTTTTGTCGGCTTGCGCCATAAACTCATTGAGATTGCTGTTATCAACACGTTTGGCCGAGCGAATATGCCCTGCTTGAAAGCTAAGTGCATCGCGGATATCGGCTATGTTGGCGCCTTGTTCTACTAAGGCTTTGGCGTCGGGAAGGGTGATGCGTTGTGCTGGCATAATCATTCTCTTAGGTGGCGTTTACTTGAAAAAGCTGGCTGTCTTCTAGGCGCAAGGCGGTAAGTTTACTGCCCCATACACAGCCTGTGTCTAAGGCATAGATATTAGGCGTGTTGGTGATTCCTTCAAGGGCGGCCCAGTGGCCAAACAGCAGTTTGCTTGGGGCACTCTTTCTTGGATATTCAAACCAAGGCTTAAAACCCGCAGGCGCAGTGCCGCTGCCTTCTTTGCTGACTAAATCCAGTTCGTTAGCTTGGCCAACAAAGCGCATACGCGTAAGGTAATTTACGATACAGCGCAGGCGGTCTAGGCCAGTAAGCCGCTCGCTCCAGCGGTCGGGGTGATTGCCGTACATAACGGCAAAAAACTCCTTGGCTTGCTCGCTTTGAATAAACTGCTCTACTTCTTGGCTTAGGTTGGTGGCTTGTGGCACGCTCCAAAAGGGCGGCAAGCCTGCGTGTGTCATGCACCATTCTTGGTTGGGGCTGCTGACTAAAAGCGGCTGGTGGCGCAGCCAATTTAGCAGCTCGTCGCAGTCGGGGGCGGCAAGAATATCTTGCATGGTATCGTGCTTTTTAAGGCTATGGCCGCCGTAATACACCGCCAATAAATGCAAATCGTGATTACCCAGCACCACCTGCTTATGCGGCAAGCCTTTAATAAAACGCAGCACCTCAAGCGACCGAGGGCCACGGTTGACCAAGTCCCCCGCAAACCACAAACAATCTTGCTCTGGCTTAAACTTAACTTTTGCTAACAGCCGTTGCAGCGGCTCAAAACAGCCCTGCACATCACCAATGGCGTAGGTAGCCATGTTTAACTAACCCAAGCTATCGGCTATGCGCACATAGTCTTGCAGACTTAGGTTTTCTGGGCGTAGGTTGGTGTCTAGGCCAAGGGCTTCAATTTGTTCGGCGCTCATCAGGTTTTTTAATGTGTTGCGTATGGTTTTGCGGCGCATGTTAAAGGCTTCGCGCACTACGCGTTCGAGCATTTTTACGTCTTTGGCTGGGTGGGGCAGCACTTCATAAGGCAGCAGGCGCACTATGGCGCTGTCTACTTTGGGCGGTGGGTTAAAGCTGCCGGGGCCAACAATAAACAGGGGTTCTACCTTGCAGTAATACTGCGCCATGATGCTTAAACGGCCATAGTCGCCGCTGCCAGGGGCGGCCGCTAGGCGTTCTACTACTTCTTTTTGCAGCATAAAGTGCATGTCTTGCACTATTTCATGGTGCGCTAAAAAATGAAAAATCAGCGGTGTGGAGATGTTGTAGGGCAGGTTGCCAACAATACGCAGGCGCTGGCCAGGCTCAAGTAGGGTGCGAAAATCAAATTTGAGCGCGTCGCCTTCGTGAATGCGAAAGTTAGGGAAGTTAAAAAACTTGGTACGCAAAATAGGAATTAAATCGCGGTCTAGCTCGACCACGTCCAGCTTGCCGCAGGCTTCTAAAATAGGCTCGGTAATAGCACCCATGCCGGGGCCAATTTCCACCAAGGCATCGGTTTCTTTCGGGTTAATGGCCTTGATGATTTTGCCTATAACGTATTGGTCGTGCAGAAAATTTTGACCAAAGCGTTTGCGGGCTTTGTGGCCTTGAGCCGCTGGAATATGTTTGTTCATTAATGATTTCTCGCCATCTGTAGGGCTACTTCGATTGCCGTGATTAGGCTGCCGCTGTCGGCTTTGCCTTGGCCGGCTAAGTCGAGGGCGGTGCCGTGGTCAACCGAAGTGCGGATAACGGGTAGCCCTAGGGTAATGTTGGCAGCGCGGCCAAAACCGTGGTGTTTTAATACGGGCAAACCTTGGTCGTGGTACATGGCTAAGGTAGCGTCGCAATGGTCTAAATGTTTCGGGGTGTAGAGCGTGTCGGCGGGTAATGGGCCGGTTAGGTTTAGCCCTTCGGCGCGCAGCTCGTTGAGTGTGGGGATAATAATATCCAGTTCTTCGCGGCCTAAATGGCCGTCTTCGCCTGCGTGGGGGTTTAGCCCTGCAACTAAAATATGTGGGTTTTTTACACCAAAAAATTGGACTAAATCGTGGTGCAAAATACGCGCTACACGCTTAATGCGCTCTGGTGTAATGGCATCGGCTACGTCGCGCAGCGGTAAGTGAGTGGTTACTAAGGCAACGCGCAGGTCGCTGGTGGCCAGCATCATGACAACTTCGGGCACGCCGCAGTAGTCGCGGAAGTATTCGGTGTGGCCAGTAAAATGAATGCC
>JBASZG010000195.1:0-2561 GCA_049277875.1 Venatoribacter sp.
CATGCGCGTCGTACTGGCGCACCGTAAGGTAGTTTTCTAGCTCGTTCCACTCTCCGCCCTGATAGCCAGTGACTACTCGTGCAGGAATACCCGCAGCGCGAGCGACAAAGGCCATGGCCGAAGCGTAATGAGCGCAGAAGCCCTGTTTACGCTCAAATAAAAACTCGTCCACCTCGTTGTTGCCGTAACGTTGCGGCTTAAGGGTGTAATAAAAAGCCTGAGTTGAAAAATTACGCATAATGGCTTGGGCGGCTTGTTCAGCAGGCAGTTCGGCAAGCTCGGCTCCCCACGCTTTGGCCAAGGGGTTGCCTGCGCTGGGAAGTTGTAAATAACGCAGCTGCTCTTGGGCAGTGAGGCTAGCGTACGGTGGTTTAACCAGCCGCACTTTGTAGCGCAGCCGCTGAAACACAGGTCTGCGCGCCACTAGGCGGTAGTCGGCGGTAACGCCAGTGCGTGGCTCTATGGCTTGGGGATAATCCAACGCAAACAGCCAGTTTTTGGCGGTAGGTTCTTGAATTATTTCGTATTCCACACCAGCAGACGAGTCATGGCCGCTGTACCAAGTTACATTCTGCTCAAAGCTACCAAAGCGGCTATCGCTAATGCCACTGGCACTCCATTGTTTGCCGTCGAAGTTATCTAGCACTAAAGCGCGCCAATACAGTTCTTGGCGGTTTGGTGGCAGCCCGCGAGTAAAGCTAGCGCGAAAAGCCAATTCCGACGACTGGCTAAGTTCGGCAATATCCCCCACGGCCATGCTACTGCTTAGGCCAGTTTTGGCCTGTTCGCTTTGCAGGCTAAAACTCCACAGCGGCCCTAGGCGAGGGAATAAAAAATACAGCACTAGCATCATGGGCAGCGACCACAGCATCAGCTTGGTTACTTGGTTAAACAGCTCTTTGTTAGCAACGCGGGAGTTGGGGCTGTAGTGCATTCGCAGCAAGGCTATTAGCAGCAAGGCCACCACCAGTATGCCCCACAGTGCAGTGAGCATACTTTGGTTAAACAAAAACCCCGTTGCTAACACAAAAAAGTTTAAAAAAACAAGAATGTAGCCGTCGCGTAAAGTGCGCAGCTCTATCACCTTAAGCAAACTGGTGGAGATAAGAAAAACGCCTGCACTTTCGAGGTTAAAGCCGCGAATATGCAAAGCCAGCACCGCTAAAGTAAGCACCACCACCAGCAGTTTGAGCCACCTGTTAGGGTGCGATAGCCGCCCCGAAACAATCAACCCACGCCAAGCTACAAAGCAAATAATTAAAGCCCACAGGCTTATGGGCATATAGCTGATGTGCAAACACAACACAGCCAGTTGCGATAGCAACAGCCAAGGCAAAGCCGCATTTATTAAGGGAAAGTTCAGTTTATTTGCCATACAAAGCCAAAGCCGTTAGGCACTGCCGTACATGTTCATCGCCACGATTGAGGGCCAAGGTTTGAGTGGGCAAAACCAAAGCAAAACTCCATTCTTGCTGTTGCGCTTCTAGCAACCAAGCACACAGATGACTAAGACGCTGTTCGGTTGGCAGCCCCACTAAAGAATCGAAGTTAAACTCGTGGTTAGCACCTGCTGCTTGGCTAAATTCTTTAGTAACCAGCCCTTTTCCCTGCGCTACCTGCTTCCATGCAATACGATTCATAGCGTCTCCTGCTCGATAGGCTCGAAGGCCATAAAAATCTTGGCCTGAGCTTGGATGTAGCAACTGTTTTTCACTTGAGCCGTTTTGGTTTTCGCTAAGTGTTATCGGGGCTGCGATTGGCTTGGGGTACACCACCGCAGAAAACTCTAGCTGCACCCAGCTCCAAGCTCGAAATAAGCCCAACGGAAAACGGCTTTCTACTTTAATGCGCTCGGTTTTTAAATAGCCACGTTCGCTTGCCTTAATACGCAAACTCACCTGCTGCTCTGCTTGCGCTAACACCTGAGCTTGCACGCCTTCGGCCTGAGAAAAAGCCAAATAAATAGCCTGATGATTGCGCTGCTTGCCATATAAATGAATAGGCAAGGTTAGGTTATCGCCAACAAAGCAAGGCGACACTCTGCCTGCGCGAATTACCAGCCCAGCTAAATTACGAAAAGTAAGCAGCATGGCAACCAACGCAAGGCTAAACAGCCAAAACACAAGGATATAAATAAGGTTGTTTTGGTAATTTATTGCCGTTACCAGCATCACCGACAGCAGTAATAAAAACAGCAAGCCGGCTTTGCTAGGTACAATAAATACCGATTTATGACTTAGCTGAATTTGGCGAGAGGCAGGCAGACGTCGGTTTAGCCAAGCCTGCCACCATGATTGAAGCAACCGCATGGCCTAACCCAAGACACTCACATTCTGCAAAATTTGCTGAGAGGCGAGCTGGCCATTGGCTTCTAAGGGCTGCAACCGATGGTCTACCACCGCCGCCAATACCGCTTGAATGTCCTCAGGGCGCAGATAATTGCGTTCGCCGTCTACCAACACCCAAGCCTTAGCACTGTTGAGTAAGGCCAGCGCGCCGCGTGGCGACAGCCCAAAAACAAACTTTCCTTGAAGGCGGGTAAAGGCAACTATGCGCTGCAC
>JBASZG010000196.1:0-3052 GCA_049277875.1 Venatoribacter sp.
ATCGCGGCTTTAACGGCAGTGAGTGCGGCGTTATCGGTAATTCGCAAATCGTTATGGAATTTGCTTTCTACATTTAAGGCTTTCAAGGCGTTGTCAATTTGTGGGCGCGCACCATGCACCAGCACGAGCTGCACGCCTAGGCTGTTAAGTAGGGCAATGTCTTGCACTAGGGTGGCAAAGTTTTCGTGCGCTATGGCCGCACCTTCAAACATAATGACGAAGGTTTTGCCACGGTGTGCGTTAATGTAGGGCGATGATTGGCGAAACCACTGCACATAATCGGACGTTTCGGTCATAGGCAAAATCTCTTAATTAGTCCTTGCAGAATATCAATGCAGGGTTGAATTTGGTCGTGCGCCAGATATTCATCGGGTTGGTGCGCTTGGTCAATACTGCCGGGGCCTAAAATCAGTGTTTCGATACCTAAATCATGAAAAAACGGCGCTTCGGTGGCGTAATTAACGGCTTCACTGGTGCAGCCAGTAAGTTGCTCGGCGGCTTTTACCAGTTCGCTGGTGGCTTCTGTGGCAAAGGAGGCGATGCCGGGAAAAAGCGATTGGTACTCTAAAAGCACCTGTTCGCGCTCGGCAATCGGGCGAATGCGGCGGTCTATTTCGCTGCGTAAGTCGTCGTTGCTCATACCCGGCAAAGTGCGTAAATCGAAGGCCAACTCACAACTACCACAAATACGGTTGGGGTTGTCGCCACCATGAATGCAGCCAAAATTCATAGTGGGGGTGCTTACTGCAAAGTGGGCGTTTTGGTAGCGGCTGGCAAGGTCTTGGCGCAGCAACATCAGCTCCGACATTACGCTGTGCATAGCGTCCATGGCGTTGATGCCCAAAGCAGGGTTGGAGGAATGACCACTGCGCCCAGTTAGGCGAATGCTTTCCATCATAATGCCTTTGTGCATACGAATAGGCCGCAGATTGGTTGGCTCGCCCACCACGCAGTAACGCGCTTGCAGGGCTTGGCTTTGCCCTAACGCTCGCGCGCCGCACATCGAGCTTTCTTCATCGGCGGTAGCCAGCACAATAATCGGCTGTTTTAGGTCTTCGGCGCGCAGGTCTTTCACGGCTTCAAGCACCAGCGCAAAAAAGCCTTTCATATCGCAGCTACCAAGCCCATAAAATTTGTTGTCGCGCTCGGTAAGAGTAAAAGGGTCGGATTGCCACAGTGCGCTATCGCAAGGCACTGTGTCGGTGTGACCGCTCAAGACCAAGCCACCTGTGCCGCTGCCTAATGTAGCCAGCAGGTTGGCTTTGCCGGGAAAGTTGGGAATGGGGTGAACTTCGACGTTAAAGCCTAAATCGGCAAACCACTGCGCCAAAGTATGAATAACGGGCAAGTTGCTTTGGTCGTACTCGGCCTGAGTAGAGCTAATGCTGTTGTGGCCAATTAATGTTTGTAAGCGTTCAACCAGCGATGACATAGGTTCTGCCTTGCGAATGTATTTGGGGCATTGTTGCAGAGAGAATAAAGTATCGCCAGTTTAGCTCTGCTAGAATCGCAACAATTTTTTATAGGCAATCACGATGGCCAAAGAAACCGAACTCAAATTGCGCTTTAACCCAGAGCAAGCCGAAGCCTTGGCACTTGAGCTGAATCGGCTGGCTGAGTTTAAGCAACAGCAATTATTAAAGAACTACTACTTTGATACGCCAAATTGCGATATTGCCGCCGCTAAAGCCGCTTTGCGTATTCGTGAAACGGCACAAGGCTTTGAGCAAACCTTTAAAACGCGAGGAATTAGCCTTGCTGGCCTACAGCAACGCGGGGAATGGAATTGGCCGCTGCCAAGCAAAGACTTAGCCCTGAATTTACTGAGCCAAGTAGAACAAGCCCTACCCCAGCCCATTAGTGCGTTGCCACTTCAAGAGGTGTTTGCAACGCATTTTCAACGGCGCACTTGGATTTGGCAGCAAGGGGCAACGCAAGTAGAAATTGCTCTAGACCAAGGCAGCGTACAGGCGCAAGAGAAAACCCAGCCCCTGTGCGAATTAGAATTAGAGCTACTGCAAGGCGACCGCCAAGCCTTGTGGCAACTGGCCAGCGTCTTATGCCAGCATTGCGCGCTGTGGCTTAGTGATGTTAGCAAGGCCGAACGGGGCTATTTATTGGCAGGGCTGAGTTCACCTTGGCAGCCCAACTCAAGCTTATCGCTCAGTGCGTTGTTGCTGGATTTGCAACGCGCTGTTGAACTGGTTTGGGACAACCCTGTAACAGCTCAAGCACCAATAGCCACCGCATTGGCGGCAATAGCCAAGCAAGAAAGCCCGCTGGTTAATGCCTTGGCCGCTTGGTTTGAGCCTTTACCGGCGGATATTTTAAGTAACTTAATTCTGGCAAACAGCTTGTTAAGCGGGGCGTATTTAGTGTATCAATTAGCCACGCAGACAGACTCTTAGGAAAACCATGCGCATTGACGTTCCTGCCATCATTGATATTGAAGCTTCTGGCTTTGGCCAAGGCAGCTATCCGATTGAAATTGGCTATGCCTTGGAAGATCGCGTGGCGCATAACTTTCTTATTCAACCGGCTGCGGGCTGGACGCACTGGAGCGAAGAAGCCGAAGAAATTCATGGCTTGTCTTATCAATGGCTGAAAGAAAATGGTATGGCGCTAAAAGAAGTAGCCTACCAGCTTAACCATGCGCTTGAAGGCAAAACACTGTATTCCGATGCTTGGGGCTTTGATAATTCTTGGCTTGGGCGGTTATTCGAAGAAGCTGAGCTAATTCAGCGTTTTCGCCTAGAAACCATCAATAAGCTTCTTAGTGAAAGACAAATGGATGCTTGGCACACAATTAAAGAGCAAGTATGGCAAGAGCAAGGTAATGAACGTCGCCATCGCGCTTCGTGCGACGTTAAAGTGTTGCAGGAAACTTTCGAGCGCGTGTTGGCTTTGCCCTAAGCTTTTATTCCTCTAAAATGCCCACTACTTACATTTTTTGACCTTCGTTTAATGCACAATTCTATTCCCCCCACATATTCCGCCAAAGTTGTTCAACTGGTGTGGTTAAAAGACGCCATTAGCACGGTGCAAATTGCAC
>JBASZG010000197.1:0-3810 GCA_049277875.1 Venatoribacter sp.
CAGCAAAGTATTAAGGTTGTGTATTACGTTACCGAAGGTACACCGCTTGGCTGTCAGGCGCGCAGTGAGCTAATAGCCACGGGCGTGCATTTGGCTGGCAAGACCTTTGGCACTAATCTGTATCAAATTCAGGGGCTTGGTTTCCGTTTTCCAGAACCAGCCTACGCTGAGCGCTTAGAGCAGTTTTTTGGTATTAAGCCGCTGTTTAATCAGCCACAAAACTGGATTAGCTTTCACAGTAAGTTTATTGATAAGCCGCTCATTCAGGCCAACATGGAGCTATTTTCACGCTTACGCAATGAAGCCGAAACGGCAGTCAGTCGCTTTAATAATATGCATGAGTTCAGCAGCAAGGTGATGCATATTTTATTTCAGTGGCCCGATTCCGTTCCCATTACTAAGGAGTCGGTTGCCGAGCTACTTAGCACCAGCAGCCGCACTCTCACTCGGCGCTTACAAGAAGAAGGCTGCCAGTTTTCAACGTTGTTGCGTGATGTACGCTTAGAAAAAGCAAAGTTAGCACTAGAGAACGGTTATAACGACGTGCAGCAGTTGGCTATTGATCTTGGTTTCTCAGATCGCCGTGGTTTTGAGCGAGCCTTTAAACAGTGGACGGGGAAAACCCCAGCGTCTTACCGAAAAGAGTTTCAGCAAGACACAGTGCAAGAGTCAGCGCTGAACAATTAGCTAGTCTTCTTCACCAATTTGCTGGGCAATTTGTTCTAGGTAAGGTTCTACTGCGGCTTTATTAGCGGCAGGAACGCTATCAATGGCATCCAACATGGCCAAGGCGACTTCAAGCATTTTTAGCATCATATCTTTATTTTCATCGGCCATTGTCATTTGCTCTAATTGCTGTTTTTGCATGGCAAGTTGTTCGCGCGACAATTTGCTATCGCCTTGTGACAAAGCAATATAAGCCATTGATATTAATTGCGATTTATTTGCCCAGTCTTCCACACTGGCGTAGCCAACTGCTTTGGTTTCAGCGCTTAGCTCATCATATAGACCAGCCTTTTTAATATGGGCAATGCTTTGTGCCATAACGGCATCCATATTAAAGCTGTCTTCGGTGAGTTCTGGTTCGGGTATTTTATCTTGGTTATTGGTAATCCATTGTTGCAGTTTTGGCATGCTTTCTAACCATTGCTGCACGTCTTTGGAGGTAAGGTCGGCAGATAAAGCAAAGGGAGTAATGATTAAAAGCAGGAAGGAAAGTAATAAACGCATAAGTCGTCCTTTTAGTTGGTTTAAAGGTGCTTAACCCTAACACGAGCGCGGCAATAAATCTCTATGTCAATTTGCTCATCAAAGTCGCCAATGCTCGGCAAAGTGCTGCTTTGGTAACGTTGTAAGCTGCTTAGTTCAACAAAGTTGGGCTTAACAAAATGGCTTTCGGCCAACAGCCATTGCGGAATATTCAACATGAGTGTTTGTAAATCAGCACTGCTGGAAATGTCATACAGCACATCGCTGGCTAACAGCAAGTCTACTTGGGGCCATTGTTGCTGCTTAACAATATGAATCTCCACGCCATTGGCCCTGGCATTTAATTGGGCAGCAAGCAGTGCGTTGTCGTCTAAGTCGGCCACCCAAACTTCTTTTGCTCCGGCCTTGGCTGAGGCAATGCCAACGAGCGCCGAACCACAACCGAAATCCAACACTCGTTTACCTTGCACCCAGCCTGGGTTGGCTTCAATCCACTGCGCCAATGCCCTGCCCCCAGCCCAAGCAAAGGCCCAGTAGGGTAATTTTTGCCAAAAATAAGCGATTTCAGCGGCACTTAATTGCTGTTCTGTATTTGCCAAATGCAGCAAATGCAGTACCAAATTTTCCTTGGCTAGATGAGTTGGCTCAAGCTTGGCATCAGGCAAGCGCAGCGCTTGTTCTAATTGGGCAAATTTACCAGTGAGCATAGTTTTTCTTATTATTGGTTACTTTTCTTAAATAATCTCGCGTTTCCTGTTGCGAATGGCGCGTTGTAATGTGCTTATACACCGCAGCTGGCGACATATTATTAATCATATTGATTGCTTTTTTTTGATCGCGATGAAAGGCCCGATAAAGATTACCAGCCCCACCATTATAAGAAGCAATTACGCAGTATTCTCGCGTTAGCGGGTTGGTTATCGAGCGTAAATATTGATCGCGCAAGATAGTGATATAGGCCGTTCCGGCATCAATATTGCGCGCTGGGTCGATAAGATAATTGCGCGTTGGCTTATCTTGGCGGCCATAAATTTTATCGAATACGTCACGCCCTGCCGTATTTTGCATTACCTGCATTAGCCCATAAGCGCCAACAGGCGATACGGCAAAGGGGTTAAAGCTGCTTTCAGTTTCAATAATGGCCAGAATCAGCGCAGGAGAAACTTGATATTTTCTTGCATTTTGCAAAACCAACGCTCGATAATTTTCCGCACTCTTTTGCTTATAGCTGCGCACTAAAGGAATATCGACCCAATAACGATTACCGCTTTTATGCAAGCTGCCTTTGGTGATGATTTGAGCATAACGCTCGGCTCGCTCTTGGTTAGCAACTGGCCGGCCTAAATCGTCAACAACTAGGCCAGATAAAAACGGCTTTCCCGTTAAGCCCATATCGGCGGCTGTGTATAAATCGACGGCACTAGGATCGGCTGGTGTTAGCAAGGTAGTGACTATGGCATGGCGCAGCGATTGCAACGGCGTTTTAGAGGCGGCGCTTTCAACACGGATCCAGCCTGAAGCAAAGTTAATAGTGACCTTGGTATGAAAGTCATCCAAGTATTTAACCATGTGATAAACCGACGAGGTTTCAAAATCTTGGCCCCACACCTTGGTGGCTTTTTCGGAAAAGAAGGCGTATTCCAAAATAACGGCCTGCACTTCATCGGGTAAATCGATGAAGTTTTCAGGCAGGTGCGCCCAGCTCTGGCTCACTAAAAAGCAAGTTAAAAACAGAAGAATTCGTTGCATAAAGATTAATACGGCACAATTTGGGGGAATAATGCCTGAATTTGTGCCTTCTGGCTAAAAGCAATTGTTTCCAAAGTACAGCCTTGCAGCGCCGCCAAGCAGGCGGCTAATAGTGGTATTGCAGCCGGGCTGTGATGTTCAGCGCCCCAAAAAGCCGATTTCATATCCGGACTATCGGTTTCCAATAGCCAATGTTGATGAGGAATGCTTTTAACCGTTTGGCGTAGCTTTTGCGCTCGTGAATGAGTCATGGCACCGCCAATACCTAAATGAAAACCCAGTTGCAGCCAGGCTTTGGCCTGTTGTTGACTGCCGCTAAAAGCATGCACTATGCCGCCGAGGTCAAACTGGTTACGTCGCAGATAGCTGCACATTTCATCGTGCAGGCCGCGCACATGCAAAATCAGTGGCTTACGGTAGGCTTTAGCCAGTTGCACTTGCTGCTCAAAATAATGCCATTGGTTTTCAAGCTCATTGGCCTGTTTAACCATGATTTTATCCAAGCCCACCTCGCCAACGGCAATGATTTTATGGTCAGTGCGAAGCTGAACTTCAAGCCAATCTAAATCTTTGTTTTGGTGTTGATTAATAAAGCAGGGATGCAAGCCCTGCGCGTAATACCAAGGCTTGTCTTGGCACAAATGGCTTAGCTGCGCGCCAAGCTCAGCATTAACACCAGGGATAATAAGCGCCGCAACGCCTTGCTTTTGCACAAACGGCCAGTGTCTTTCGCGCTCTTGAAAAGCGGGGAAATCAAAATGACAATGTGTATCGCACCAAGAAAGAGTCATTACTCACCCATGTTTACGGAGTTTGCCATGCATCAGGATGAACATAATCTGAATCAAGCCA
>JBASZG010000198.1:0-12315 GCA_049277875.1 Venatoribacter sp.
TAAAACGGCCAGCGGTAGCTAACGTGAAGCTTAAAAATAGCCAGCCCCAAATGGCAGCGGGCAAGTCAAGGAAATTTGGCCAGCTTTCTAGCAGCAAAGAGCTACAGAACGTAACCGCTCCAACCAAAAGCAACTGAATGGCGCTAAGTGCCAAAGCCGGAGTTTTGGCGGCGGCGCGGCTGTTTAAAATAAAGGCAACCGACAGCAGCATGGCAGCAACAAAAAAATACCACTGACTAGGATCTGGGGTAAAACCGTGGCGCAGCGACAGCAGTGCCATGCCAATAATAGCGATGGGCAAGGCAATAAAAGTTACCCTAGTTGGGCGCTGTTTAAACAGCAGCCAATTCACCATGGGCACTACTACTACCGACAGGCTGGTAATAAAAGCGCCTTCACCTAGGCTTTTAGTGGTGTGCAAACCAAAAATCCAGATACCCATGGCTGCGCCCATAAATAGCCCAACCAGCACCGCTGAATGCCATTGCTCGCTATTAAGCCGAGCAAGGTGGCGCGCTGCCAGCAAAGCAACTAAGGCCCCGCCACATAAAAAGCGCAATCCCATAAACAGCAAAGGCGGTAAGCCAAGCAAGGTTTCTTTCGAGAAAATCCAGCCGGCTGCTGCCAATAATGTGACCACGACCAAGACCAAGTCGGCCTTTAAAAGCTGTTTGGGAGAGTAAGACGCTAACGAATGAGACACGGTTGAAAACGCAAGAGGAATAGGGCGCGCAGTATTTCATATTTGCTGGAAATAGCAAAATAGCTCCCCTACAAAAGGTTGGCGCTTTAGCGTAGAATGTGCGCCTTTCATATTTAACCAAGCTTAATACTTTCAATAAGGAGCGCGACCTTGAGACCGATTAAAGTAGGTATCTGTGGTTTAGGTACAGTTGGTGGTGGCACATTTAATGTACTCACTCGTAATGCACAAGAAATCGCTCGTCGTATTGGCCGTGAAATTATTATTGAACAAGTTGCCACTCGTGCACCCAACCCAGGGGTAAACACTGGCTCGGTGCTGGTAACAGACAACGCCCTAGACGTTGTTAACAACCCTAATATTGATGTTGTGGTCGAACTGATTGGCGGCTACACCATTGCCAAAGAGATTGTGTTGGGCGCCATCGCCAACGGCAAGCAAGTTGTTACTGCCAACAAGGCGTTGATTGCAGTACATGGCAAAGAAATTTTTGCGGCCGCCGAGGCCAAAGGTGTAAACGTTCGCTACGAAGCCGCCGTGGCCGGCGGTATTCCAGTCATTAAAGCCGTGCGCGAAGGCTTAGCCGCTAACCGTATTAACTGGCTGGCTGGCATCATCAATGGTACTGGCAACTTTATTCTGACTGAAATGCGTGAAAAAGGCCGCGCTTTTGCTGACGTGTTAGCCGAAGCCCAAGCGTTAGGTTATGCCGAAGCCGACCCAACCTTCGACGTAGAAGGCATCGACGCTGCCCACAAGCTAACTATTTTATCTTCTATTGCTTATGGCATTCCTTTGCAGTTTGAGCGCTGCTATACCGAAGGTATCAGTAGAATTACCACCGAAGACGTGGAATACGCAGAAGAGCTTGGCTATCGCATTAAGCATTTAGGTGTGAGCCGTCGCAGTGAAAAAGGCATTGATCTGCGCGTGCACCCAACCTTAATTCCAGAGTCTCGCCCAATTGCCAAAGTGGATGGCGTTCTTAATGCCGTTACCGTTAATGGCGATGCCGTTGGCGATACTCTATTTGTAGGTGCAGGTGCAGGTGCAGAACCCACTGCATCGGCTGTGGTAGCCGATATTATCGACTTAGCGCGTGGCTTTGATGCACCGCAATCAAGCCAAGTAAAAGCCTTGGCCTTTGATCAACAAGACGACATTCAAGTGCTGTCAATTGAAGAGGTGGAAACCGCCTATTACCTGCGCATTCCTGTTGAAGACCGCGCTGGTGTGTTAGCTGCTGTGGCCACTATTTTGAGCAAAGGCAATATCAGCATTGAAGCCTTGATTCAAAAAGAGCCAAAGAATAACCAAAAGCACACGCAAATCATTATCTTGACCCACCGCGTGTTGGAAAAAGACATGAATGCCGCTATTGCTGAAATTGAGGCTCTGCCTACGACCATTGGTCAACTTACCCGCATTCGCGTAGAACATTTATAACAACAAATCGCCAAGGAAGGCGACGAACAAGCCGATTAACGGCTAATACCACGCACAATTCTCTCCGTTTAATCTAGTGATTGCTTTCTCATTTTTTAATCTTGGTCTATACCTAGGCTAGTTTGTCGTGGAGATTTTCTATGAAGTATCTATTACTTCTATGTGGTTTGTTGTTTTCTGTTTCAACCTTGGCCGCCTCTGCTTCATTGACTGCTGTGTCGGACTACCGTTCTTTTGGCCGAACCAATAGCGAACAGAACCCGGCCTTACAAGGTACGCTTTGGTTCACTCACGACTCTGGTTTTTATTTTGGTAACTGGGCCAGCACCACCGACTACGGCCCAACCGACGACACTATTTTTGAGTGGGATTTGTATTTCGGTTATCAACAAAAATTAAATGATAACTGGAGCGTGGATGCGGGCATTGCACCTTACTTATTGTTTGGTGATGCCCACTCCAGTGACAGTAACTTCTTTGAGTTTTACAGCGGCCTTACCTACCTTGATAACACTTCGTTAACGGCTTACTACACGCCCAACTACGCAGGCATGGATTTTAAAAACTACCGTTTGCTGCTTTCTCATTCTTTTGCGTTACCCCACGACTACAAGCTTGGTGTGAATTTAGCTCAAGTACAGGCCGTAGGTACGAACAAACGTGATTGGACACCAGAGCACCATTACTACCAGTATGGTGCTATTTCTTTGGCTCATGATTGGTTTGGCTTAACTTGGCAAGCTGTTGCCATGACGACCACCATCAACCGTACCGGCGAGCGGGAAGCGCTGGTGCTGAAAATATCTAAAGCATGGAACTTTTAACCACCCATAGAGGAACTCTATGAAACTATCTGTATTAGCAGGTGCACTACTTTTGCTTCCAGCCGTGGCATTGGCAGAGGTAACGGCAGAATTATCTTTGGTGTCGGAGTATTTAGATAATGGTGTTACCAACACCGACCGTAAACCAGCCTTGCAGGGCGAACTAAGCTATGAGCATGAATCGGGTGCTTATCTCACTGGTTGGGCCAGTAACGTCGATTATGGCGGCCCTGAAAAGCTGGAAGTGGATGTTATGCTTGGCTACGCCTTCGCCTTAAACGACGATTGGGCTTTGGATGTCGGGGCTTCTCACTTTCAGTATTTAGGCAAATCGGGCGCAACCGACAGCAGTTATCAAGACGTGTTTGTGGGCACAACCTTTAAAGAAAATACCGATTTTTACGCACAGTTTTCACCTAATTATTTTGGTGAAGATGCCTACAACATTATTTTAACGCTGGAACACCGTATTGATTTCGACCCCTATGAGCTGAGTTTGAAATTGGTGCATAACCAATCTGAAGATCGTGATTTGGTTGGCTGGGGTGACTATCAAGATTTTGAAGTTGCGGTTTCGCGCGAATGGGTTGGTTTGGATTTTACGCTAGGCGGATTAGTCACCACCCTAGACAGCCCAGAAGCCGACCCTCGTGTCTTTTTAAGCATCAGCAAAGCCTGGTCTTGGTAAATTGTTTCTTGGCTTCATTTATTTGGTGAATGTTAATTAGCCTGCCATAATGGCTCCTTTATTTAGGGGCCATTTTTTATGAATCTAGGTCGTATTGATTTAAATCTCATTGTCTACTTAGACGTTCTCTTGCGTGAAGGCAGCGTGACTAAGGCGGCCCAGCAGCTTGGTATTACTCAACCAGCCATGAGCAATGGTTTGCGGCGTTTGCGCGATTTATTTAACGATCCATTATTGGTGCGTACCTCGGATGGCATGACCGCCACTGAACGCGCTTTAGAGCTGCAGCCAATTATCCGCAAGGCGCTGGGCGAGCTAGATATGGCATTGCAGCCACAGCAAGAGTTTAACGCGCTCACCTCTAACCGGGTATTTCGCATTATGGTCAGCGACTATGCCGAATCGACCTTAGTCCCTAAGCTGGTGAAGCGTCTGCGGGTTGACGCTCCTAATATGATTCTCGATGTATTAACCCCATCCGATGTTACCTTTAAAGACGTTGAAGCCGGCAAGGTGGATATGGCCATTAACCGCTTTGATGAAATGCCCCAGTCTTTCCACCAAATGACCTTATGGCAAGATGACTTTGTGTGTTTGGTCGGCCCAGAACATAAAGGAATAGAGAAATTTGATTTAAACGCTTATTTAAGCAGCAACCATATTTGGGTAAGCAAAACAGGTATGGGGGCAGGCGTAGGGATTGACCCTGAAAAGGTTATACGTTTGGGCTGGGTAGATCACGCTTTAGCGCGAATAGGGCATAAGCGTAAAATTTCGGTGTTTACTCGCCACTATCAGATGCCTGCTTTATTGGCATTAAATAACGACTTAGTAGCAACCTTGCCGCGTAAAGTAGCCGATTTGCAGGCTGCGTCGGCATCACTGGTGGTGCTTGAGCCGCCTTTTAAAATACCGCCGTTTGAGTTGAAAATGGCTTGGTCGCCGTTGCTGCAACACCACTCGGCGCATCGCTGGTTGCGACGCACCATAGTGGATGTAGCGCAAGATTGTTAAAGCCTAAATTGTTTTAGTAGGGCGTTCATGCGCTCTGCTAAACGAGCCAAATCTTTGCTGGAGGCGTTGGTTTCATTCGCACCCGACGAAGTTTGGTAAGATAGATCACGAATAGCAACCAAGTTCTTATCTACTTCTCGCGCTACCATGGCCTGTTCTTCTGCGGCACTGGCAATGTTTAGGTTTTGCTCGCTAATACCGCGAATTAACCCATTGATTTCAGTTAAAGCAATATTTAGATCATTAACCATTTCCATGGTATGAGTTGCCCATTTGTTGCTTGCTTCCATATTTTGTACGGCGTTATTGGTTTCGTTTTGTACGTTGCCAATCATGCGTTCAATTTCTTTAGTGGAGTCTTGAGTACGGCCAGCTAGAGCGCGTACTTCATCGGCCACCACCGCAAAGCCACGTCCTTGTTCGCCCGCACGCGCGGCTTCAATGGCGGCGTTTAGTGCCAGCAGGTTAGTTTGTTCGGCAATACCACGAATCACGTCAATGACTTGGCCAATTTCTTTTACATTGTTAGCCAAAGAACCAATGCCTTGGGTGGTTTTGGTAATTTCTGCCCCTAGATTGGTGATGGTTTGAATGGTTTCTTCTAATTTCGCTTGGCCAACTTGAGCCTTGCTGTTGGCTTGTTCCGAATTAGATGAGGTGGCATTGGCACTGCTGGCAACTTCGTCAACGGCGGCGGTCATTTCATTGACGGCAGTGGCGGCCTGTTCCAGTTGTTCGCCTTGCTCGTGCACTATTTTGCTGGATTCATTGGTCACTATGCTCAGCTCTTGCGAGGTGGTGGCTAATTGTTGGGCGGAATCTGAAATATTGTCGATGGTGGCATGCAGTTGCTTTTGCATGGTATCTAGTGCGCGCATCATGTCGGCGGCTTCATCTTGGCCTTCCACTAAAATGGGCTTGCTTAAATCGCCGGTGGCAATACGCTGGGCGTTTTCAACGGCCTGTTGCAGTGGCGCAATTAAGCTGCGGCTAAAGCTAATGGCCAGCACCGCTACGGCGGCTAGGGTTGCAATAATGGCGGCAATAATGCTGTTGGTAGAAAGCGCGCGAATGCTATCAACTAAGCTGGCGCTGTTTTGTGCCAACTTCATTTCGTAGGCAACCAGCTCGTTAATGGACACAACCGTCTGTTCGCCAATTGGGGTAAGCTGTTCAACGTCGATGCGGTTAGCTTCAACGTCGCTACCGCTGATGCGCAGGCCCATCCATTTATCCAGAAGCGTGTCGTATTTGTTTTTGGCTTCTAGGGCATTGTTGAGTAAGCGCTTGCCTTCTGCTGTGGTCATAAGGCTTTCCAGCTTTTTGGCGTTATCGCGGAAGGTTGCGGCTATTTTATTCGAGGTCGCACGCGAGGCCGCTTGCTGTTCGGGGGTAGCAGAAAGAGCAAAGTTTGCTGCGTACAAACGTGCAGAAATAAAATCGCGGCGCAGTTCACCGGTTAAGGTAACCTGAGGTAAGCGCAAGTCTGTAACTTCGTTACTGATTGCGCCTAGCTTGTTGAGCTGAACCAGTGAAAAGCTGCCCAGTAACAAGGCGATTAGCCCTAAAGAGCCAAAAAACAATATGGAACGCTGTGCAATACGCATATTTCGAAGCATAAAAGCATCCTTGAGGTTGTTAAACCTGTAAATTGAAGTTAATCGTCATGAGTATAGAGCGAGGCAGTATTTATGCCATTTAGACTAACGTGAAAGTGTCATGTCTAAGCAATGCTGTGCCCCTGGCGCTAAGGTAACAAAGTCGGCGGCGGCATTGGCGGTTTCGACACAGAACATTTTAAGGTAAGCAGCGGCTGAAAACTGGCTTAGGGTTTTGCTTTTTTCTATCCACGGGTTCCATACCACAGCACTTTGGCTACCTTGGCTTTGCAACTTGGCTTGGTAATTTGGGGTGTGCAGATAAATAGCCGATTTTGGGTAATAAATACGGTCGGTTTCGGCGGTAAACTCAACGGCTTGTTGTTGCAGTTTTTCTTGCCAATTCGCAAGCGTATCCAAGTAGTAAGTGCCATCCAGCCCCAGTAGTTGGGTGGTTTTGATGTCTTGGGTTGGAAAATAGCTGTGCAATGCTTGGCTAAAGCTTTGCTGTTTTTTGCCTGTGTTTTCAGTAATAAGCTGAACCTTGAGACTGGTTGCAGTAAGTTCAAATACAGCTTTTAAGGCTAAGTGAAAAGAAGAGGTTGTTTGCGCTGCAGTGGTGGTGCAAAGTTCGATCTGGATTGTTTCTGACTGTTCAATAATTCCTGCTATTTGCCATATTTGCGTGCGCACAAAGCCATGCGCAGGGGCTTGCTCTGGCTTAGTAATCAAGGCTTTCACGGCTTCTGGGTTGCGTTCGGCATTGCCAAACCAAGGCCAGCAAATAGGAATGCCACCACGCACCGCTTGGCCTTGTTGGTATTGGGCTAATTCACTTAGCCATAACCAGTTATCTTGCTGCGTTGGAGCAAACGAAATAAGTTGCGCACCTTGCAGTAGCAGCTCAGCACTAAAGTTGGGGTGTTGCACAAATAAGCAGTCTAATTCGCCTTTTTTGCCTAGGCGGCAGTAGTTGGTATTCATTTTTTATTGGCTAATCCCTGTTTGTGCTGTGCGGCCCAGTACAGCATCCAGTCTTGCAAAATATCTAAAGGTAAGGCGCCTTGACTGAGCAGAGCGGTATGAAAATCGGCTAAGTTAAAATCGCCTTTGAGCCGGTCTTGCACTTGTTGGCGAATGGCTAAAATTTTTAATTCACCCAGCTTAGCGGCAACGCCTGTGGCTGGCTGGGTGATGACTAAGCGAATTTCATCACGCACTTCAGCCTGAGAAAGTGGTGTGTTTTCCAGTAGAAATAAACCGGCTTGCTCCATGCTCCAGCCTTTGGCATTGATGCCAGTATCCAGAACTAAGCGTGCGGCCTGAATGAGTTCACAAACCAAGTAGCCATATTCTTCCTCTTGGCTTTTATAAGCGCCAATTTCAAGTGCCAATTTTTGCGCATAAAGTGCCCAACCTTGTTCAAAGGCCGGACTTGAGAAAATGCGACGAAAAGCAGGTAGGTTTTCGTTTTCTTGAGCCAAAGCTTGCTGTAAGTGATGGCCGGGTATGGCTTGGTGATAAGCCAAGGTAGCCAAACGGTAATGCGCCAATTCGGCTGCTTTACTTGGGTTAAGGTAATAAATTCCTGGCCTGTTGGTGTCAAGTGAAGGTGGTTCGTAAGCCGTTATTGGTGCTGATTTTTGGCGATAGGGTTCAACCTTTAAAACCGCCAAAGGCGAAGCTGGAAGCTGGTTAAAATAAGCGGGTAAGCGTTCAGCCATTGCATTTAATCGTGCTCGTTGTATGCCCACAAATTCTTCTTCGTTTAATTTTTCAGAGCGATTTTTTGGGTAGTGTTTATTCAGCCAAGTGAACATATCGGTTAAGTTGTCTGCGCCCTGATAATTTAAGCCGCTGGCTAATTGGCGAATTTGATTTTGAATGCGAGTCACTTCGCTTAAACCAAGCTGATGCACATAGTTGGCATCGTCTTGAGTGTTACCATAATGGCTTAACAATAACTGGTAATAACGCAAGCCTTCGTCGTAGCTGCTTAGCCCAGAGTTATTCGTGCTGCGTGCTTGCTGCTCACGGATAAACTGATCAAGATTTTGATAAGCAGGTTTCACATTATTAAGCAGGGCATTACGCGCTTTGTTTTCTAAAAAGCTTTGTGTGGTTGGGTATAAATTTAGGCGTTCTAATTTGCTGGTAAAGTCATACCAAAGTGGCGAGAGGCCGTCGTTACTAAAAGGGGCGCCAGTGATAATTTGTTCAATGCTGTCTGTTACTGCGCCATAAACAAAGGCGGGCGCCAGAACGCCACTTTCTTCTTGTTCTTGCAGGCGGTTTATCCAGCTTTTAAACAGCAACGGAATGGCTTGCATACGGCGAATATAATCGTGGGCATCGTTGATGCTGGTAATTGGATGATGTTTAGCCAGCACTTCTACCACTTCAGTGTGTAGGCCACCTAAATGATCAAACTGATAGGCTAGTTGCTTAAAGGGAATGCTGAGTAATTCAAACTCAACCTGCTCTAAAAGTGTGCGGTAACTGATGGCTGTCTCAACACCAAGCGATGCTTCATTTATGTCTTTAAGTTGCTGCCTTAATTGTTGATAAAATTCTTGGCGAGTTTCTTGTTCTTCACGGCTTAAATCGTCCCATTCAAATTGGCTGCTAAAGCCTAATTTACTGCGCAAAATTGGGCTGTGCTCAATTTCAAATTGGTAGTAATCGTCAAAGAGTTTGTTGGCTTGTTCTTCGGCATCTTTATTAACCTCGAACACATTAAAAATATTCTCATCGGCAAATTGCGATTGGTAAAGGTTATGAGTACAAGAACTGATAGAGGTAATAAAGGCAAGAATGAAGAGTAAACGCAGCACGAGTTTTATCCGATAAAAAAGTATGGCGCGCAGTGTAACAAGCTATATCAATGGTGCAACTAACTGCTTATTATTCGTTCACATTTTGCGGCAAGTGGTTGTCGCCTAAAGGGTACAGTAAAAATGAGTAAAACAGTTGCGTTAAGTTTGGGCAGTGGCGGTGCGCGCGGTTACACCCATATTGGAGTGATTGAGGCGCTGGAAGAGCGCGGTTACGAGATTAAAGCTATTTCTGGTTGCTCTATTGGGGCGCTGGTGGGTGGCTTTTATTGTGCAGGTAAATTGGGCGAGTACCGTAAGTGGGTCGAAAAGTTAAAATACCTCGACATGATTAAACTGATGGATATTAGCTTGCTGTCTAGCGGCATGATTCGTGGCGATAAGATTTTTAACGTAATAGACGAAATGCTTGGCGACACTCAAATAGAGGACTTAGAACTGCCCTTTACCGCAGTGGCCACCGATTTAACCGACCAAAAAGAGATTTGGTTTCAAGACGGTTTGTTGTCTCAGGCTATTCGCGCTTCGGCGGCTATTCCAGGCATGTTTTCCCCCGTGGAAGTAAACGGTCATTTAATGGTTGACGGCGCGGTGCTTAACCCGCTTCCTATTACGCCTTGTGTTTCATCTCATGCCGATTTAATTATTGCCGTTGATTTAAGCGCCGATGTGCCAAACCTGCCCGATTTAGTCAGCATTGTGGAAAAGGCCAGTGAAACTAAAGAAGAAAAATCTGAGTGGTATCACAGCTTTCTAGACAAAGCTGCACAATGGGTTGAAAGCCGTGGACTAAAAATTCCCGAAAAAGAACAACGTGAGCAGCTTGGCAAACTAGGTGTGCTTAACCGCGTGGTGGACGTAATGAGCGCCTCGCTCACTCAATATAAAGTGGCTGGCTATCCGCCCGACTTATTGATTAAAATTCCTCGTGATTGCTGCGATACCTACGAGTTTTATCGCGCCTCAGAAATGATTTATTTGGGCAAGCGCATCGCGCACTTAGCCCTAGACGCATACGAACAAGGCTATTCCAGCCTTTACGGACAACGCTAAAGTGACCAATACATCGTGGGAAGGCCAATGGCCTGAAAAAGCCAGAGCTGGGGTAGAAGAACTCAGCACCATTCAAGATATGCTGCGCTATGGCGTAAGTTTGCTGCACGAGGCCGAAGTGTTTTTTGGTCATGGCCTTGAAGACGCACGCGAAGAAGCGCAGCTATTAATCGCCTTCGCCTTATATCTTGATTGGGATATTCCGCAAAGCCTGCTGCGCGCCAAGCTCACTTACGCCGAGCGTGAACGTATTATGCAGCTTTTTGAAGAGCGCATAATCGAGCGCGTGCCAGTGGCCTACATTACGGGCGAATCGTGGTTTTGCGGCTTGCCCTTTAACGTAGACGAGCGCGTGCTTATTCCACGCTCTCCCATTGGCCAAATGCTAGAGCAGCGCTTTGAACCTTGGTGGCAGGGCGCAGATGAACCAGCGCGCATTCTCGATTTATGCACCGGTAGCGGTTGCATTGGCATTGCTGCTGCAACTTTCTTTCCGGACGCCGAGGTAGAGCTGCTGGATATTTCCTTCGATGCCTTAGAGGTAGCGCAAAGCAACATCGAACGCCACCAGTTAGAAGACCGAGTGCAGGCCTTTCAATCGGATTTATTCAGCGCTGCCAGTGGTAAATACGATTTAATTATTTCAAATCCGCCTTACGTTGATGCTCAAGATATGGCCGACTTGCCCAGCGAATACCTACACGAGCCAGCCTTGGCACTTGAAGCCGGAGCCGACGGGCTAGACTTAGTGCGCATCATGCTTAGCCAAGCACGAGATTTTTTAACCGACGACGGCCTATTAGTGGTGGAAGTCGGCAACAGTTGGCCAGCCTTAGCTGCAGCTTATCCGCAGCTTCCCTTGGTATGGCCAAGCTTTGAACGTGGCGGCCACGGTGTTTTTGTGTTACAAGCCAAAGACTTAGAATTACTTTAAAAATTAAGAGAAGACGATGTCTGGAAATACCTTTGGAAAAAGTTTTACCTTAACCAGCTTTGGCGAAAGCCACGGGCTTGCCTTGGGTGCCATTGTAGACGGCTGTCCACCCGGCATTGATTTGAGCGAAGAAGACTTACAAATCGACCTTGACCGTCGCAAACCTGGCACGTCACGCTTTACGACTCAACGCCGCGAAGCCGACCAAGTTAAAATCTTATCGGGCGTATTTGAAGGCAAAACCACAGGCACACCTATTGGTTTGTTGATTGAAAATACCGACCAACGCTCTAAAGACTATGGCAACATTGCCAGCACCTTCCGTCCTTCTCATGCCGACTATGGCTACACCCAAAAATACGGCTTTCGTGACTACCGTGGTGGTGGTCGTTCTTCCGCTCGTGAAACCGCTATGCGCGTTGCTGCAGGTGCTATTGCCAAAAAAGTATTGGCCGCCAAAGGCATTCAAATTCGTGGCTATTTAAGCCAACTTGGCCCAATTAAAATCGACCAAGACCAGTTCGATTGGGAACAAGTGCAACAAAACCCATTCTTCTGTCCAGACGCCAGCAAAGTGGCGGCTATGGAAGAATATATGATTGCCTTGCGCGCCGAAGGTAACTCGGTGGGCGCAAAAATCTCGGTGGTGGCCACAGGTCTGATGCCCGGTTTGGGCGAGCCTATTTTTGACCGCCTAGACGCCGAGCTGGCCCACGCCTTAATGAGCATTAACGCGGTAAAAGGCGTAGAAATTGGCGACGGCTTTGATGTAGTAGCTCAAAAAGGCACAGAGCACCGCGACGAACTCACCCCAGACGGTTTTTTAAGCAACCACGCAGGCGGTGTTGTAGGTGGCATTAGCACAGGCCAAGATATTATTGCCCATATCGCTTTAAAGCCGACCTCTAGCATTACTATTGCTGGGCGCTCTATTGATATTGACGGCAACCCCATCGAAGTTATTACCAAAGGCCGCCACGACCCCTGTGTGGGCATTCGTGCGACCCCAATCGCCGAAGCCATGATGGCCATTGTGCTGTGCGACCACCTGCTTCGTCATCGTGCCCAAAACGCCGATGTGGTTTGCACCACTCCACGGATTTAACGAACCCACTTATAAGGATAGAAATATGAAAATCAACGTAACATTCGACCTAACCCCAGAGGAATTCCGCAAAGCAATGGGCTGGCCCGATGTGCAGGAATTTCAACAAGAGTTCT
>JBASZG010000199.1:0-17153 GCA_049277875.1 Venatoribacter sp.
ATTATGCAGCCCCCAGTTAAACTATTCAATACTCATTCGCAATTAGACCGAGATTTGTGGCAATTTTTTCACTGCCTCTTGGCGCAATAACGGCCCGACTACCGATTTGATTGTGCAAGTATTGAGCGGCAACTCGCTGGATGTCTTGCCAGGTGGTGGCCAGCAGACGTTCGCGGAAGCTTTGACGCAGCTCACGCGTGCGCCCTGCTCGATCTTGATGGAAGAATTGTTTGGCTTCGCCAGCCGGAGAGCCTGGGCGATCCATGCCGCCAATAATGCCCAGCACCGACTGTTCGATAAGCTCGTTGCTTGGTGCTTTATTTAAAATCCAATCAATCGAGGCATTAAAGTCGGCAAAGGTGCCTTCAATGCGTGGATCACGATAGGAATAGAATTTGAAGCAGCCTAGCGCCGAGTCTTGCGTTGCACCCGCTCCATAAGCGCCGCCTTTTTCACGAATGGCTGTATGTAAAAAGGCATTGCGCAAAACGCCTGAGAGCACAGCTAAGGCGGCACTATCGGCATGTTCCAAAGTAACGCTTGGCAACGCCCAAGCACAGAAATTCACCTGCGAATCTACCTGCCAAAGTACATCTTTAGGACCAACCGACCAACTTGGTGCAACGGCATGGTTGGTGTTGGCGGGCCATAGTTGCGATACCGCTTCTTTATGGGCTTTGGCACCTTCTAAGTCGTGAACCAACAAAGCCTCTTGAGGCTTGGCCAGCCGTTGATACAAACCTAATAAATTCTCGCTTAAAAACTCGCTGCCCTGAGCCTGAGCCAAGGCCAAACGTTCTTTTAAGAATTTAATGCTAGACAGGCCTGTTAATGAATCCGAAATAGCCGCCGCTGGATTTAAACCTGCACTAGCCAACGACATCGCAAGGCTATGGCCGCCGCCAGTAATGCCTTGCTCACGACGAGATTTAAGCTGGGTTAGTAAATCGAATAAACGTTCACTTTCATGGAAATTGGCATTAAGCCAAGTGTCTTGCACCAAGGCCGAAAATGCCTGCGATTTGGTTGCCAAGGCCTTCCCCGACATAACCAAAGAGGCTTGCAGTTTGGTTAAATCGTTCACCTCAGCCTTGATGCTAGTAAAAGCGCTTAGGCTACCAAGCGTAGCCGTTTGCAGTTGTTGCTGGGCCAGGTAATCGTTTTGACCCGCGCCAATTTCAGTCCAAGCATGGGTGAAAAAAGGCAGGTAGCTAAATTGCTGCTCGGTTAATTCGGGTAAATCGGCGATAAGCTGCTGATACACCAAACCATTAGTGCCAACCACATATTCGGTACTGGCGATACGGTCTTGATAGCGTGCCGTGGGTGCAACATAGCTTACCTCTGGACGCACATCAGCTAAGGTCACTTGCGGTAGGATGGCGGCATCGTCTTCTGCAGCTTGGCGCGCCTCTAAGGCTTCGGCTTGATCGATAATTTGTTGTTTTTCAGCGTCGTTAAGCGATGCCTTAATTGCCTCTAGCTGGGCTTCTTCTAAGCGTTTGCTTTCTGCGGTGATCTGGTTGTCTGGGCGCAAGCTAAAACGTACGCGATGGCGATTGTTTAATAGCAAACGACTCACAGCCGCTTGTATAAAATTAGGTTGCAAAGCTTTTTCACGCAAGGATTTTAAAGCTGGCTCAAGATTAAGTAAGGCCGCAGGGTCGCCATAGTGAATAGCCGCTGAAAGCGAGTTAAACATCAGTTGCAAGCCGTAAGGATAATGATCGCCACCAATTTCACGTTGATGCAGTTCTAACTGGTGCAATGAGGCTTCAATCATTTCCGCTGGTACGCCCTCTTTAGCAACCTGCTCTAGCGTGGCCAAAATAAGTTGCTCTACCGCTTGCGCGTGTTCTGGCTCACTGCCTTCTAGGCCACACATAAAGCTCATTTCACGGTTGCTGTCTTCTAGGCCACACATGGGTGAAGGCGCAAGCCCAAGTTCAGTTTCTTCTAGTGCTCGGCGCAACGGCGAGGCGCTGTTATCCAACAGCACTTGGCTGAGTAAGTGGGCTTCCAATTGCGCATCAAGATTGGTGCTTTCGCCTAATAACCAACCCACTACATGGTGGGTGTTTTGGCTTAAATCGTCGTTGTCTAGGGCGTAGCGCTGTTCAACCGCTACAGGCGCGTTGTAGCGTTTTTCGAGGGGCACAGACCATTTTTTTTCTAGCTTATCAAAGCGGTTAAGCGCCTGTGTTTCTAGCTTGTTTTGTAGCTCTTGCACGTCGAGTTTACCAAAGGTCATAAATACCGCATTGCTGGGGTGGTAATGGGTTTTATAAAACTCAAGTAACTGTTCGTAGCTTAAATCGGTAATGCAGCTTGGCTCACCACCACTATTAAAATGATAAGTAGTGGTGGGAAATAACACGCTCGAAATGCCTTGCCATAGCTGGCTAACCGGCGACGACATTGCGCCTTTCATTTCATTAAACACTACGCCTTTGTATTCAAGCGCGGAGCTTGGGTTGCCCTTTTCGCTAAACTCAACTCGGTGGCCTTCTTGAGCAAAATCGAGCGGGTGCAGACGCGAGAAAAAGACCGCGTCTAAATACACGTCTAGTAGGTTGTTAAAGTCTTTATCGTTTTGCGAGGCAAATGGGTAAGCCGTCCAGTCGCTGGAGGTCATGGCGTTCATGAAGGTGTTAAGCGAGCGGCGCGTCATCATAAAAAACGGATCGCGCACTGGGTACTTCTCGCTGCCACAAAGGGCCGTGTGCTCTAAGATATGCGCCACGCCAGTGGAGTCGTGTGGCATGGTGCGCACGGCAACTAAGAAAACTTTTTCATCGTAATCGTTGGCAAGGTGGTAATGCACGGCCCCAGTTTTGGGGTGTTGGTAGTGGAAGATTTCTAAATCGAGTGATTCTACTTTGGTGCTATTTATAAGTTTGAATGAGGACATCTGAAAATAATAATTACATGGTGTGGGTAGGACGGTCGGATTTCACCGCACCTGCTAAAAGAGTTTCTATTTTGTCGCGCGCCATGTTGCCACTTGCGAACTGCACGCCTATGCCCGCTTGCTTGTTGCCTTGCGCACCAACTGGCGTAATCCAAACCACCTTGCCACCTACGGGAATGCGCTCTGGTTCTTCCAGCAGTTTGAGCAGCATAAATACTTCGTCGCCAAGCTGATATTGCTTGGTGGTGGTAATAAACAACCCGCCGTCTTGCAGATATGGCATATAAGAGGCGTAGAGTACCGATTTGTCTTTGATGTTAAGCGGCATAATGCCACCACCACCCATGCCCATGTTCGCGCTCATTGTTTGCTCCTAGGTGTTTTTTATTAAATCGAGCCAGTCAAGCAACAAAGATTCATACAGCAGCACTTTGTTTTGGTTACCTGTACCAGCCAATTGTTGGCTTAAGGTTGCCTGAACTTTGGTTTGTAAGGTTATCAGCTTTGTGGGGTTCAGGGTAGCGCATTGCACTAGGCTTGCCACCTGCCCTTGCAGCTCTTGCTGCTCGGTTGGAACACCCAGCAAGACTTTACTTAAATCCAACAAAACCGTGTAAAACCAATGCATTACATCAATCATTTCAAGCTTATTCCAAGACTCGGCAACCTTCTGTAAGTCTGCACTGCCTTGGCTCCAGCTTTGTAATTGTGAAAACCATGCCTGATGCTGACTGAAACTGTCTTGTTTGATCCAAGCCAATGCCGCAAGCGGTGCACCAGAGTTCAAACGCAGTGCTTCAGCAGCTTGCGCGGCGACAATACCCTGCTCTTGCAGCCAATTCATCGCCTGTTGTGGTTCAGGCTGATTCACCTGCACCCGCTGGCAGCGGCTACGAATGGTGGGCAACACCGAGCCAATGCGCTCGGCTTCAAGAATTAAATAGCTTTCCCCTGCTGGTTCTTCCAGAGTTTTTAGCAAAGCGTTGGCCGCGTTGGTGTTCATTACTTCGGCTGGGCGTAAAATAGCCACTTGGCAATGGCTAACTTGAGGAGTTTTAGAAAAAAACTCATTAACCGCGCGCACATCGTCAACACGAATTTGGCGACTGCCCTCTTCAGGCTGGCTTAGGACAAAATCGGGGTGCGTTCCAGCCTGCCAAAGCTGGCAACTGTGGCAGTTATTACAAGGAGCATCTAAGTTGTTGGTTTTAGCGTTAGAGCACAGCAACCACTTGGCCAATTCCAGCGCCAAACGGTGCTTACCTAAGCCCTTGCTACCCGTAAGCATTAACGCATGAGGCAAACCAGAGTGGGCGCGCCGTTTGGCCAATTCCTGCCAAGTGCTTGTTAGCCAAGGAAGATTCATGCTCTTAAAAGCTCCTCTAGCGATAGGCTTAGCTGTGCTTGTACCTTGGCTAAAGGGCCACTGGCGTCTATGCGGCGAATGCGTGGATTGTTGTTGGCCAATTCATTAAACCCTTGCTGCACACGCTGAAAAAAAGCCAGTTGTTCGGTTTCAAACCGATCTATTTCCTGAACACCAAGGTTGGCGCGCGCGCGCGCTCTGGCCATACCAAGCTCAATGGGGGCTTCTAATAAAAACGTACAATCTGGCTCTAGCCCTTGTTGTACTAAGTCTTTAAGTTGCTCAATTTGCGCCAATGGCAAACCACGGCCAAAGCCTTGATAAGCAATAGTGGAGTCGGTAAAGCGATCACACAGTACCCAAGTGCCTAAAGCTAATTCAGGGCGAATGCGTTGATTTAAATGTTGAGCGCGAGCCGCAAACATTAGCAATAATTCCGCCTGAGCATCCATAGGCTCATCATGGTGCGCTTTTAGAAGTTTTTCGCGGATAAGTTCGGCAATTACCGTGCCGCCAGGCTCTCGCGTGGTAACAACCTTAACTCCGTGCTCTTGCAGCCATTTGGCACAGAACTGGATGTTGGTGCTTTTGCCCACACCTTCTCCACCCTCAAAGGTGATAAAACGGCCTGAACGCATGTTTACTCCTTAATAATTGGGGATGAGCGGTAATTGCTGGCTCGATTTTTAATTTGATACTGGCGCACGGCTTTATTGTGTTCAGCCAGTGTTGCAGAAAAGTAATGAGTTCCATCGCCTTTGGCAACAAAGAATAATTCATCTCCATCTGCTGGATGCAAGGCGGCCTCAATGGCTAAGCGTCCTGCCGCTGCAATGGGCGTTGGCGGCAAACCAAAATGGCGGTAGGTATTCCAAGGGTTAGAGCCATCGCGCAAATGCTGGCGAGTTAAGTTGCCATGAAAGGCTTCACCTAAGCCATAAATAACTGTGGGGTCGGTTTCTAAGCGCATTTTTTTCTGCAAACGCCGCACAAAAACCCCGGCAATGATTGGGCGCTCGAAGGCCACTGCGGTTTCCTTCTCAACGATAGAGGCCATAATCAGTGCTTGATAAGGTGTTTGGTAAGGCAAATTACTGGCGCGCTGCTCCCATGCTTTTGTAAGCTCTTGGTTCAAGCGCTGGTGCGCCTGCTTAAGCACAACAGACACTTTATCTCCACGTTGAAAAGAATAAGTATCAGGGTAAAAAAGCCCTTCTGGCGAGCCAGTTAGGTTTAATGCGGTAGCGACATTTTCTTGGGTAAGCGGCTGAATATCTTGGGTTAAGCGCGAGTCTGTGGCTAGAAATGCCAAGGTATCTTGCAATGAACGCCCTTCTATTAAGGTAAGACGATGCAGTAGCGGTGTGGCTTCTTGCAAAAACCTTAAAAACTGCGGGCCAGTTAAATTGGCTGGCAATTCAAATTCACCTGCACGCAAATAGCTAAAGCCATAAATTCTAGCTTGCAGTCTTAAAAGCCGCGCCGAGGGCAGCCAGCCTTGTTGTTGCCATTGCGTTGCTTTACTGCTTAGAGTTTCCCCAGAGCTGATGGTAATCACCCTAGGCGCTTGATTACCCAGCGGCAAAAACCAGTACCAACGCCCAGCTAAGAACAACCCTATAGCCAGAACCACAAGAAAAAGCCATTTTTTTAGCAATACAACAACTCCAATTTTTTCTGCAATTGCAAAACACTTTGCCAAGCGTCGTTTTGTGCAAAAACATGCCCTGATAACTGCTTCACTGGCACCAGCCCACTAATAGCATTGGTAAAGAATACCGCATCGGCTTCCATAAGCTGCTTAGGCGGAATGCGCACTATGTTTACCCTTTGTTGCTGCATCAGCCAAGAGCGCACTACTCCTCGCACGCCACAGTAATGCAAGCTTGGGGTAAAAAGGTAGCCATCTTTAAACCAAAATAGGTTACTCATGGTGCCCTCGACAACATAGCCTTGCATGTCGCACATCACCATTTCTTGGCAGCCTTCAACAAATTTGCTGCGTGCCAGCACTTGCTCTAAGCGGTTTAAATGCTTAATGCCCGCTAACATTGGCTGGCGTGCCAGCAATACGCTGTTAAGGTCAACCTGATAGCCTTCAGGAAAGCGTTCAATTCCCCAAGCAAGGGTATCAAAGCTGTACCAAATTAAGCTAGGAGTGATGTCTGCGGGAATGTCGTACCCGCGCTGACTGATGCCACGAGTAACTAAAAGCTTACCCCCCGCTTTTAATGCTGGCGAAGGCAAAGAAGCCAAGGCAGTTTCAACCAAATTGGCCGTTGTAGCAGGAAAATATAAGGCTTGCAGACCGTATTTAAGGCGTTGCTTGTGCAAATCCAGCAGTGGAATTTTACCCTGATGCACGCGACAGGTTTCGAACAGGCCATCGCCATAAACTAAGCCACGATCGCTGTAGCTAAGCCCTTGATTGGTTTGGCGCCAAGCTCCGTGTTCGTATACCCAACAATCCACTTTTCTGGCCTCATAAAAAAAGCCGCATCTTAACCTAAGAGGCGGCTTTTTTCACTGTTCACGATTAAACGTGAGCAATGATGTAATCGATGGCTTCTTGAACTGTGGTCAGTTTTTCAGCGTCTTCGTCTGGAATTTCAGTCTCGAATTCTTCTTCCAGAGCCATAACTAGCTCTACAGTGTCTAAAGAGTCCGCGCCAAGATCATCAACGAAAGAAGATGAAGCTTTAACGTCTTCTTCCTTAACACCTAGCTGCTCACAAACGATTTTCTTTACGCGTTCTTCAATGTTACTCATAACGTTTTCCTACTTTTTAGTGTTTTACTAAGGTTAAACAGGCCTTAGCCCATGTTCATGCCACCATTCACATGAATGGTTTGGCCGGTTATATATCGAGCGGCATCGCTTGCCAAAAATGAAACTACCGAGGCAATTTCGTCAGGCTGACCAAAGCGCTTGCTTGGAATGGTCGCTAGGATGGCTTCTTTTTGTGCTTCAGGCAAGATTTCTGTCATATCTGTTTGAATAAAACCTGGCGCAATGCAGTTTACTCGAATGTTACGACTGGCAATTTCTTGCGCTAAAGAACGTGAAAAACCTTCTAAACCTGCTTTGGCAGCGGCATAGTTAGCCTGCCCTGCGTTTCCAGTGGTGCCTATTATGGAGCTAACGTTAATAATTGCACCATCTTTTATTTTCAGCATAGGTTTCACCATCGCCTTACAAACTCGGAAAACACCGGTTAAATTGGTGTGAATTACCTCGTCCCATTCGGCATCACTCATGCGCAGAAAGAGATTATCGCGTGTAATGCCAGCATTATTCACTACAACATAAGGAGTACCAAAAAGGCTTAGTAGAGTTTTAAGCGCTTCTTCTGTTTGCGCGGCATCGGCAATGTTTAATACCAAGGCATCGTTATTGTCTGCGTATTGGTGCAGTTGTGCCCGAATTGCCTGCACCCCTGCCTCGCTGGTTGCAGTGCCAATAACGCGGTAGCCTTCTTTGGCTAAGTAGGCGGCAATGGCTGCACCAATACCCCGCGAGGCGCCAGTTACTAATGCTAGTTTTTGTTCACTCATATTGATTCCTTATAAGCGCGACAAGGTAGATTGCAAGGCAGACAAGTCACCTGTGGTAATAGTTTCAAGGGTTTTATCAATGCGTTTATTTAACCCAGCCAAAACTTTGCCTGGACCAAACTCAATGGCTAAATCGGCGCTAGAGCGAGTTGCTTCTACAGCACCAATCCAGTTCACTGGACTATAAAGCTGTGCCAATAAGTTGGCTTTAATTTGCTCTAGGCTGGTTATTTGATTGTTTACATTCTGGTACACAGCAAATTTAGGTTCATTGAAAACCACTGCATCGAGGGCCTTAGCAAACTTATCGGCAGCGGCTTTCATTAATGATGAATGAAATGGCCCGCTCACCGACAAAGGTAACGCACGTTTAGCTCCTGCTTCTTTTGCCAATTCAATAGCATTGACAATGCCATCGGCGGCACCAGCAATCACAATTTGACCGGGTGCATTGAAGTTTGCAGGTTCAACAACGGCAACTTTTGAAGCCTGAGTGCAAACCTCGCGAATTTGCTCTTCTTCCAACCCCAAAATAGCGGCCATGCCACCCTGCCCTGCAGGTAAGGCGGCATCCATTAATTCGCCACGGGTACGTACTAATTGAACGGCATCAGAAAAACTTAACGCATTGGCAGCAACTAAAGCAGAGTATTCACCCAATGAGTGGCCAGCAGCGGCAACCACATTCAAGTTGCCTGTCTGAGCGTTTATAACGCGCCAAAGCGCAACACTTGCGGCCAGCAATGCAGGTTGGGTGTTATAGGTAAGACTTAAGGTTGCTTCAGGGCCGTCTTGAACCATAGCCCAAAGATCAAAGCCTAAAACATCGCTGGCTTGCGCAAAGGTTTCTTTGATAACTGGGTACTGTTCGCTTAGGTCTGCCAGCATGCCTACATGCTGTGCGCCTTGTCCTGGAAAAAATGCAATTACATCGGTCATTTTTAAATCTGCCTATTTTTAAATGTTGGCAAAATCAGCCCCTTTATTCTTGGGTGAAGTTTAGTGGGTCTGATTTTTACAATAAATTAGCTCAATTGCACAAGATTATTGCGTTAAATTCATGCATTGGCGATTATTTTAATTTTTCTTGAAGATTTTTCACTGCTTGTTTGTAGTGTTCTACATCAAAGCGTTCAACCTGATTAAGCACATAGTCTAAGGCATGAAAAAAAGTACGGACGTCTGAACCGCCGTGCGTTTTAACCACCATGCCATCAATGCCAAGCAATAAGGCTCCGCTTTGACGAGCTGGCGACATTTTTCGCTCAATTTTGGTGACAGCACTGTACCACAAAGGCCACAGCCAACGTCTTAGCCAATGGCGGCGAAACTCATCACCAATTTGCTCAATCAGCCAGTTAGACAAACTTTCGCTGGCTTTTAATACCACATTGCCAACAAAGCCATCAGTAACCACAACGTCTAGTTTGCCTTGAAAAATATCATAGCCTTCACAAAAACCACTGTAGTGTTCGGCCAGCATAGTCTGCAAATTTGTATCCATTTCTTTTAGGCGTTCGGTGCCTTTGCTGGCCTCCTTACCCACATTCAAAAGGCCAAGCGACGGCGCGCAATTCATTTGTTGCTGCGTCCAGCAAACACCCATCGCAGCAAATTGCATCATTAAGCTGTTAGGCACATTTAAGTTAGCACCAAGGTCGAGCATAAGCACAGGCTTATCACGAGTTGGCAATAAAGTGGCAAGAGCAGGACGATCAACGCCGTCAAGCGTTCCTAGAATGGATAAAGACAAAGCCATTAGCGCGCCGGTGTTACCTGAAGATAAAACCGCTTGAGCGCGCCCTTCTTTCACTTCGTGCAGAGCTTGCGCCATGGTTGAGGTTAATCCATCACGCAGCGCCCGCGAGGGTTTGGCATTAGGATCAATTTGGCTTTGACATTGAATAATGGTAACGCGATCGTTGCGGCCAAACAGGTGATTGGCTCCGGCTATGCAATCGTCGGTTACTAAGAGAATAAGCCGTACATCAGGTCTTTTATGCAAAAGCTTTCTGCAGGCTTTAAACGCAGTGTGGGGACCTAAGTCCCCACCCATAACATCTACTGCAAGACTAAACATGGTGTGTGTTTAGCGAAGTAAATTAGTTTTTGGTTTCTACTACTTTTTTACCACGGTAGAAGCCATCAGCACTTACGTGGTGACGACGGTGAGTTTCACCGCTGGTTGGATCGGTAGTTAAAGCGATGGCATTAACATCCAATGCATCGTGTGAACGACGCATATCACGCTTTGAACGAGTTACTTTGTTTTGTTGAACTGCCATTTTGAGGCTCCTAACTAATCGCTATTTCTGTTTGAGCTGTGCTAATACGTCAAACGGATTTGGACGCTTAGCGTTTAATTCTGGTATTTCTGCTTCTGGCTCTGGTATGTCTAATCGACACTGCCCTTCTGGATGCATGGGTAAAATAGGAAGTGCTAATAAAACTTCGTCTTCTACAACAGCCCACAGGTCTAGGTGCCCATCTTCTTCAAGCTCTACAGGCTCCAAGTTTTTTGGAAGCTGCTTTGCCTGTTCATCATTAAAAACCAACCCTAACTGAAATTCACTTGCAATTGGAAGTTCAACTTCCTCAAGACAGCGTTCGCAAGTCATGGTCACTTTTGTTTTGCAGCTACCTATTAGCAACTTATGTTTCTCTTGGTCTTGGTGAAATTCGATTTCACACTCAACCTCTGGCGCACTTTTAAGTACCGCCTGTTGTAAACGAGCTAAGTTTTCGGTGTTGATTTTGGCTTTAAGTTCTTGATTTACATGAACCAGTTTAACCGCATCAACTCTTTTAGGTAGCTGAGCCTCAGCAATAGTGCGCGACATAATAGGTATGCATTGCCCTTGTGTCAAAATTATTTAACGTAAACTGAGGCTTTGCTCAGTGAATAAGGTGGCAATACCTTTGCCCATGTTTGCTCCTAGCTTGCGTACAAACTCTTCCCAAGGGGATGGCTTGAACGATAAATCAACCAATTCTTCAGTATTTAGCTTGTCACGAGCCACCTTGCTGCTTGAAGCCAAACCATCAATTAGGCCCATCTGCACAGCTTGCTCGCCCGACCAAACTAGGCCGCTAAACAGTTGTGGGTACTGTTTTACTTTTAAACGATCACCGCGCCCCTGTTTTACTTGGTCGATAAACTGTTGGTGGGTTACTTTCAGCACACCTTGCCAGAATTCTTTTTCTTCTGCATTTTCAGGCATAAAAGGATCTAAGAAGCCCTTGTGCGCTCCGGCTGTGTATTGACGGCGCTCTACCCCTAATTTTTCCATTGCTCCAGTAAAGCCGAAACCTGAGCCAACCACACCAATAGAACCCACCAAGCTTGCTTTATCGGCATAAATCTCATCGGCTGCGGCAGCGATATAGTAAGCGCCAGAGGCACCTAGATCCATAATCACAGCGTACACAGGAAATTCGGGACGAGTGGTTTTTAAACGTTTGATTTCATCATAAACATAACCAGCCTGAACTGGACTGCCGCCTGGGCTATTGATGCGCAAAATCAAACCAAGTGCATTTTTGTCTTTAAACGCTTCGCGAATGCCAGCAATCAATAAATCTGCACTGGCATCTTGGCCTACGGCAATCACGCCATTAACCTCAACCACAGCCGCGTATTGCCCAGCCGGTTTTACCTGCACTCCATCGCCCTGCAACTGCAGGAAATACACCAACCCAAACAGGTAAGTGAAGGTGAGCAGCTTAAAGAAAATTCCCCAGCGGCGTGAACGGCGCTGTTCGTTTTGCGCATTCATCACCAGCTTTTCGATCAATTTCCATTCACGTGAGGTATCTGGGCGTTGCATATCAGAATTATTATCCATTGTTTTTCAACCATTCATTGAGTTCGCGCATGCTATGGCAAAGCGTTAACGGATTGCAAGACAACAATCTGTCTTGTTCGTGAGCACCATGGCTCATTGCAATGCTGGCCACCCCAGCAGCTTGAGCCATCATAAGATCGTAAGTGGTGTCGCCTATCATCACCGCATCTGCGGGGTCGATGCTTAACTCATTAAGCACCTCATTAAGCATTAATGGGTCGGGTTTAGAACAAGTCTCATCGGCACAGCGACTGGCTGCAAAGTAGTGCCCTAGCTTTAGGTCGCGGAACATGCGATCTAAGCCACGTCTGGTTTTTCCTGTTGCTACAGCCAACAGATGACCGCGCTCAAGCAGGTTTTCCAGCAAGTCAATCGCACCAACAAAAGGCCCCATGCCAACAGGGCTATCGTCAACAAAGTAACGGGCATAAATGGGAGTGATTTTATGCAGATCGTGCTCGCTAATATCCGGCCATAAGGTCTGAATTGCTTCAGGCAAACCTAAGCCAATAATATTCTGCACATCACCATCGCTTACTGCTGGCAAGCCAACATACGCAGACGCGCGCTGCATGCTATCAACTATCCGGCCAGTGGAGTCAACCAACGTGCCATCCCAATCAAAAACAACCAGTTTAAAGCGAGGCATGACAACCTACTCGCTCTAAGGTGGATTGAAACTCAGCATCAAAAGGAGCAGTTAAGTGCAGTTGTTTGCCGCTTTCAGGGTGGCGAAAACTTAAACGATAGGCATGCAGGCACAAACGTTTAATGGCGTTGTGTTTATCAATATCCTGCTCGATTTTAGGACAATACTTTTCATCACCAGCGATGCTAAACCCCTGAAACTGACAGTGCACCCGAATTTGATGAGTGCGACCAGTAACTGGTTCAGCCTCTACCAACGAATAATGCGAGCCGCTTGCCAATAATTCGTAGCGGGTATGCGATTCACGCCCATCGGCATCCACCATCACAATACGCTCGCCCGATTGCCGCTCAAATTTCTTAAGCGGGGCTTTCACCTCTTTAATCGACGCAGGCCACTTGCCATGCACCAACGCCAAATAGGTTTTGCGAATCCCAGCTTTGTTTACCAGCATTTTTTGTAGACCAACCAACACAGAACGCTTTTTAGCCACCAAAATAATGCCAGAAGTGTCGCGATCGAGGCGGTGCACCAGCTCCATAAAACTGTGGTCTGGACGAATTTTACGCAAAGCTTCAATCAGCCCTAAATTAATGCCACTGCCACCATGCACGGCCAAACCATGTGGCTTATTAATGGCCAGCAAGCCATCGTCTTCATAGACAATGGCCTGCTCTAAATGAGATTGCAGCCCTTTAGACACGCTGATAGTTTCACTTGCCTGCGCCAAACGAATGGGCGGAATGCGAATTTGATCGCCAGTTTGCAAGCGCGAATCGGGCTTACAACGCCCTTTATTTATACGCACCTCGCCCTTTCTAATAATTCGATAAATCAAGGTCTTAGGCGCACCTTTTAAACAAGAAAGTAAAAAGTTATCAAGGCGTTGACCATCGTGCCCAGCATCCACAGTAAGCATGGACACCTTGGTTGAATCAATTTCGTAGTTAGACATAAACCTAAGCTTAGTGAGTTAGACAATTGCGAGAGACTAACATTGTTGCTATATTCCGCATGCTTTTCACCCGTGCCTAATAGCACCACTTCCTCAAACAGCGAAGTGAAGGTAAGCACACCGATAAAACGGTGAAGTATAAGGAAGAACCTAGAGTCTTTAAATGTCTTCCTAAGAATAAATTGAGCACTCCAGTAATTGAGCGCTCTGTGAGATAAACCACGCAACTCAAGCGGGCAATCTCGCATTAACAAATTATGGCAGTGTCGGTGCCCGATAAGCTGGAGGCACCACTGTAGAAAAGCTAAAGCAGAAGTAAGAAAAACGACGCAAGCTTAACAAAACACCCATAAACATTTTGCTAGTGGCCGATTTATCGGCGTTGCCTGCTGCATGTTGCCTTTTTGAGAAGAACATACAGCATGAAAAGAATGCTAATTAACGCAACCCAATCTGAAGAGATTCGTGTTGCTCTTGTCGACGGCCAAAAACTGTTTGATTTGGATATTGAATCTGGCTCTCGTGAACAGAAAAAGTCCAACATTTATAAAGGTAAAATCACTCGTATTGAACCAAGCCTTGAAGCCGCCTTCGTTGACTTTGGCGCCGAGCGCCATGGCTTTTTACCCCTAAAAGAAATTACCCGCGATAACTTTGTTAAAGATCCAGGCCCTGGACGCATCAACATCAAAGATGTAGTGCAAGAAGGCCAGGAAATCATCATTCAGGTTGATAAAGAAGAGCGTGGCAACAAGGGCGCAGCCTTAACCACTCAAATCTCTTTGGCTGGTCGTTACTTGGTCTTAATGCCAAACAATCCACGCGCTGGTGGTATTTCTCGCCGCATCGAAGGTGATGAGCGCACCGAACTGCGCGAAGCCATGAAAGACGTGCAAGTGCCTAACAAAATGGGTGTTATTGTGCGTACCGCTGGCATTGGCCGCAGCCCTGAAGAACTACAAGCCGACTTAGACTACCTAGTGCGCTTATGGGATGCCATCAGTCGTGCCGCAGCAGAGCGCAGCGCTCCTGTGCTACTACTGCAAGAATCTAACGTTATTATTCGCGCCATTCGTGACTATTTGCGCCCAGATATTGGTGAAGTGCTGATCGACACAGAAAAAGCCTTTGAAGAAGCCATTAACTTTGTGCAACAAGTTATGCCCGCGCTTGAAGGTAAATTCAAACGCTATACCGACAGCATTCCGCTTTTCAATCGTTACCAAATTGAAAGCCAAATTGAATCGGCCTTCCAGCGTGAAGTGAAACTGCCTTCTGGCGGCTCTATCGTAATTGACCCAACCGAAGCCTTGGTTTCCATTGACATTAACTCGTCAAAAGCCACCAAAGGCGCCGATATTGAAGACACGGCCTTTAATACCAACTTAGAAGCCGCCGAAGAAATTGCACGCCAACTACGTTTACGCGATATGGGCGGCTTGGTCGTTATCGACTTCATCGACATGCTCAACTCTAAACACCAACGCGATGTTGAAGCACGCCTAAAACAAGCGCTAGAAGTAGACCGCGCCCGTGTTCAAGTAGGCAAAATTTCACGCTTTGGCTTAATGGAAATGTCACGCCAACGCCTGCGCCCTTCCCTTGAAGAAACCAGCGGCCATGTTTGCCCACGTTGTAATGGCACTGGCGTGGTACGCGATATTCAGTCTACTGGTTTATCCATTTTGCGTTTAATCGAAGAAGAAGCCGCAAAAGAAAACACCGGCGAAATTCGCGCTATCGTGCCTGTTTCCGTAGGTACTTTCCTGCTTAACGAAAAACGTAGCCTAATTGCAGGCATTGAAACGCGCCACGGCACTCGCGTTATTGTCTTACCAAACCCCAATATGGACACACCTCACTATGAAGTTTTACGCTTACGCGCCGACGACACCTTAATTGGCGAAGTGAGCTATGAACATAGACTGGACGAAGACGAAGTAGACTATGGCCTAGAGTTAAATATTAACGAAGCACCTAAAGCACAAGAAGCGGCGGTGAAATCGGTACCTCGCCCCCTAGCACCTGCCATACCCGTTGAAAAAGCACCTGGCTTGTTCTCACGTTTAGGCAAAGCCATTACCGGACTATTTACTCCTGTAGAAAAACCAGCCGCTAAAAAAGAAGCGAAAAAAGAAGAACCTCGCACCACACGCGAACGCAGCAACGGCAATGCACGCAGCGAACGCAACAACAACCGCAGCAATACACGCAACAATCGTACTGAGCGCCCTGAACGTAACGAACGTAGCAACACCAACGAGCGCCAAGAACGCAGCGAACGCAATAACCGTAGCGAACGCCCAGAACGCACCCCACGCGCTGAGCGTCCTACACGCGAACCTCGTGAGCGCAACAACAACCGTAATGATCGCCCAGAACGCGATAACAGCAACGATGCGCCATCGGCACCACGCCGTGAGCGCGGCTCGCGCCCTGTTCGCAATGAATTGCGCGTAGAGGTGGAAGAAGAAATTAAGCTGCCAGAAACGGCCGTAGCCGCCGAAGTGGCTGCAGTTGCCACCGCTGAAGCCGCCGTAGAAAAAACTACAGTAGAAAAAACTACAGTAGAAAAAACCGCTGTAGAAAAAACCGCAGCGGCAGAAGAAATCAAGCAGGATGAAGCAGCCAACTCCTCTGAAGAGAAAAACACCGACGAAAAACGCGATAACCAACGCCGTTCAAACCGTCGTCGCAATCGTCGTGATGACCGTCGCCCACAACAAGCCGACGAAAGCAGCAATAACGACGAGCAAGCAACTGAAGTGCGCAGTGAAGAACCTGCCCCCTATCAAGTCGCTCAGCCTGAAGCCCCCGCTGCCAGCGCATCAAACGAAGAAGCTCCTGCAAATGCAGAGCAAGCGTTAACTGCGCCAAGCCTTGAAACAGAACCTCAAGCTGAGGCAGAAGTTCAAGCCGAAGCTGCAACAGTTGAACAAGCTGAAGTGGTTGGCACCATCAGCGAAGAACCTGTGCAAGCACCGGATGAAGTTAAAGAAGCTGTTACTGTTGTGGCAGAAGAACCTGTTGCTAATGAAGAACCTGCTGTTAGCGAAGAACCTACGGTTAATGTAGTAACCTCACAAGAAGCTGTTTCCACCACCACCGAAGGCAACGAACGCAATGCTCGTCGCAGTCGCCGCCGCCAGCCTTCAGGTCGCGCTCCTAACGACCCGCGCAATAAAGGCGTAGTTGCCAACGAAGACAACTAACCTTCTTGCTCTAAAAAGCCCTGCTACGTTTAACCTAGCAGGGCTTTTTTGTATCCAATAGTGCAGTTTTACAGCAAATAAAGGCTGTATTTATAACAGCTCGACCTTCGTTAGTCTGATGCCTTGCCCTATTAGCTGTTCGTTTGCATTGATTATTGCAGTAGGCAGCTTAAGCACTCCAACCACCTTATTGCTGTAGTTCACTTCGATAAGCTCACCTTGGTTTTGCTCTAAAAAATGTCGCAAGTATTGCTCTTGAGCAAAGTCGCAGGCAAATTGCCAAGTTTTCATGGGGGTAGGTTTTATTAAGCTAAGTTTCTGCACAACGCCATCTGCCGCTTGCGAATAAGCACGAGTTAAACCCCCTGCCCCTAATTTAATGCCGCCAAAATAACGCACCACAATCAGCATAATATCGCCAATTTGTTTATGCATAAGCACGTTTAAAATAGGCTTGCCTGCTGTGCCAGAAGGCTCACCGTCGTCGTTGGCGGCCATGGTGGCAGCATTATTGGGGTTTCCTACCACATAGGCCCAGCAGTGATGGCGGGCGTCTAGATATTGTGTTTTCACTTCATCCAAGTGAAGCAACGCCTGCTCGCGCGAGGTAACAGGAAAAGCCAAGCTAATAAAGCGGCTTTTCTTTATTTCAAACTCAAA
>JBASZG010000200.1:0-2135 GCA_049277875.1 Venatoribacter sp.
GCGCTTTTATTGATTAAAATTACTTAAAAACCCTGATTTAAGGGGGCTGAAACAAAAATTTAGCTAGTGCTAAATATAAAAACTATTTATATACTTGCTGCACCAAACATTCCCTAGGAGATATAAAAATGAAATTCGGAAAAATCTTATTAAGCAGTGCCATTGCATTAACTGTAGCTGGTACTGTAACAGCAGAACCTACTCGTGGTTTTTGGATCGAGCAGGGCAGCGTGGCGGAAAAAGGCGCAGCATCTGTTGATTTGAGCTTAAACGGTGAATATTACAGCGGTGCAGCGCGCTTAGGCTTAGGCAAAGCAGAATTGGTGTTGGGTACCAGCAAATCTGATAACGCTGATCATTCTGAGGCTGTCTTGAAATTGGGCATGCCGGCTTTGCAGCAATTGTCTGAACTAAACCATAGCTGGTCAGTGTATGGTGGTTTCTCGGTGGCTTCGTTCGACAGAGACGCACCTAATAAAGATGCTCATCATGCTAACTTTATTGGTGGTGCGGCCTTTACTGGCAAAATCGACGCGCTGGAATTTACTGTCGCGCCAGAGTTAGTGGTGAATATAAACAACAAGAAAGACAGCCGCGCTTATGACGATGAATCTGACACTTATTTGAATATTGGCTTAGGCGGTTACTTTGATCTGGGTCAAACCGAATACGGACGTTTTAAACCTGGTGCAGAGCTTCTTGTTACTACCCAAGATGGTGTCGATAACATGTTTATTGCGGGCGTGCGCTGGGAGTTTAATGAACGCTTAACGCTGGATGTATTACCTGTGAAAATTGGTAATGATGATGATTTATCTTTGCCTGGCCAGTTACGTTTAAACGCTAAGTTCTGATAGCCTGGAGCCTGGAGTCGATCGCATATGGATCGAACTACTACGCCTCGCGCCTGACTCTAGGCCCCAACCCCCTTATCATTCCCCCTGCTTTTCGTCACAATAACGCCCTCTTAAATCACTCTGAGATGCTTTATGCAAAAGCGCGTTGCAATAAATGGTTTTGGTCGTGTTGGCCGTTGCGTGCTGCGTGCTCTTTATGAAAACGGCTACCGCAATCACCCACAAAACCCGCTTCAAATCGTGGCCATTAATGAGCTGGCCGATATTGACACCATTAGCTATATGCTGCGCTACGACAGCACGCATGGGCGTTTTGCTGGCAAAGTCGAGGTGGTAGACAACACTCATTTACGCATTAACGACGATCTTATTTGTATTCGCCATAAGGCCGAGACTAACGAGTTAGATTGGGCGGCTCGAGAGGTAGACCTAGTTTTAGAATGCAGTGGCCAAATTATTACGCGAGAGCAAGCCGAGCAGCACTTAGCCGCTGGTGCAAAAAAAGTGCTTATCTCGAACCCAGCCGATAGCGCCGTCGATAACACTATTATTTATGGCCTAAACCACAGCAGCCTGCTGCCAGAGCAGCGCATTGTGTCTAACGGCTCGTGTTCAACCAACTGTTTGCTGCCTATTTTAGACTTGCTCGATAAAACTTTTGGCATTGAATCTGGGGTCACTACTACTATTCATTCCGCCATGAACGACCAGCCCGTTATCGACGCTTATCACAGCGATTTGCGCCGCACTCGCGCAGCAGGGCAGAGCATTATTCCGGTAAATACTGGGCTGCATATTGGTGTGGCGCGTTTAATGCCGCACTTAGAAGGTAAAATAGAAAGCCTGCATTTGCGTGTGCCCACTATTAACGTGTCGGCCTTGGACGTAAGCCTAAACTTGCGTAAAAGCACCTCCTCACAAGAGGTGAATAAATTGCTACAATCCGCCGCCGAAAATACACTGGCGGGAATTTTGGGCGTTACCTTTGAGGCGCACGCCTCGATTGATTTTAATCACGACGCACGCTCTGGCGTGGTCGATGCCAGCCAAACCAGAGTCAGCAATGGCCATTTATTAAAGCTTTTGGTTTGGTTTGATAACGAATGGGGCTTTGCCAACCGCATGCTCGATACCGCTCGTATGATGGCTTCGTGTGGGGGCGGTTCGTAGGGGCGGTTTTTAACCGCCCGCGGGCGCTTGCAAAGCGCCCCAAGTTACATCAACAGGTTTTTATTATTAATGATGGGTTGTATATGTCTGTATTAAAAATGACTGAAC
>JBASZG010000201.1:0-2165 GCA_049277875.1 Venatoribacter sp.
TAGCCCCAACCGCCTAGCAGCAGGGTAAACACCAGCAGCATCAGCAAGGCGTAATACACATTAATATCGCTGATACCCAAAATGCCATAACGGAAGGCGTTTACCATATACAAGATGGGGTTAAGCAAAGATACATTTTGCCAAAACTCAGGGAGCAAGCTAATGGAGTAAAACACGCCGCCAAAGTAGGTTAAAGGCTGGATAATAAAGGTAGGCACAATGGCAATGTCGTCAAACTTAGTGGCCATCATCGCATTGATAAAGCCACCCAAAGAAAACACCGTGGCCGCCATTAGGGTGGTTAGCACTACAAAGCCCCAGTTATGAATATGCAGCTCGGTAAAATACATAGACACCAGCATTACGATTGCGCCCACCATTAGGCCACGCGCCACACTGCCTGCCACATAGCCAAGCAACATGGTTAAGGGGTGCACTGGTGCAACCAGCAGTTCTTCCACACTGTGCTGAAACTTATTGCTAAAAAACGACGAGGAGATATTGCTGTAGGAGTTGGTGATAATACTCATCATCACCAAGCCCGGCACAATAAAGGCCATGTAATCAAAGCCGTCCATTTCACCAACGCGCTTGCCAATAAGTTGGCCAAAAATCACAAAATACAGCGTCATGGTAATAGCAGGAGGCAGCAAGGTTTGCAGCCAAATACGCATAAAGCGACGCACTTCTTTAATAAAGATAGTGGTGAAGGCTATCCACTGTACGCGCCAAATACTCATGCTTTTTCTCCATGAACTAGGGTTACAAACAATTCTTCTAGGCGGTTCGATTTAGTACGCATACTGCGAACCTCAATATTTTGCCCCGACAACAGGTTAAAGATCTGATTGAGGCTTTGTCCCTTTTCTACTCGTACTTCTAGGCCATCGTCGGCAATTTGCTGGTAATCGAAGCCAGGCAAATTAAAGCTGCTTGGCAAATTGCTGTTTAGGTCAAACACAAAGGTTTCGGTCGTAAGCTGCGCTAAAAGCTTACGCATACTGGTGGCCTGCACGATTTCACCGTGGTCGATAATGGCAATATTGCGGCACAGTTGCTCGGCTTCTTCTAGGTAGTGGGTGGTTAAAATAATAGTAGTGCCTTGCTGGTTAAGCTCTTGCATAAACTCCCACATAGAACGGCGTATTTCGATGTCCACTCCAGCGGTAGGCTCGTCCAAAATTAATACTTTAGGGCGGTGAATTAAGGCACGGGCAATCATTAAGCGGCGTTTCATACCGCCTGAAAGCATACGCGCTTGGGTGTTGCGCTTATCCCATAAATCGAGCTGTTTTAGCAGCCGTTCGGCGTCGTCTTTTACTTGGTTAGCGGTTAAACCAAAGTAACCGGCCTGAGTAATTAAAATATCGAACACTTTTTCAAACTGATTAAAGTTAAACTCTTGGGGCACAACCCCCAAGTGACGGCGCGCATCGTAGGCTTGGCTGTTTACATCAAAGCCCATCACCTGAGCACTGCCAGAGGTTTTTTGCACCAATCCTGATAAAATCCCCAGCGTGGTTGATTTGCCAGCGCCATTAGGGCCAAGCAACGCAAAAAAATCGCCCTGCTCTACGCTTAAATCAATGCCTTTAAGAGCAGTGAAACCGTTTTTATAGACTTTGGTAAGGTTTTGCACGACCAATGCAGGAACTGCCATTTAACACCTTGAGAAACTTATGTCGGAACATTTATTAAAGCCTTTGCAACAACTCAACAACGTGCGTGAGCGTTTAAACAAAGCCAAAGAACACAGCCCAGAGCTGATTGAAGATGAGATTCTACACCAATTAGCGCAAGTGATTGACCTACTGAAGGAACATTCTGATGCAGCCTACCTGCAAGGCCAAGATTTACTCAGCCGTATTTTCACTCATCACCCGCAGTTAAGCCCAGTTATCGAGCGCGAGCTGCTGTGGTTTTTTGGTGGCGACTGCTTGCACTTTTTAACCGATGAAGAAATCGACGCCTTTCAAGAGCAAAATGAGTTCTAAGTTATTTTGAGCCAACCTAGTTTTGAAGTTGGCTAATTTTGACTAATAATCTAGTCTTAAAGCGTCTTTTCATACCGATGCTTTATATGAAACACATCGCTCTGTCGTTATTGATTTTATGCAGCGCTTGCACTCCTTCTAAACCGTCACCCCTCACTCTGACCACTAATT
>JBASZG010000202.1:0-2151 GCA_049277875.1 Venatoribacter sp.
TCACCTTGCTGGCGGTATTCCAACTGGCTCTGTTCAGGATAACGGTCGGAGTATTTATAGCGATCGAGCCAGTGTTTAAACTCTTGATCGTTTTGCTGAATAAGTCGGTCGGCTTGGGCTAAATCCGTATTTAGCAACCCTTGTGGGTCTTGCGTGGCCAATGCCCATTCAACAATTTCGATGCTTTCTTCAATCACCTGTCCATTGGGCAACTGCAATACTGGCACGGTGCCTTTTGGACTAATCGCCAACATAGCCGCTGGTTTATTTTTTAGCGCCACCTCACACAGCTCAACATTTAACTCGGCAAAAGCAATGCCTAAACGAGCGCGCATGGCATAGGGGCAGCGGCGGAAGGAATATAAAATAGGGAGTGTTGTGTTCATAAGCCAAAGGCTAACGTGTGAATACGAAAATAGCTACTGCGTGGCTATTGCCATAAAACGACAGTTTAAACCAAGTATCAAATCCTTTTAAAATACTTAAATATAAGTAAAATGGCTAATTAATAGGCTTTTTTACTAATATATGAGTAATTATGCATTCTGAATACTTTGCTGAAATTGGTCAAAATCTAAAAGCAGCGCGCAAAAAATCCTTTCCCAAAGACGATTTAGCCGCCTTTGCTTTGCGCATTGGCGTTAGCCGTGCCACCTTACAGCGCATGGAAAAAGGCGATTTAAGCGTATCTTTAGGGCGTTATTTTCAGGCAGCCCAAGTACTTGGCTTAGAGCAACCCTTTGCGACACTACTCAAACCTACTGTGAGCTTGTTCGATGATTAAGCGTTTTGATCTATACCTAAACACGCAGACGACGGGGCTTATCAAAGCGGCAGAAGTGGCCTTGCTTGAAGAGCAGCAACGCTTGCAGCAAGTAGGTTTTCGCTACACGCAGGATTATCTCGCCTTGCCGCATGCCTTTGCTCTGGATCCAGCTCAGCTTCCCCTATCAGCACGTGAGTTTAATCTTACCTGCCAAGGCAGTGCGCCAGCGGTGTTAGACGATTACTTGCCCGATGACTGGGGTAAAAAAGTCTTAGGAAAAATTGCGCTTACCCAACAGCTACGCTTAAACACGCATTGCATTAGCGATTTACTTTCTTTTTTACAACAAGCACACAGCCGCATTGGTGCCTTGTCTATTGTTGAGCAAGGAAAACAACCGAGCTTTCTTGGCGGCATCGAGCTATCAAAATTACAAGAAGCTGAGCTGAGCGCACAGCAAATAGATCAAAATAATTTTGCCGAATTAGATGCCAACACTTTGGGATTAATCTTCTTAGCCAATTCTGGCTCAGGCGTGGGAGGCGCGCGCCCCAAAACATTGCTGCAAGATAACGGCCACTATTACCTTGCTAAATTTAATCGCCATAATGACCCATATAATAATGCGCGGGTGGAGCTTGCCTGTTTAAACATGGCACGAGCAGCCGGCATCCAGATTGGCCAAGGAAAAATAACCACGGTCAATCAACGCGAGGTTTTACTGCTAGAGCGGTTTGATATTCAAGAAAATGGTCGCACTCATCTTATTACAGCGAATGGGCTATTAAAAAGCCCCGCTAACCAGCTCGATCCAGGGCAAAGTTTCCGCTACAACGATTTGCATTTGCTGCTGCAAAAATACAGCGCAGATATAGAGCAAGACTTACATCAACTCACGCGCTTAATGCTTTTTAATAGTGCTATCAATAACACCGACGATCACGAGCGCAACTTTAGTTTTATGCACGATGATGAAGGTTATCGCTTAGCCCCCGCCTATGATTTAGTGCCAAGTTTAGGCGCTGGTGAATACCATGCGGCTGGCTTTAATTATCAACCCTACCCACCTCGCATCAGCGAACTAAGCAAACTGGGTTCACTTTTTGGTTTACCCAAAGGCATAGTGAGCGAGATTGGCGAGCAAGTTGCGCAAGCCATTCAAAGCTGGGCATGCTTTGCCGAGCAAGCCAAAGTAACCGAGAGCGAGACTGAAAAAATTGCTAGAATTTTTCAGCTTTAGCCCTTATTCGCCACTCCAAAGGGTATATGCACCAAGGCTAAGTGTTCGCCTTTTAAATGGCTCATTTGGTCGTCAAAGAAAATATGCGGTTGCAGTGTGTTTAAGATGCGCTGCTTTTCCATACCGCCTAAGAAAAAGGTTTCGT
>JBASZG010000203.1:0-8037 GCA_049277875.1 Venatoribacter sp.
GCCTTATTCTCAACAGCGGCGTCTAATTACTGTTGGGGGCCAACAGGCTTATCCGCAATTAGCAGAAAAGCTAAACAGAAAGTTTATAGAAGCTGCTAGTGGCTCTGGTTCTAATGCTAATTATCAAGGCTTGGTAATAGAAAAAAATCAAGACGGTATCTTACAGCTGTTTAATTGGCTGGAACAAAAGATTGAAAGGATATCTTATCAGCATAAAGCATTAACTCTTCAAGAGCTACAGGCCGTCTGGCGAGGTGACTGCACTGAATTTGCCTTGATGGGATATTACGCCCTTAAAAATAGCGGCTTTAAAAATGTTGTGCCTGTTGTTGGATTTTATTTTCCAGAAGGCTCAAACAGAATTGTGGATCAATCTAAATATCATGCTTGGCTGTTAGTTGAAGACAACGGGCAGTGGCTTGTAGTAGACCCTTTGTTTAAAAAAATACAACAGCCAAATGCAGAATATATCGTGATCGATGCAATGCAAGAAGGACAAAACGAGATGATGATTCTCTCTTCATTTACTGGGATTAGATTGGAATAAACTATGAAGCTGACTAATAAAATTTTTCTTGCTTTCGTTTTTTTGTTAAATGCAGAGGCTTTTGCTGATGTATTTTTTGAGCCCAGTGACAATGTTTCTCAAGCGGCTGTAATTGAGCTCGATAATAAAACACAGACTTTAGAGGGAACCTTGACTCTACAGCAGGATTGGGTTTTAAGTGGTGCAACCATCACCTTAAAGGGTGCATTAAAAACCAACGGTCATAACGTTACGTTAACCAATAGTAAATTATCGGTGACCGAGCTAAACAGTCATCAAGAGAGTGAACTAACGCTAACTAATTCTATTTTTATAGTTCCTGTTAGCTCAGTGGCTCATGCCTATGTATGGAATAAGGTCAGTCTAAGCGATAAGTCTTCGATTCAAAGCCACATCAGTGACCAGGTGGACCAAGGGCTTAACTGGCAGGCTAATCAGATTGCTGTGGATGAGACCTCTGGCTTTGATGTTAGTGCAAAGTCTTCTTACATAGCTCCAAGTGCCAATAGTTTTGGGGTGGTAGTCGGTAGCCATGCTGGACGAGGAGCATATTTTGGTAGTGAACCCTATGGCTCACTTACAGCTCCCTACACCCAAGGCAGTGCGACATACTATCCTTACCCTTACGGAGAAGATCATATTGGCCTCGGTGGTGGTGTTCTTAAACTTGTAACTAACCAACTGCAATTGGATGGCTACCTGCGTGCTAACGGTTCATTCTACACCAACGATGATATTAGTCTTGGCGCCGCAGGCGGATCCATTTGGCTAGATGTGAATATTTTATCTGGCGGTGGTCGGATTCAGGCCAATGCAGGCGTTGACGATGATTATGTCGGTGGTGGTGGTGGCCGTGTGGCGGTGTATGCCAACAACTTGTCAGGCTTTGATATTGCTCATATTGAAGCAACCAACGGATTGGCAGCGGGCGACAATCGAATTGTTGAGTTTGTTGGTGGTGTTGGCACAGTTCATATTGAGAATAAAACTACAGGTGAAAAAACGCTAAAACTGGTTAATCACGGTGGTGTACTGAGCAATCAAATCACCGAGGTGGGTGACTTGTCTGATTACACGCAAGTTATTACCTTCAATGCTAATTTCAACTCGGTGCTTGAAGGCACCATATCTCTACAGCAAGATTGGGTTTTAAAAGACGCCTCTATTAAATTAATGGGAATGTTAAAAACTAATGGTTATAGCATCACCTTAATCAACAGCAAATTATCAGTTGCAGAGCTAAACAGTCATCAAAATAGCAATTTAACGCTAGCCAATTCTACTTTCACTGCTCCTGTGAGCACGCTTGATCATATCTATCATTGGCAAATCATCACTCTTAGAGATAAATCTTCCATTCAAAGCCAAGTCAGTAATCTGGTTGACCACGGGTTGAATTGGCAAGCTGATCAAGTAATGGTCGATGAAACCTCTGGCTTTGATGTTAGCGCAAAGTCTTCTTATCTTGCATCACAGATTAATTCTTGGGGGACAGGTAGTCATGCTGGGCGAGGGGCTTATTACAGCGGAGATTCGTATGGTTTGCTTACCGCTCCATATACTCAAGGCGGTGCAGCACCTTATTACGATTATGACGAATATATGGGTTATGGTGGTGGAGCTCTTAGGCTTAGGGTCAATCAACTGCAATTAGATGGTTACCTGCGTGCCAACGGTTCATACAGTATTGCTTCTGTCTATGGTGCGGCTGGCGGATCCATCTGGCTAGATGTAGATACGTTGTCAGGAACAGGGCAGATACAAGCAAATGCTGGTGTGTATCCAGACGACTTTCATAGCTACACGGGCGGTGGCGGTCGTGTGGCAGTATATGCCAACGTTCTATCGGGTTTTGATCTTAACCGCATCGAAGCGACTAATGGATTGGCGGCTGAAGATGAACGGAGTGCTAGCTACGTTGGCGGAGTGGGCACGGTTCATATTGAGAACAAAATCACTGGCGAAAAAATATTAAGGCTAGTTAACCATAGTAGTGTAATGAGTAATCAAATCACTGATGTGGAGGAACTTTCTGATTACACACAAATTATTGCTTCTAATGCTAACGTTAATTCAAGTGGTCAAATCCAAATTAATAGAACTTTAAATATTTCTGGAAATAAATTTGAATTCGCAGGCGATCTATCTTTAGAACAAGATTGGATTTTAAAAGATGCCACCATTACCTTAAACGGCGCATTAGTGACCAACGGTTATGACATTGTTTTAATTGACAGTAAGCTATCGATTGCAGAATTAAACAGTCATCAAAATAGCAATTTAACGCTCACCAATTCTACTTTCACTACTCCTGTAAGTGCACTTGACCATGTTTATCCTTGGCGAAATATTACCCTCAGTGATAAATCTTTTATTCAGTCCCACATTGGTAACCTGGTTGATCATGGATTGAACTGGCAGGCTGATCGACTTGTTGTGGATGAAACCTCGGGTTTTGATGTTAGCGCAACGTCTTCTTATATTGCATCACAGACTAATTCTAGGGGGACGGGTAGTCATGCTGGACGTGGGGCTTATTACAACAGCGGTGATTCGTATGGTTCGCTTACCGCTCCATATACTCAAGGCAGTGCAGCACCTTATTACGATTATGACGAAGATATAGGTTATGGTGGTGGAGCTCTTAAGCTTACTGTTAGTCAATTGCAGCTAGATGGTTACTTGCGTGCTAACGGGTCGTATTACAGCAGCTATGGCGCAGCAGGTGGCTCCATCTGGTTGGACGTTGGCACCTTATCTGGAACAGGGCAGATACAAGCAAATGCAGGCGTGTATCCAGCTGGCCTTTATAACTACACAGGCGGTGGCGGTCGTGTAGCGGTTTATGCTAACGATTTATCTGGCTTTGATATTAATCGTATCGAAGCAACGAATGGATTGGCAGCTGAAGATGACCGGAGTGCTAGCTACGTTGGCGGAGTGGGCACGGTTCATATTGAAAACAAAATCACTGGCGAAAAAACATTAAGGCTGGTTAACCATAGTAGTGTTATGAGCAATCAAATCACCGATGTGGGAGGTGTTTTTGGCTATACACAAATTATTGTTTCTAATGTTAACCTCAATGTGACACTCGAGGGTGCTCAATCTCTACAGCAGGATTGGGCTTTAAGTGGTGCAACCATAACCCTGAATGGTGAGTTAAAAACTAATGGTTATAACATTAGGTTAACTAATAGTAAGTTATCGGTTTCCGAATTAAGCAGTCATCAAGATAGCGAGCTAACACTAACCAACTCTACGTTCACGGTTCCTGTGAGCGCGCTTGACCATGTTTATCCTTGGCGAAATATTACTCTCAGTGATAAATCCTCTATCCAGAGCCACATCAGCAATCTGGTTGATCATGGATTGAATTGGCAGGCTGATCGAATTGTCGTGGATGAATCTTCGGGCTTTGATGTTAGCGCAAAGTCTTCTTATACCGTTCCACGAATGAACACTTGGGTAACAGGCAGTCATGCTGGGCGGGGATCTTATAATGGTAATGAGCCCTATGGTTCGCTTACTGATCCGTACACTCAAGGTAGTGCGACAAATTATAATGGTGGTAATTTAGGATATGGCGGCGGTGTCCTTAAACTTACCGTTAATCAACTACAACTAGACGGTTACTTGCGTGCTAACGGATCGTATTACAGCAGCTATGGTGCAGCCGGTGGCTCCATCTGGTTGGATGTCAGTGCCTTGTCAGGAACTGGACAGATTCAAACCAATGCGGGAGTTGGTAGCTCTTACACTGGTGGCGGTGGTCGTGTAGCGGTATACGCCAACGATTTATCAGGCTTTGATATTAATCGTATTGAAGCGACCAATGGACTAGCGGCGGGTGACACTCGACGCGTTGACTACGTTGGCGGTGTGGGCACGGTTCATATTGAGAACAAAACCACAGGTGAGAAGACGTTAAGGCTAGTTAATAATGGTGGCCTGCTCAGCAATCAAATCACCGATGTGGGGGATCTTTCTGATTACACACAAATTATTGCCTCCAATGCTAATTTCAATTCGACTGGTAATACCCAAATAGATGGTTCCGTGGATTTTGATGGCGCCAAGTTGACGCTCGAAGGTACTTTGTCTTTAGAGCAAGACTGGGTTTTAAGTGATGCCAACATCACCTTAAAAGGTCTATTAAAAACTAATGGTTACAACGTTACGTTAATCAACAGTAAGTTGTCTGTGACCGAGCTAAATAGTCATCAAGATAGCGAGCTAACGTTAACCAACTCTACTTTTACGGCTCCAGTGAGCACTCTTGAACACATCTATCGTTGGCAAAACATCACTCTCAGTGATAAGTCTTCGATCCAAAGCCACATCAGTGATCAAGTGGATCAAGGGCTGAACTGGCAAGTTAATCAAGTGGTTGTGGATGAGACCTCGGGTTTTGATGTCAGTGCAAAGTCTTCGTATATCGTTCCACGTACTAATGCTTGGGTAACAGGCAGTCATGCTGGGCGAGGGGCTTATTTTGGTAATGAGCCCTATGGCTCTCTTACTGATCCGTATACTCAAGGTAGTGCGGCACATTATAACGGCGGCAATTTAGGATATGGCGGTGGTGCCCTTAAACTTACCGTTAATCAGTTACAACTAGACGGTTACTTGCGTGCTAACGGATCGTATTACAGCAGCTATGGTGCAGCTGGCGCTGGCGGCTCCATCTGGTTGGATGTAGATGCGTTGTCAGGAGCAGGACAGATACAAGCAAATGCAGGTGTGTATCCAAGTGGGCTTTACAGCTACACTGGTGGCGGTGGTCGTGTAGCGGTATACGCCAACGATTTATCAGGCTTTGATATTAATCGTATTGAAGCGACCAATGGGCTAGCGGCTGGCGATAATCGCAGTGTTGGCTATGTTGGTGGAGTTGGTACAGTTCATGTTGAGAACAAAACCACTGGTAAGAAAACGTTAAGGCTGGTTAATAACGGTGGCCTGCTAAGCAATCAGACAACTCAAATCAGAGACTCAGCTGATTATCAGCTTATCTTGGATAATGCAGTTGTAAACTTCCTGGATAGCGTAGCTCTTCAATCTAATGCTGCTATTACAAATAGTCGCGTTACTTTTGAAGGTAATTTCCTTCCTCAAGAATTTAGCTTAGAAATCACTAATAGTGAGTTAACAGTCTCTGGTCAGATGCTGGGTTCTGGTGGAAATATAGCACTGGATAAAAGTAAACTTACTTGGCCTGTCACTACCTTAGAGGCTCCTCACTATTGGCAAGCTATTAAAGTAGAAAATGGTTCTGTTCTGACTCATCAAGAAATGGATAGCTATCCATTAGGAATTAACATTGTTGCCCATTCGTTCCTGATTGACGAAAGTTCTAAAGTGGATGTCAATAGCAAGGGAAGGCTTGGATTAGACAAGACCAGATACTCAGGCGGTTCTTATGGTGCATTGGGTGGTAACGCTGGTGTTGAGCCTTACGGAGAAGATTACGCACCGTTTGGTGGTGGTACAGGAGGCGATCCTTCATATAAAACTCGAGGCGGCGGTTCCTTTAAGCTTACTGCTGCAACCATGCAAATTGATGGGCAGATAAGTGCAAATGGAATGGCTCATAATTATAGTGGTGGAAGTGGTGGCTCTATTTGGCTCTCTGCTGGGAATCTTGCTGGCAGTGGAGATATTAACGCAGATGGTGCCAGCGGAAGTTACTATTCATATTCAGGGGGTGGCTCTGGTGGTCGAGTCGCGGTGTATTATGCGCAGTCTCAAGGCTCTCTGATCAATAGATTGTCCGTAAAAGGCGCAGCAAATGCTGGCCAAACAGGGACTGTTTATACCAATCAACGGCAATTGGCGGTGTTGGTTTCAAGCACGACGCCTAGTAATGCAGGCTATGTTATTGAATCTTTGGATTCATTCACAGTGCGTTTTTATCAACCAATTGATCTAAATACCTTTACTTCGGAAGACATTCGTATCAATAGTGTTGTGAGTAATAATTTAACTATTAGCCAATTATCGGCGACAGAGTTTTTAGTAACACTTGCTACTCCTATCACTCAAATTGATACACATGAAATTGTTATCGGTCCACATATTGCCAGTTTAAATGGCGCTTTGATGGATCAGAATCAAAACGGTATTACCGCAGAAGAGGCTGATGCTTACCGATTTTTCATTGAGGTAAAGAAACAGCAAAAACTGGTAAATAAAGATATTGCAATCAGCGGTGAAAATAACACCTTAGAAGATATGCAAGTTATTGTTGATGGTGCTGTGGTAACTGCCAGCGGCGATATAAAACTGGATTCCTTAGAGCTAATTAATGGTGCAAAACTGGTTGTTGTTTCTGGTAAGGCGCTTCAATTAACGGTCAATGACTTAAAAGTCTCTAAAAACTCAATTATTAATGCATCAGGTAAAGGTAATAAAGGTGTTCATGGATTAGCTGGCCAAGGCGGTAGCTATGCAGGTAGTGGTGGTACAACCGTTAAAAATCCAGCGACTGCAAATTATTACACTACGCGTGGAAGTTACACCCACCCTGAAGATCTTGGTGAAGGAGGTTTGGATTTTTTAGCGGCTCCTTCTTACAGCAGCTTTGGCGGTGGTGCAATTCATATCATCACCAAGTCGTTAATAATTGATGGTCAAATTTTAAGTAATGGTGATGATACTGAAGTGGGTACTACTGGCGCAGGCTCTGGTGGCTCAGTTCTTATCAAAACAGAAACAATTGAGGGCATGGGACGCATAGACGCGCGAGGTGGTTATTCAAACTTTGCAGGCAATGGTTCAGGTGGCCGTGTTGCTATCTATTATCGCGATAATAACGGTTTCGATTTCTCTCAAAATGTGAGTGTTTCGGGTGGAGGCCAGGTTATTTATCCCGTTACAAGCTCTTATGGAAACTTAGGTGCGGCTGGTTCTCTTTACTTGAAAAATACAGATACTGATCACGAAACTCTAGTATTCATGCATGATTACCATGCCAGCTCAATGGGTGGTAACTCAGTCAGTGCCAATGTTGATGTCATACAATTTGCTAATGCTAAAGCAGATTTACTCAACCTTCGTACTCAAGAGCTCATAAGCCAATCAAGCTTTTTGGAGAATAATGAAAATTCTTCTGTCGTATTGGATTCGTTTGACATAAGTCTAACAACCATTCAAGCAAGCAAAGCTTGGGGCATATCGAATGGCATAATGCAGATTGATAAAGGCAATACGCTACTGTTAAAAGGAAAAACTCAGTGGACATCTTTGATTATTGAAGAGGGAGCCACACTTTCTGTTCCTGAATACCAGGAAAATGACCCAGTGCCTTATCTCATAGCTCAAGAACTTGAAATCAAAAAAGGCGCGAAGGCTGACTTATCTTTTAAAGGGAAGTCAGGAGATATTAGTAAGAAAAATATTGCAGGGAGTTTAGGTGGATATGGCGCCTATTTACCTACCAGTCATAAAAATAGGTGCTGTTCGGATTCTATCGTGTTTCCCTATTAACC
>JBASZG010000204.1:0-2026 GCA_049277875.1 Venatoribacter sp.
TCATGATTCATGGTGATTGTCTATATTTCGATAATTCTGGAATTATAGATATAAAGGAAGAAAAAGAATAGTTTTAAAATTGGATTTTAAATGCGCCCGTCTACTCACCTGCCATCGGCTATTTGAGTCTTGATAAAACGCTGAATATAAAGGGAATTGTCGCTCATTGCTGATCTGATATTTGGGAATGAAATACTTTTGTGAAGAATAAAACCCTGCATCTTTTCTTTTCCGAATGCGTCGGCGGCTTTGAGCAAGTTCTAATCGTTTAATATCTGCGATGCTGTTTATTTGTGGTTCAAATAATTTCCCCGGCTCTCTAGCACTTGTTATAAGTTTTTATTTAGCTGTTTCCTGTGCTCGCAGCGCCCGGCTAAGGCGTCATCTATTTCTTGGCGTATGACCTCAAGTGCTTGAATTTTCTGGCTAATGTCGGCTCGTTTAATCAGTAGTTGCTCTGCCATAACTGGTTGTGTGAGTTTTTTTGAAAATAGCAGTGCGGTGAGCTCTTGGATTTCTTTTAACGAAAACCCTAAGGTTTTGGCACGATGAATCATGTTGAGCTGCATAACTATGTCGTGGCTGTAGTGGCGATAGCCGTTAATTTGTCGTTCGGGCTTGCTAATTAAGCCCTGTTTTTCGTAGAAGCGAATGGTGTCTTGGCTTAGGCCTGTGGCTTCTACTACTTCTTTTATTTGCATGGACTTGACTCTGGAGTTAACACCAAGGTTAAGATACCTTCCTCTTAGATATTTGTCATCAAGTAGGAATAACAATGAACATCGAATTTACTGCCGCCGACGGCTATGTGTTAAAAGGCCAGATTATTGCGGCGCAGAAGCCGAAAGCAGCGGTGTTGTTAAACCCCGGCACGGCCACGAAAACTTCTTTTTATATTCCTTTTGCGCAGTTTTTGGCCGAGCAAGGCTACTGCGTGATGCTGTGGAATTATCGGGGCTTTTGCGAATCGCGCACGCAGAGCATTAAGCACAGTGATATTCAGTTTTCAGATATAGGCATAAAAGACATTCCTGCGGCCATTAGCAAAGCCAAAGAGGTGTTTGCCGATTTACCTTTGTATTGCGTGGGCCACAGTGCGGGTGGGCAACAAATAGGCTTGGCCGAAAACTGCAACGAGCTGCAAGGCATGGTGGGGCTGGCGGTATCCACGGGTTATTACAGTACCATGCCTAAGGCGTATCGCACCAAGGCGCATTTGTTTTTTAAAGTGATTGCGCCCATTTCAAATGCGCTGTTTGGTTATGTGAAGGCTGAAAAGCTCAACATTATGGAGGACTTACCGCCCAAACTGGCCAAGCAATGGGGGCAGTTTTGCTCGCGCAAAGACTTCTTTTTTGATCCTAAATTCGCCAAGCAAACCCCAGAATTAGCCAACTACCGCACGCTTAATTTCCCCGTGCATGTTTTCACCGCCGACGACGATGAAATCTCCACCGACTTCAACACCAAACGCCTGTGGAATCATATTAAAAGCACGCAGTCGATTGAATTTACCCGCTACAAAGCCGCCGACATGCCGAAAAAAGCCGTGGGGCATTTGGGTTATTTTCGTAAGGCCAATCAGCCAATATGGCAGGATGTAGTGGCCAAACTGGATGGGTTTTTAGCGGCTTAGTGTGGTTTTTTATCCACGCATTGCATAGATTTCACTGATTAAAAACCAACCCACAAAATCTGTGTAATCCGTGTAATCTGTGGATAATATTATCGAAAACCAAAATGGGTTAGTCTCGTAGCCAGTGTCACTGCGCGGCCTTCCATTGTTGAAAGTTTTTTGCTTGCGGGTGGCCAAGTAAAAACTCGCATTGTTTGGCATCGCGGTAGCGGCGTTCTTGTGGGTAGTCTTCCATGTAACCCACTCCGCCTAAAATTTGGATGCCGTCGGAGCTTAGCCAGGGCAATTTTTCACCGCTATTCAAAGCCAAGCTTAGTTGCCCTGAGTTAAGCGGTTGATAGGGTTTTAAGCTGGTGCCAAGGCTTTGCCATAGTTCGTGCATGGCGGTTT
>JBASZG010000205.1:0-2218 GCA_049277875.1 Venatoribacter sp.
GTTTTTCGCCGTTTTTCTCGTACCATTTTTCACCCAAATATTCTTCCGAAAAGGGAATCCATAAGAGGCTATCGCTGGGAATATTAAGAGAGCGGGTGAAACTGGCTTGGGTTGCGCCATCACTGAAATAACTCAAACTGGCGGTAAGCTTGTTGGAGGAGCTGGCATAAGAGCCATTGATATCGGAATCACTGATGTTCAACGCCAAGGTGGGCCATTGCTTTGCGGCTAGGTTAGCCTGATTAACCAACAAGCCATTTAATCGGTAAAACGCAGGAGTAATATAAGTCGAGGTATCTTTCTCACGATATACCCAGCTCAAATCTACAGCCTCGATAGTTGGAGTAACGCTATCTAACATTACCGCAAAGGAGTAGTGGTACTCATGGCCTATTTCATTTAACAGGGTAACGTTAACGGTGTTAGCACCTGGTTGCAGGTTGAGTGTGGCAGAAAGTTCATGGTTCTCGTAATCTGCGTTCTTGCCGTTCACCTTGAGGCTAGTTAAAGCGTGTGTGGTCTTCTCAACCTTGGCGACAAAGTGATATTGGCTCTGATTCGTAATCTTATTGCTGGTAAGTTGAAGGCTGGGTCTTTCATTTGCTACTTGCAGCACAAGGTTTAGTTCGGCTTTGTTATTTAAAAAATCGATAGCGGTAAAGTGAATTATAAGCTCGCCATCGGCAATCTGGGTTGTATCTATTTGAAGGTGAGGTTGAGAGACATCAAAATTAATTTCTTGGCCGTCATTCAAATAGTAGCTAGCCTGCTTAATGCCTGTGAAGTCGGTTATGGTTACACCAAGCTGGAATTGTCCTTGGATATAGCTGTTTTCTTCAATATCGAACTGCACTTGAGGGGCATCGGTATCTAACGCCATAGGGTGGTCGTTGTCGTGGAACAGGTGGCTGATATTCTGGCTTAGTCGCTCAGCGTTGTTGATAATATCAGGCACTTGTATTGCTGTTTTATTTTGCGTTGAAGCAACATAACGTATTAAGTGTTCGGCTAACTTCGTACGAAATACATTGGCTGACAACACAAAGTTATCTAATCCTAATGCCAGAGTTTCGCCATTACTGGTTAACACTTGTCCGTCTAATTTGCCATCGCTGCTGAGATCTTGATAAAACGCTTTATGCAAAGCCAGAGAGCTATTCAGACTGTTGTGGGTGGTTAAGCCATTTTGTTCAGCCGCTGCTAAAGCTAGGCTTGAAAATGCCGCATGCCATAAACCAGAACGCAGGCTGTCGTTTAATTGAGCATCGATAATATCCGCAGAAGTCAGATCGGCAGGTTTGGTGGTTAAAATATCGTAACCAAATAAGCTGCCTATGCTGTTGTTGGCATGGGTGACTACGTTTGCTAAGTCGTTATTGCCTGAGTTGATTTGATATTCAATCAATGCTGTAGCAAGGTGGGTTTCTGGTGTAACCATTAAATGCTGCACACCTTGCTTGCGTGGTGCAATAGCGCATAGGCGGTCGCCTTCGGTAAGACTAATGGTAATTTGACTGGCTTCTTCGGTGTATTCGCCGCTGATGACGCAGGCTTTTAGAAAGGTGCTGTCGGTTTCTAATGTGGCTTGATAATGGCCTTGCTCATCGGTTTGTGTGCTGAATAGTATCTCTTTTTCTTGGCCATCCCAGCTATAAATTCGCCATGACGGATAATGTTGTCTGCGGCTGTACCTTCAAGAGTGGATGTGGTGAGGTTACTGCTAGGTTGTTCTGGGTTGGGTTGTTTGGTGTTTTGTCCTGATTCTCCTCACCCGCAGGCCGTTAATGCTAATGCGCTGAGTAGAGATAAAGTTACCCTCTTTGCTACATTTCTCATTCCATGTGTCCCTGATATATAAATTGGAGGGCGATTCTAATCAGCAAATTAAAATAGTTCAAGACACCAATAAGGTTTTTATCCAATCATATCGGCTTAGTTTTCATCATAAGAAATTAGTATTTTTCATTTATTATTGCAATTGCGACTAATTATCATTAAGACTAACAACTTCTTAGATTCACCTCCTCAGCCAGCCAGAATTCCACTCAAGCCAGCCAATCCTAACACCACATCAGAAGCCAAAATTTAAAGGGCTTTAAACCGCAACACAGGTATTTTATGGCTGATTCAATTTCCGCAACAAACGAAGGACTCTCTCTCTTTCTCAAAAAAAATACCACCAGCACTCACGAAAGTTTGGATAAGCGTATTATGTCGC